>JAFYME010000066.1 GCA_017556765.1 Bacteroidales bacterium
AACTGTCTTGTTTTCTTCCATTGTAAAATTAAAAACAAACTAGTGGGTTAAACATTATTTATTGTGCTTGCCTTAAGCGACTTACGATAAAAAAGCGCGCTTTCGGTCAAAAAGCGCGCAAAAATATGGATAATTTTCGGATTTTCAAAGGGTTTCGTAAAATATTCTAGAACATCTTCCTTCTCTTGAAGACCATGAAGATAGCGACTGTGGATATGCCCATCAGCAGAAGCACTATCAGCCATGACCATGCGGAAGTGCCGACCCAGCCGAAGCTGACGTTCATTCCGAAGAAGCTGGCGATCAGAGTCGGAGGCATGAGCATGAGGGAAACGAGGGTGAACACCTTCATGATCTTGTTCTGATCGAGGTTGATGATACCGAGTACTGTGTTCTGGAGGTACTCCAGACGCTCGAAGCCGAAGTCGGTATGGTTGATAAGAGACGAGATATCTTTGAGGAGGACATTCAGTCTTGAATGATACTCCTTAGGATATTTAGGGCTCTTGAGGATGCTCGAGATAACCCTCTGCTTGTCTATGATGTTCTCACGGATGAGCATTGTGTTCTCCTGGAGGAGGTTGATGTCGATGAGGAATTCTTCACTGATGTCTTCTCCGACGCTCACCTTCCTGTTGTACTGATTGATCTCCTTTGACACGAGCTCGACCATGTCGGCATCAAGGTCGATACGCTGCTCAAGGATGCTGAGGAAGGCCACATGACCTGACTCGTACATCTTCGGGAAAGCGAGGATCCTGCGCTGAAGGTCTGTGAAGCTTCGCAGAGGGCATTCGCGCAAGGTCGTCAGAATGTTGTCAGTGAGGATGAACGAAACGGTCTCTTCATTGTACTCGTCGGGACCTGGGGTAAGGAAGCTCGTATTGGCGAAAATAGCCTTTTCCGTCTCGTAGAATCGCGATGATATCTCGATCTCTTCCGCCTGGGCCCTGTTCTGGATGACAGTACCGAGAAACTGCTCCACAGCTCTCTTCTCCTCGCCCGAAGGGACAAAGAGGTCAATCCAGACAACGTCTGTGTATGGAATGGTAGCAAAATCCGTTTCCGACTGGGAAACCATCATCTGTCCGTCTTTCTTGTAGAAGATCTCAATCATACCTCGTCCGTTTTAAGTTCCGGCCCAGTCGTCGGAACGAGTTCAAATTACACGAAACAGGCTTGCGAACAAAACACAAGCTTGCAAATTTACCTTTTTTTATTCAGATATCCAACAAAAAGGATGCAGATTCATCTACAAGCTCGGAATGACAACGATATTATGGTTTGAAGATCTGACGGTTCACGATCGAACGTCCCAGAGTAAGTTCGTCAGCATACTCAAGATTGTCCCCAAAGCCGAGTCCGCGCGCAAGCGACGACACCTTTATGCCATACTGCGATATCTGCCTGTAGATATAGAAGGCCGTCGTCTCCCCTTCCACATCACCGCTCAAAGCAAGTATCACTTCGACAGGAGCGCCATCAATGCCGGGAGCATCCGCCTCAAACAATCCTTCGGGAGAAACCAGATCCGCGACTCTTGCCACAAGCTCACGTATGGTAAGATCAGATGGGCCGACACCGTTTATAGGCGATATGATACCTCCAAGCACATGATACACACCATGATACTGCCCGGTGTTTTCTATGCTCATGACATCACGCACGCTCTCCACGACACATATGGTCCTATGGTCGCGCGATCGATCGGAGCAGATGGAACATGTCTCCTGATCTGAAATCATCCTGCACGTACGGCAGTACATCACATCATCACGCAGACGGTCGATCGCCGATGTGAAATGATGCACATTCTCCTGCGGCTGCTTCAGAAGGTGCAGTGCAAGACGCAAAGCGCTCCTGCGGCCGACTCCGGGAAGGGAGCTGATCGCATCCACCGCTTCTTCGAGCAGTTTTGAAGGATAATTTTCTTTATATGCCATGATACTTTACCAATTCATCTATAGGTGACTTCAGGAACTTGACAAATTCCAGTCCGTGCTCTCTTCCGATCTTATCAAGGATTTCCCTGCACGCACATCCTAACGATCCGACGACTCCGACCTTGAGAGCAAAAGGCTCATCATCAGAAGAATACCGCGACAAAGCTCTCACCACAAAACTTTCAAGGCACTCATATACAAGCCTGTACATGTACGGGTGCTCTATCCTTTTCATTATGAACGGCGCAAAAGACGCCATGAACGCAGATGCCGCAGGCTCCTTATATACCTTGCGGACGACCTTCGCATAGTCCAGACCGGTTTCCGCCACCAGCTCCTCCTCTATTTCTGGAGGAAGAAGTCCCTTGACGAAATCTGCCAGGAAAGCTTTGCCAAAAGAGGCCCCGCCGCCTTCATCGCCAAGGATATATCCTCCCGGACGTATATTCCTGACGATACTGCCGTTATCGTAAAGACAGCTGTTCGAGCCTGTTCCCATTATGGCCACGACTCCGCTGCCGTCGCCGAAAAGCGCCCTTGCCGCAGCAAGGATATCAGAATGAAACTCCACCGTCGCAAACGGGCACCACATATCCAGGGATGCACGAAGAATCGACGCTGACTCCTCGGATACAAGACCGGCTCCGTAGAAATACACATGCTCGATCGTCTCTCCCGCCGGATTCAAGGCGGGTATGGCCGATCTGATGATGTCACGGCAGATTTCCTCGTCAAGACATGTTGGGTTCAGTCCGGACGTAAGCGCCTCACGCACAGTCCCGTCCGAAGCCAGAGACCTCCATGCGGTTTTTGTGGCTCCGCTTTCAACAATGAGTTTCATCTATCGTTTATTTCTTCTTGGACTGATCGAGAAGATAAAGATCCGCCATCGGGATCAGAACCATGATGTCACAGAATGCAAGCATCGCAACAGCTCCGTACGCTCCGATTGTAAGGGCCATGGCCAGAGCATAGAGGAACGAGAATGCGTGAAGAAGGATCATGCCCGACGCAAGAAGAAGCCATACCTTGAGAGATGTGAGACGGTAAAGGATCAGACCTGCTGTCGCAAAGGCAAGCGGCACGAAGAACATGAGGTTTTCTCCAAGCGCAAAGAGAAGAACGGCGCTGAGGAGGAACATGAGAGCCAATGTACCATAAAGGGTATTGGCAGCATGCTTCGCCACTGCATTTGTCGCCGCACTTGCCCTCATGGAACCGGAAGCCATCCTTACGGCCTTGCTTCTTCCAGAGAGGTATACAAGCACAGAAGCCGCAGCTATCAGCACTGTCGAAACGATCATGGCCACATTGTCAAAGCCGATTCCGTGGATGACTCCGAAAAGCTTGAACTTAGCTCCTGCGATGAGGGCTGAAAGATAGGCGACAAGCTCTCCAAAAAGAAGCACACCTACCGCCGCTCCAAGAACAACAAGCGAAGTCTTGAGCACCTTCATCGCCTTGAGTCTGCCACGCAAGCCCTCGAATCCAAGAGCAAGAAGGAAGAGAACGAACACAATCACATTCACCACCTTATACATTCCCTTGCTGAAGTTGAAGAGACCAAGAACAGGGATGGTGAAGTTTGTGGTATCGTCCTCAGCCCTGAAATAATCCTTGTCTGAATACTTCTCGTCTGTAAGGTATTCCAATGCGATCGGAAGGACCTGAGCACCGTAATGCTGGATTGACTTCGCGCTTATGTTGCTGAAGTTGTCCAGATCTGTATGATAATGGTTCACGTCGGCGATAGTCGAGAAGTTCATTCCCGGAACCTCATCCTTCACGATCGTGAAGTCTGTGAAATTAGGCATGAAGCTGTATACCACAGTAGTAAGCGAATATGTATATGGAGACTTCGCCGCTGAAGCATAAAGGTCCATGACCTTCTCATTTCCCGGGCATGTCTCGAAAAGGAGGGCCGGTCCCCATGGGCCGCGGGCCTCGAGATTGATCATGAAGCCGACATTGTCGAAGAACTCACGGTTGTTCTCCCAGAGAGCCGTCATACCCATCATTCCGACCTCTTCCGCATCGGTGAAGAGAACCTTCACACCCTGCTTCCAGTCCTGACGGTTCTTGAGGACCTGACTTACGGTCTCGAGGATCACGCCGACTCCGTAGCCGTCGTCAGCGGCGCCGTATGACCATACAGTGTCCTTAGGCATCGGCTGAGAATATCTTGAGTCATAATGAGCTACCATCAGAAGGTAAGTAGGATCTGCAGAAGCTTCGAGAGGAGGGAACTCCGCAACGATATTCTTTGCATCGAAAGTATATACCACATGCTTGTTCTTAGGTCCTACAAGAGAATCGTACTCATAAAGCATGACTGTATCAGCGCCAAGGCCTTCAAGTCTCTGCATAAGGTATTCCCTTACTTTCGCCCTCTCCTCGGGATGAGCCACGGAGTGGTGTTCCTTGGACATTACTTCGATATCCTTTATTACACGGGCTGCAGAAAAGCCCTCATGATCTGCTGGTCTGGCACTTGGACGCGTCCACACTCCGTATGCAAGCAATGCTGCGAAAACTACTGTGAGCGCGAGTAAGATTGATCTTATCTTATTCATTATCAAACGGTTTTAGTATATACATTTGTGGGCCGAACATATGTTCAGCCCACAAATATAGTGAAAAAAAGTAAATGCGTCTTTTGAATGGCGCATTTACAATTTTCATTAAAGGAGGTTATCCTTCTCGATATCCTTGAAGTACCTGTATGTATTTACCTTGAGTTCTCCTACTGCAAGCTCGTCCGCGACGATGATTCCATGCGGATGTGCCTGAAGGGCGGAAAGGGTGCATTTATGCGAATATGCTCCCTCAATCGCCTCACGGAGAGCGTTGGCCTTCTTGTGGCTGAAAGCAAGTACAAGCACTTCCTTTGCATCCATGACCGTACCGACACCGACTGTCAGAGCTGTTGTCGGAACCTTGCTGATGTCACCGTCAAAGAAGCGTGAATTCACGAGGATGGTATCATATGTAAGGGTCTTCACCCTTGTACGCGAAACCAGCGACGAGAACGGCTCGTTGAATGCAAGATGTCCATCCTCACCTACGCCACCCATGAAAAGGTCAATGCCTCCTGCTGCCACGATCTTCGCCTCATATGCAGCGCACTCAGCAGCAAGATCCTCGGCATTACCGTTAAGGATGTTGATGTTTTCCTTAGGTACATTCACATGGTCGAAGAAGTTTTTCGCCATGAATGAATGATAGCTTTCAGGATGTTCTTCAGGAAGTCCCACATACTCGTCCATGTTGAATGTGATCACATTCTCGAAAGACACCTCACCGGCCTTGTACATGCGGATAAGCTCCTGATATGTGCCTACCGGCGTTCCTCCTGTAGGGAGTCCGAGCACGAATGGCTTGTCTGTAACCGCAGCCTTCGCCTTAATCTTTGATACTATGTATCTGGCAGCCCATACAGATCCGTTCTGAGCGTCCTTTTCAATGATAAGTCTCATATACTACACTTTTAAAACAATTTCACAAATACTTCAATAGCCTGATACTCAGCCATTCCCAGCTCATCATACAGTCTGGCTGTGTTTTCGGTCCTCTCCTCGGCCCTCTGCCAGAACTCACGAGAGTCCTCGCCTGGGAACGGAACGATGTCCTTCTGCGAGAGGTGACGGTAGATCGCATGTCTCTTCTTGATCACTTCGTCCGGACTGAGCGGAACAGCCATGTCCACCTTTCCGAGCTCCCACTCCATCCATGCGCCTCTGTAAAGCCACACATGACATTCCTCAAGCCAATCTGCACCCTTCAGCTGATTCAATGCCTCCAGCGCGGCCTCTGTACATACACGATGCGTGCCATGCGGGTCTGCCAGGTCACCGGCCAGATATATCTGATGCGGTTTAACTTCATTGAGAAGCTCCACGATAATGTCAATGTCCTTCTGCGTCCTCTCTCCTTTCTTGATTCCTCCTGTCTCATAGAAAGGAAGGTTCAGGAAGTGGGCATTGGTCTGATCATTGAGACCGAAGGAGCGTACTGAGGCCTTTGCCTCGCTTCGACGTATAGCGCCCTTGAGCTCGAGCAGCGCTCTTGGCTCAGGTTCTCCCGCCTTTTTTGAAGCAATGATCTCCTTTACCTCTTCAAACCTGTCTCCGAAACCGAGCTCGCGAGCGGCATCCATATGCTGAAGCACAACGTCATCATGAACCGCCACATTTCCGGAAGTCTGATAAGCCACATGCACGTCATGTCCCTGTTCTACAAGTCTGATGAATGTTCCTCCCATGGAGATCACGTCATCGTCAGGATGTGGAGAGAAGATCACGACTCTCTTAGGGAACGGTGACGAAGGAACCGGCCTTGTGCTGTCATCAGAATTCGGCTTTCCCCCCGGCCAGCCCGAGATAGTATGCTGGAGATCGTTGAATACCTTTATATTTATCTGGTCATATGAATCTATCTGTTCGAGAAGCTCTCCAAGACCGTTTGAAAGGTAATCGCCCTGTGTCAGCTTCAAGATAGGCTTATGGAGCTTTTCACAAAGCCATACCACCGCCTTGCGCACAAATTTAGGCGTCCATTCGCATGGTCCCACCAGCCATGGAGCGACATTTCTTGTAAGAAGTGAAGCTGAGTTTTCATCCACATAGAAGGAGATGTTCTCATGTCGCTGGAGGAATGACGCAGGACAATCCGACGTAGGCTTCTCTTCAACGATTCTTCTTACAATCTCAGCCTTGTCCTCACCCCATGCAATCAGGACAATCCTTTTTGCAGAAAGCATGGTAGAGACGCCCATGGTGATCGCATTTCTAGGAGTCTCATCGATGTTGCCTTTGAAATTAACCGATTGCCTCTTCCTTGAATTATAAGAGAGGAGGACAGTCCTTGTGCGGCTCTTCTCTGACGAGCCGACTTCATTGAATCCAAGCTGACCCCGCTCACCGACACCCATCACCAGGAGATCCAGTCCTTTGGCCATCTTGTCAAAGGCTGCATTTGACTCAGTCACTGTGCTCTTTACCTCATCATATCTTGGAACATGGACATTGTCATGCTTGACATCGATCTTTGATATCAGCTCTTCATAGAGTCTGTTGTTACGGCTCTGCGAAGGAGGTGGAGCCGGATAGTACTCATCAATACTGAAGATCTCTACATTTTCAAAAGACACATCACCTGCCTTATGACGCCTTACAAGCTCGCGGTACAACGATACCGGCGAAGATCCCGTCGTGAGTCCAAGTCTGAAAACTCCATAGCTTCCGTTGATGGCCCTTATTATGACCTCCGCAAGATCAGCACTTGCAACATCCTCATCTTCAAATATATGAGCCGGTATCCTTTCATAGCTGTGAAGGATACCTTCCGGCAATCCAGCCTCTATCAAGCCGCCATCCTTAGGCAAGGTGAACTTCTTCATTGTTTTTAAAAAATTTTATCAACTACAAATGTATGAATAAATTTTATTTATAACAAGTTATGGGCGTTTTATGCTTTTATTTATAGAAAATGACTATATTTATAGCTTGAAAACACGTAAGAATTATGGCTTTCATAACTGAAGACTTCATGCTCACAAACGATTACGCACGTGAGCTCTACCACGAAAGTGCAGAAAACCTGCCTATCATAGATTACCACTGTCATCTTGTGCCTAAGATGATTGCGGACAACTACCAGTTCTCCGATCTTACCGAAGTATGGCTTGGAGGAGATCATTATAAATGGCGTGCGTTGCGAGGCAACGGCGTGTCGGAAGAATACATCACCGGCAATCGCGGAAGCTATGAAAAGTTCGAGAAGTGGGCGGAGACAGTTCCTTACACGATGAGAAATCCGCTTTATCACTGGACTCATATGGAACTCGCGAGAGGATTCGGCATCTACGACACTCTCAATCCTACGACTGCCAGAGCGATATATGACGAATGTACCGCAAAGCTCCAGACAGAAGAATACAGAGGCCAGGGGCTGATGAAGAAATTCAACGTAGAAGTAGTCTGCACGACTGACGATCCGGCCGACACGCTGGAATACCACAGACAGATCAAGGAGAATCCATTCGGGACAAAGGTTCTTCCGACATGGCGTCCGGACAAGGCCATGGCTATAGAGAATCCTGCTCAGTACCGCGAATACATGCAGACTCTCGGAGCTGCTGCAGGCATCACGATCAGCAACTATCAGGACCTCCTCGACGCCCTGCGCAAGCGTCAGGACTTCTTCCATGAGATCGGATGCCGCATATCTGACCATGGCATGGACACATTCTATGCTGAGGATTTCGAGATTGAAGAGATCGACAGGATATTCCGCAACACCCTCAAGGGAGAGCGTCCTTCCGAGCAGGATGTGCTCAAATTCAAGAGCGCAATGTTCCTCGATCTGGGAAGAATGTACCACGACAAGGGCTGGGCACAGCAGTTCCATATCGGCCCGATACGCAACAACAACACCAGAATGTTCAATCTTGTAGGACCGGACACAGGATATGACGCAATCCTCGACCTGCCGCTCGCAGCTGCGGGACACAAGTTCCTCGACAGGCTTGCAATGGAGGATAAGCTCACAAAGACAATCCTGTACAATCTGAATCCTAAGGACACTGAAGTGCTTGTAGCAATGGCATATACCTTCAACGACGGGACATGTCCGGGCAAGATGCAGCTTGGATCAGGATGGTGGTTCCTGGATCAGGAGGACGGCATGAAGAAGCAGATGAATGCGCTTTCTTCTATCGGTCTTCTCAGCCGCTTTGTCGGCATGCTTACCGACTCACGCAGTTTCCTTTCATATCCTCGCCATGAATATTTCCGCAGGATCCTATGCAACCTCATAGGCGAAGACCTTCAGAACGGAAAACTACCTGTCAGCGAGATGCCTTTCATCCACCAGATGGTAAGGGACATATCACACGACAATGCAGCAAGATACTTCAACTTCTAAAACAAAGCGCCGGACTCTTGATTGAGACCGGCGCTTCTGTCATTATTCTTCCATGAGTTTCTTGTACTTGAATCTCTTTGGTTCATCGTTGCCGAGACGGCGCTTCTTGTTCTCCTCATACTCAGAGTATGTTCCCTCGAAGAAGTATACCTGAGAATCGCCCTCGAATGCGAGGATATGAGTCGCGATACGGTCGAGGAACCAACGGTCATGAGAGATTACAACCGCACATCCGGCAAAGTTCTCAAGACCTTCCTCAAGAGCACGGATTGTATTTACGTCAACGTCGTTGGTAGGCTCGTCGAGAAGGAGCACGTTACCCTCGTCCTTGAGAGTGAGGGCAAGGTGAAGTCTGTTTCTCTCACCACCTGAGAGGATGCCGCAGAGCTTCTCCTGATCCGCTCCCGAGAAGTTGAAACGTGACACGTAAGCACGAGCATTGACCTCTCTCTTGCCAAGCTTTACAAACTCAGAATTCTCAGCGATTGTCTCATATACGGTCTTTTCAGGATCGATGCTCTTATGCTGCTGGTCTACATATGCAATCTTCACTGTCTCACCGATAGTGATCTCTCCTGTATCAGGAGTATCAAGACCCATGATAAGGCGGAAAAGCGTTGTCTTTCCGGCACCGTTAGGACCGATCACACCCACGATACCTGCTGGTGGAAGCACGAAATTGAGGTTTTCATAAAGAAGCTTGTCGCCATATCCCTTTGATACGTTCTTGAACTCGATGACCTTATTACCGAGACGCGGTCCGTTCGGAATGAAGATCTCGAGAGCGGCCTCCTTCTCACGTCCGTCATCTGCAGCCAGTTTCTCGTACGCACCCAGACGGGCCTTGGACTTCGCATGACGTGCCTTCGGAGCCATGCGCACCCACTCGAGCTCTCTTTCGAGGGCCTTGCGACGCTTGCTCTCCTGCTTCTCCTCCTGAGCAAGGCGTGTGCTCTTCTGATCAAGCCATGAAGAGTAGTTGCCCTTCCATGGAATACCCTCGCCTCTGTCAAGCTCGAGGATCCATCCTGCCACATTGTCGAGGAAGTAACGGTCGTGGGTAACAGCGATGACCGTACCCTTGTACTGCTGGAGATGAGCCTCGAGCCACTGGATACTCTCGGTATCGAGGTGGTTGGTAGGCTCGTCAAGAAGGAGCACATCCGGCTGACGGAGAAGAAGACGGCAAAGAGCCACACGACGGCGCTCACCTCCCGAGAGAGTGCTTACCTTGGCGTCTGAAGGAGGGCACTGAAGCGCGTCCATAGCTCTCTCGAGCTTTGAATCGATCTCCCAGCCTCCGCAGTTTTCGATCTTCTCTGTAAGCTCACCCTGACGCTCGATCAGAGCTGCCATCTCCTCGTCAGACATAGGCTCGCAGAACTTCATGTTCACTTCCTCATATTCCTTGAGGATGTCCATGACTTCCTGAACACCTTCCTGAACGACTTCGATCACTGTCTTTTCCGGATCCATCTGAGGCTCCTGCTCGAGGTATCCTACAGAATATCCCGGTGCCCAGACCACTTCGCCCTGGTATCCCTTCTCGATACCTGCAATGATCTTCATGAGGGTCGACTTACCCGATCCGTTAAGACCGACAATACCGATCTTAGCTCCATAGAAGAATGAAAGATAGATGTCCTTGAGGATCACCCTGTTGTTGTGAGGCAGGATCTTGCCCACACCGTTCATCGAAAAAATAATCTTCTCGTCTGCCATAAATGACTATATTTTAATTTGATATTCAATTTTCCGCAAAGATAATCTTCCGCGGGCGAATCCACAACTTATTTTTTGCCCTTGACATATCTTCCCTTCTCCTTTCGGCACCAATCGCTCGGGTTCTCGCCCATATAAAGCCTGAAAGCCATGTTGAAAGTCACTATGGAATTGAACCCCGACATGCTGGAAATCTCATGTATCTTCAGGTCATGATTTGCCTTGAAGCATTCTGTCGAATACTTTATCCTGTAGTAATTCACGAACTGGCAGAAATTCCTGCCTGTGAACTGACTTATCGCTCTGGAGATATAGAGTTTGTTTGAATACAGGACTTTGACAAGATCATTTATTGTAAGTTCGGAATCAAGAAAAGGCTTCTCTCTTTCAAAATATGCCACAACCCTCTCATATATATCCTTATACACCTCGTCTATTCTCGACATATCGGAAGCTGATTCCACGCTCGTGACTTTGAGGGATTCGACTATCCTCTGCTCCTGCTTCCTCCACAGCACGAACAAAGAATCGGTCAGAATCCTATATCCGTATGCAACCAGCTCTCCTCCCAGAAGAAGCGCCGTCAATGCAGCATGAACTCCGCCTGATGTTTCTGCAACAGCAGATATACAGAAATATATCGAAACTATGCCAGTACACACCAGAAGGTAAAACGCATCAGTTCCAAGCCCCACATTCGCCCATACAGTACCTGTCTTCATCACGGCCTTTACGCTCCTGACTCTTGAAGCAAGTCCTGCTATGAACAACCCATCCAGACATACAAGCATACAGCCGGTAAAGAGCATCGTAGCAGTGCCAGGAATCGGCTTTGACAATACTGTCACAGATACTATCTGCCATATGGACAGGAATACATTTCCCGCCACAGCAACGACAGCCCATCTGCGTATCTTATCGGCTTCCCACAATGAAGAAGTAAGCAGGAACATGCCCGTCATGGAAAGCATCAGGCATGTCATAAGAGAGGAATCGCAGGAAGAACTGAAGGCAAGATCCACAACCAGGAACAATACTGCGGACAGAAGAACATATGGGGAAAGTATCCCTTTCACATCCTGCATCTCCCGGTATCTTCTGTTGTTGACGACCTGCGCCAAAGACACAGCAACGGTCAGAAGTATCAGTAATGTAATCACAGCTATCTTCATAAATGTTTCATTTTTGACATAATCACGAATGGACAAAAATAAACAAAAGGCCCTCACAGAACGCACTGTGAGGGCCTTTTTTCGTCACATTTTTCTTTTTTTGAAAAGTTTTGAACTTTTCTGAAAGAAATTATTTGCCTGCTTTGATCTTTATGGTATCAAATCCCTGTCCATACACACCCATCACCGACGAAACGGAGAGGAAAGCATCTGGGTCGATTGTCTTGACATACCTCAGAAGAAGGTTTAGATCGGTCTTTCTGGTCACGACCATAAGCACATTCTTCTCTTCCTTCGAGTACCATCCCTTGGCAGGAATCACAGTCACTCCCCTCTTCATGTCAAAGGCAATCGCATCTGCCATTTCGCTGACCTTCTTGGTGAAGATGAAAGCCTGGACAGACTGCTTGGATCCCGAGAGATACAGGTCAATCGCATATCCGCTGACCGTAACCTGTATGAGACCGTATACCACTACAGCAAGTTTCTCTGTAAAAGGAAGGAGATCTCCGGTTTCCGTATATGAAGGGAAAAGAAGTGATGAGAGGATGATTCCCACATCGATGATCAGGATGACCCTACCTGGCGATGCCGCATGGAACTTGCACCAAAGGAGAGCTACGATATCTGTTCCTCCTGTACTGCCTCCCTGCGAGATAGAAAGTCCGATACCAAGACCGGCAATCGCTCCACCAAGGAATGTACATATGAGCTTGCCGTTTGACAAGGCGAACTCATGGATGAAATCCGCCGGGATGATCTTAGGCATGAGTCCCAGCATGACCGAGGTCATTACGATGGCATAGATGGTCTTGCCTCCGAAACCTGTTCCAAGGATCTTTGTTCCTATGATAAGGAGCAGCACATTTATGATGAAGTACGTGACTCCCATAGGTATGCCGGTCGCATACATGAGTATGGACGCGAAACCGGAAACACCTCCACCGATGAGGTTGTTAGGAAGGAGGAATATACTCCATCCCAAAGCATAGGACATAACACCCAAGGTCACAAGCGCATATTCCTTGATCAGCGTCGTAACCGAAGTCTGTAGAATCTTTTTAGTTGCCATCCTGCTGTACTCCTTCTATTTTATTGGTATTCTTTTTAAGCGAAACGCCGGATTTCACCTCCTCGAATCCCTCTCCGAAGACACTCATCGCCGATGATACGGATATGAATGCCCTGCTGTCAATGCTTTTAATATCATTGAGGATGGTATTCATCTGATGCTTTCTAGCTACGATGAGAAGCACCTTGCTCTCCTGCTTTGAATACCAGCCCATGGATTCAAGAGCAGTAACACCTCTGTCAGCCGCTGTAATGATATGATCTGCAATCTGTTGATACTTAGACGAAAACACAAGGATCTGCACTGTTGATTTGTTGCCCATAAGCACAAAATCGACTCCGAACGAAAATCCCAGCATAACGACATACGCATATATCACGTCGACTATACCCTTATCCGGAACAAGAAGGATGCTCAGGATAATGAACATATCGGTGACAAGGTACACTCTTCCTGGAGAGACCGGCCAGAACTTGTTGATTATCATGGCTATGATATCGGTTCCTCCTGTGCTGCCACCTCTCAAGAGAACGAGACCGATACCTACAGACTCCATAGCAGCTCCTACAAGAGCGACCAGAAGCTTCTCATCCATAAGGACTTCAAGCTGAGGAAACATCGGAAGGGCATCAAAAAGCACGGATGTGAGGATTATCACATATATGGTCTTGAAGCCGAATCCCTTTCCCAAGACAAGAAAGCCAAGAAGAAGGAGGAGAACGTTGAGGATCGGGTAAGATATACCTACCGGCAATCCTGTACCATATTGGATTATGGTACAGAATCCCGTCAGTCCGCCGCTGGCCAGTCCGTTCGGAATAATGAACGATGTCCAGGCCATACAGAAGATAATGGAGCCGACCGTCATGAGGAAATAATCCCAGAGGGTGGCCAGTATCTTATTGGTTTTCATAGGTTATACAGAATTTATTTCACAACGATGTTCACGATCTTTCCCGGAACAACGATGACTTTCACAATATTTCCGCCGGCAACATACTTGGCTGTCTGCTCAAGTCCACGCACATGCGCATCAACCTCCTCACGTGGCATATCAACCGGAAGCTCTACTGTGAAACGCATCTTTCCGTTGAATGAAACTGCGTATGTGCATGAGTTTTCGACAGTGTATGCCTCGATATACTCAGGGAATGCCGCATAAGTGATGCTTTCCTTATGTCCGAGGGCCTCCCAAAGTTCCTCAGCGATATGAGGAGTGAAAGGAGAAAGGAGAACGATAAGCTGCTCGAGAACCTCGCGCTTGCTGCACTTGAGGTCGGTAAGCTCGTTCACAGCGATCATGAACGCACTCACTGCAGTGTTGAACGAGAATGACTCGATATCG
Source organism: Bacteroidales bacterium (assembly GCA_017556765.1). Taxonomy (GTDB): domain Bacteria; phylum Bacteroidota; class Bacteroidia; order Bacteroidales; family UBA932; genus Cryptobacteroides. The sequence goes on from JAFYME010000066.1 coordinate 14,179, forward strand.
GTGCGTACCTTGCCGATAAGCTTGTGGAGAGCCTTGAGTTCCTCTGGTGTAGCCTTCTCGTCTGTAACGATAAGTCCGTCACGGTCATAGAAGAGTCTCCATACCTTCCTGATGAATCTGTTCACACCGTCAATACCCTTTGTATCCCATGGCTTCGACTGCTCGAGAGGGCCGAGGAACATCTCGTAAAGTCTCAGAGTATCAGCACCATATGTATCGCAGATCATATCCGGGTTCACGACGTTGAACATAGACTTCGACATCTTCTCGATTGCCCATCCGCAGATATACTCTCCATCCTCAAGGATGAACTCAGCTGTAGCGAATTCCGGCATCCACGCCTTGAAAGCCTCAATATCGAGACGGTCGTTGCGGACGATGTTCACGTCTACATGGATCTCAGTAGTCTCGTACTGGTCCTTGAGGCCATAAGACACGAAAGTATTGGTATTGATGATACGATATACGAAGTTAGAGCGTCCCTGGATCATACCCTGGTTGATGAGCTTCTTGAATGGCTCCTTCTCGCATACATATCCGAGGTCGAAGAGGAACTTGTTCCAGAAACGAGAGTAGATGAGGTGACCTGTAGCGTGCTCTGTACCACCGATATAGAGGTCCACGTCTCTCCAGTACTCGTCTGCCTCGCGGCTTACAAGGGCCTGGTCGTTGTGCGGATCCATATAGCGGAGATAGTACGCGCTGCTGCCCGCGAATCCCGGCATAGTGCTGAGCTCGATAGGATAGCCCTCGTATGTCCAGTCTGCCGCGCGTCCGAGAGGTGGCTCACCCGACTCTGTAGGAAGGTACTTGTCTACCTCCGGGAGCTGAAGCGGAAGCTGCTCAAGTGTCATAGGAGTCGCGATACCGTCCTTGAAGTACATAGGGAACGGCTCACCCCAATATCTCTGACGAGAGAAGATAGCGTCACGGAGACGGTAATTGATCTTTCTGTGTCCGATGCCGTGCTTCTCTACATAATCGATGGCAGCAGGAATAGCCTCCTTTACTGTCATTCCGTTCAAGAAGCCAGAGTTGCACATGATTCCTTCCTTGGCGTCGAAGCTTGACTCGCTTACGTTACATCCCTCGATAAGCGGAATGATAGGGAGATCAAATGTCTTTGCGAAGGCATAGTCACGGCTGTCATGAGCCGGAACGGCCATGATGGCACCGGTACCATAACCTGCAAGCACGTATTCGCCGATCCATACAGGGACCTTGTCTCCAGTGAGAGGATTGGTTGCATATGAACCAGAGAATACTCCTGTCACCTTTCTTGCTTCCATCATTCTCTCACGCTCGGTCTTCTTCTTAGCCATCGCGAGGTACTCCTCCACTGCCTCCTTCTGCTCCGGTGTTGTAAGCTTCTCGACCCACTCGCTTTCAGGAGCGAGCACCATGAAGGTCACTCCGAATACAGTATCTGCACGAGTAGTGAAGATCGTCATGTCGTACTCCTCCACACCGTTCGACACCTTGAAGTTCATCTCAGCTCCCTGGCTCTTTCCGATCCAGTTGCGCTGCATGTCCTTGAGCGAATCTGTCCAGTCAAGATCCTCGAGATCCTCGAGGAGACGGCCTGCGTATGCAGAAACGCGAAGCTGCCACTGAGTCATCTTCTTCTGCTCGACAGGATGGCCGCCACGCACCGAATATCCTTCCTTGACCTCGTCATTTGCAAGTACAGTTCCGAGTGCAGGGCACCAGTTCACAGCTGTTTCTCCCTGATATGCAATACGATACTGCATAAGGACAGCAGCCTTCTGCTTCTCGTCGAATCCATTCCACTCCTCTGCTGTGAAAGGTGCAACCTCACCACATGCAGCATCAACAGCCGCGCTTCCGCCTTCTGCGAAAGCAGCCTCAAGCTCGGCAATCGGACGGGCTTTCTGCTGTACATTGTCATACCAGCTGTCGAACATCTGGAGGAATGCCCACTGTGTCCACTTGTAATAACCCGGATCACATGTGCGGACCTCACGAGACCAGTCATATGAGAAACCGATCCTGTCCATCTGCTCACGATAGCGAGCGATGTTCTTCTCTGTGGTCACAGCGGGATGCTGTCCGGTCTGAATCGCATACTGCTCTGCAGGAAGTCCGAACGCGTCATATCCCATAGGATGAAGCACGTTGAAGCCGCAAAGTCTCTTATAGCGGCTGTAGATATCGCTCGCGATGTATCCGAGCGGGTGTCCTACATGAAGGCCCGCTCCTGAAGGATACGGGAACATGTCAAGAACGTAATATTTTGGCTTTGAATTGTCAATTTCAGCCTTGAATGTGTGATTGGCAGCCCAATATGCCTGCCACTTACTCTCGATTTCCTTAAAATTATATTCCATAGGTCTGTAATATATATCTTGCAAAAGTAATATTATTTCTTTATTCCGAAGCTTGATTTTCCACCTTTCTTTTCCAGACGGAATTCAACCGGTATGGTCATGGCAGTGCGGACCTTTTCTCCGTTAACCCTGCCGGCTCTCCATTTAGGAGAAGCGCTGATGACCTTCACCGCTTCGGCATCCAGCTCTTCCGACACTCCCTTTGAAACCTTGACATTGGTCACACGTCCGTCCTTCTCAACGATGAAGTCGACCTGGACACGGCCCTGAATTCCTTCCATCAGTGCTCTTTCAGGATATTTGATGTACTGATACACCCACTCCTTCAGGAACTTGCGGGGATCCTGGCTATTGAGGAACATCGGCTTCTGATCGCAGTCATTGTATGCCGTCACATTCTCACCTGAAGACAGCTTGGCAGAAGACTTGTCCGGACGGAATGACGGAGCATATGATGCATTGGCAAGAGCCAGAGTGAAGTTATAGATGTATTCAAGCTCTCTTTCCATATTGTCATAGTCGATAATCGACTGTGTATCCCGCTCTGTATTATGCTCAGGGAAACGTCCTGTCGTGAAATGCACTGCAGGTATCTCCTTGTCATAGAAGGCCCTGTGATCCGAAGGATATACCTCCGTCGTAACAACCTCAGGAAGAATCGGTTGAAGATCTCCTGAAAGAGTCCTGGCAATGGAATTCAGATCCATATTTGAAGCAGTATACGCATAGAACCCGCGATATCCGGTACCCAGCATATCCAGATTTATCATTGCATCGATCTTATCCACATCAGAGAACGACCTGTTAAGGAAGTACCACGAACCGGCAAAAGAATCCGACGATGCTCCGAAAGCCACAAAGAGTACTGAACGGCGGAACATTATGGAGTTAGTCTGGACCATTCTCGCCAGCTCCATAAGCACAGCCAAGCCTGAAGCATTACCGTTTGCTCCGCAATAAACCTTTTCCACAGGCTTACCATCCACAGTCACAGTCATTGTACCGAGATTGTCAAGTCTTGCACCAACGACAATATACTGGTTTCGGAGATTCTTGTCATATCCCTGCACGAATGCTGTCACATTCCTGGAAGTCAAGGTATCGCCAGACTCAGTCTTAAGTCCGAATACATATCCATCAGCAGGCGATATCACATCAACGCCATACGACTTCAAAACCTCTGTAACATATTCGGCAGCAGCCTTTTCGCCTTCAGATCCTGCTTTTCTACCTTCCAGATGCGAGGCAGAAAGCTCACGTACATGAGCTTTGAGAGCAGCCACAGTCTCACCGTCATACAAGTCGTCATACACTGCTCCGTCACGGAACTGCGCTGAAACAGAAAAGGAAATCATCAGAAAGGCCAGAGCCGATATGAATCTGAACATACCTGTCATCTTATTCACATTTTAATATCCATGCATCAGCAGGACACACGTCATTGGTCTTGAGCTCCTTCAAACCCCAGACCACATTCTGTATCCTGTCTGACGGACATGCAGCTACAGCAACCATGCCACTGCGCAAAACAATCAGATGCGGCCAGAAATCTCCAGCCTCAGATACCTTATGCAGCAGCTTCTCTGCATTTCCACGATCCTTGAATGAACCGAGTATCACACGATAACGGGTACCTTGCGAAGAGTCGGTCAGCTCGTCCTTCTGAATACCTCCAAGACGGGCAACGTCATGAAGATTCACACGGTTTTCCGCTATGTATGTCAAGGCCTCAACAGAATCCTGAATGACCTTCTGCTTCTCAGCCTCAACAGCTGCAATGGAGTCCAGACGCGCCTGAAGCGCAGCCTCTTCCGCCTTCATGATCTCTATTCTCTTTTTCTCTATATCCTTGCTTGTCGGCCTTCCCGCAACCACGCGGAAGAAGTCACATCCGGTAACGACAAGCATAAGAGCCAGCAGGGCCGGCAATATGTTCTTTTTCATAACTTTTCAATAACGCGTATTCGTGCAAATTTAACGATTTAATGCTCCGAGACCAAATATTCTTGATATATTTGTAATCTAAAACCACATATTCAATTGCATTTCCTGCAACGACATACGAGAAAGATATCTCTTGCGCTCTCAGTCATGATGTCAGCCATGGCAGGAAGCGTTGCGTCAGCACAGGAACTGACAATGCCTGAAAGGTGGACAAGATCCCTGATGTACGTCAGGCCCATATTCAAGCAGGACACGCTGACAATACGGATCCTGGGAGATGTGATGATGCATTCTGCTCAGATAAAAAATGCCCACAGAGGCGGCTCAGAGTATGATTTCAGCTCATACTTCAGTCTGATAGAAGATCAGATCAAAGAGGCGGACATCGCGATTGCCAACATGGAGTTCACCCTGGCCGGAGAGCCTTATTCAGGATACCCTTGCTTCTCCGCACCGAACACCCTTGCAGATTACCTTGCCGACTGCGGATTCGACATATTTCTGGCCGCGAACAACCACATATTCGACAAGGGGGCAAAGGGCGCAGAAAGGACACTTGAAATCTATAGAAGACTTGAAAATGAAAGAGGGATAAGGTTCATGGGACTGGCAGGAGACGAGGAGGAGCTGAATCAACGCAATCCGCTCTTCATAAGGTCAAAAGGCATAAAGCTGGCGTTGCTTAATGCGACATACGGCACAAACATGGGGCTGGGAACACACTGGCCCAAGACCAATTATCTTTCAGCAAGGACACAGTTGGAATCCGCCTTGTCCAAAGCCAAGGAAGCTGATGCAGACGTGACCATAGCCTTCCCGCATTGGGGCACGGAATATGTGCTGAAACACTCGGCCAGACAGGAAGAGACAGCGATATGGCTTGCAGAAAGCGGAGCGGACATGATAATAGGTGCACACCCCCATGTAATACAGGACTTCCAGATGCTGGAGACATCCGAAACAAACGGTTATAAAAAAGTTCCTGTGGCATACTCATTGGGGAATGCCGTTTCTAACATGAGTGCAAGAAACACCCAGCTGGAGCTCATGGCTACAGTAAGGATCGTGATGCATGGCAATGGAGATGTGGAGATTCTTCCTCTTGAATTCACATACCTGTGGTGCTCACGTCCAGGAGGATTCTGCGACTCATATACGGTGGTTCCGGTCGAGGAATACATCGGAAGAAAAGAGGAATGGCTCGGGCCATGGGAATATGACAAAATGGTCGACACCTATATATATGTAAAGGAGCAGACCGGCATAGAAGATAAAAACACAAAAACCATAAATGAGTAAGAAAAACATCAGACTGGAAGCCATCGATCCTATCGAGATCTATGGAGCAGCAAACAAGAATCTGGAGGCTCTCTGCAGCTATTTTCCTGAACTCAAAGTAGTTGCAAGGGGGAACGAAATCATCCTTGAAGGCAAGGATACCGACGTCGAGGAGTTTGAGGTAAAATTGAAGATGCTGATTGAAAGAAGGCATCACAAGATGAACGTAACACCATACGACGTGGAAGATCTGTTCGATGGAGAAACGACACCGGACAGATTCAAGCTCTGCGGAGACTCCGTGATCGTTCATGGCAACGACGGCAAGCCGATAAAGGCCAGAAACAGGACACAGCAGGATATGGTCAAGTCATACTTTGAAAACGACCTGATCTTCGCTGTCGGCCCCGCAGGAACAGGAAAGACATACATAGCCATAGCATTGGCTGTAAGAGCCCTCAAGAACAGGGAGATCAAGCGAATCATCCTTACACGTCCCGCAGTAGAAGCAGGAGAGAGACTTGGATTCCTGCCGGGAGACCTCAAGGATAAGCTTGACCCATACCTCCAGCCGCTCTACGATGCCCTGGGCGACATGATTCCGGCCAAAAGGCTTCAGGAATTCATGGCAGAAGGCACAATTCAGATCGCTCCGCTGGCATATATGAGAGGACGTACATTGGACAGGGCATGCGTCATTCTAGATGAAGCACAGAACACGAATCTCGGCCAGCTCAAGATGTTCCTGACCAGAATGGGATGCGATGCAAAGTTCATAGTGACAGGAGATGCCAGCCAGGTAGACCTTCCCAACAAGAAGGACTCAGGCCTGCTAAGAGGAATAGAACTCACAAAAGACATAAAGGGCGTCAAGACCATATTCTTCAAGAATGAAGACATAGTCCGACACCCTCTTGTAGCAAAGATAGTGAAGGCATTCGAAAAAGGGGAAACGGTCTGACCGTCTCCCCTTTTTTATATCATGAATCTTTAAGATCCTTACTTCGCAACACCTGACTTTACTACCTCGTCATACTTCTTGTATCCTGCTTCATACTCAGGACCGTTGCTGTAGAAACGATAGTAGATGTTCTTGAGGTACTCAGCTACGCTGACCTTAAGCTGATCATCCTTTGATACTGCATATGCCTTCTCAAATGGATCAAGAGCGTCCTTGAGAGCCTGCTCGAGCTGACCTACGAGTTCGTTGTACTTATTGTCATCAAGCTCGTTGCCAGCCTTCTCCTGAAGCTCGATAGCGAGCTCATAGTAAAGGATACCTGCTCCGATGTAACCGAACTCATACTCAGGGTTGATCTCTGCACACTTGTAATAAGACTCAACTGCCTTCTCGATGTTCTTGAGCTCCTTGTAGATGTTACCCTCTACATAATAAAGAGAAGCATTGTTTGGCTCATTCTTCTTAGCCTCATCGATGAGAGAGAAGAGACGGTCAGTATTCTCACCGCTTGTCATATAGTAGTTGATAAGACCGATAAGGATGCTCTGGCTCTGTGGGAACTTCACGAAACCCTGCTCAAGAGTCTCTGCACCCTTCTTTGCATCACCGAGGTTTGTATATACGTCACCAAGCTTTGCGAACACCTCACCACCATCATAGTAGTAGTTAGCAGCGAGGCACCTCTCGAAGAAGTTCTTTGCTCTCTCATAATCCTTACCTGCCCATGCAGTATAAGCCGCATTGTAAAGAGCTGTAGTGTCAACCTTTGAAAGAGGAGCCATTGCAGATACGTTTACAGCCTTCTCGAAAAGCTGGCTTGCCTTTGCGAGGTCACCGAACTGGTAGCAGTTCATACCATCGTCGATGTACTTGCTGGCTACATTTGAAAGACCTGCCATGATATCCTTGCTCTTTGAGCCCTTGGTATCAAGCTCGCCTGCCTTTCTGTAAGCCTCAGCAGCCTTAGCGAGAACGTCCTCAACCACTGGCTTTGTAACGTTGATGATTGCAAGCTGGCCGTTAACGTTGTAATAGAACTCCTTGTCTGCATAAACCTCCTTTACGAGCTGGTCACCTGCAACAACGACATTCTCTGTTGAAATAGGCTTCTGATTACCCATGAGGATCTGAAGCTCCTGCTTTGAAGCTCCAAGCCATGCTGCACCTGCCGGTGCGCTATAAGCATCCATGTAAGCTGACGCGAGCTTTGTCCATGTTGCCAACTTTGCAGCCTTCTTAGGGTTTGCTGCAGCTGCCTCTGCACTCTCGACTGCCTTCTTTGCAGCCTCTGGAGTCTTTGTCTGTGCATCAGCTACCTGTACTGAAAGAAGTACTGCCAATGCGATCAAGATTCTTTTCATAATGTTTGTGGTATTAAGTAGTTATTCGTTAATCTGATTCTGTGGTTCCGAAGCCTGATCTTCCGCTGCGCCTTCAACAGGCTGCTGAGGTACATCCTCTTCCGTCTTGTTCACTGCAGAAATGGCTGCGATAGAGTCACCTTCCTTTATATTGATAAGACGTACACCCTGGGTCGCACGGCCAGCCACCTTGATGTCGGCCACTGCCATCCTGATTGTGAGTCCGGAACGGTTGATTATCATGAGATCGTTTTCATCGGTCACGTTCTTCATTGCGACAAGCTCACCTGTCTTTTCTGTGATGTTAAGCGTCTTGACTCCCTTTCCACCTCTATTCGTCTTGCGGTACTCGTCAAAGTCAGAACGCTTTCCATAACCATGCTCGCTGACTACAAGGAGGCTGTGCGCCTGCGCATCTTCAGCGGTAGGGTCATACGCTATCATTCCGATTACTTCGTCGTCATCATCAATATTTATGCCACGAACTCCGGAAGCTGTTCTTCCAAGGGCCCTTGCATCGTTCTCATCGAAGCGGCAGCAGCGTCCATGACGGCCTGCAAGCAGGATTTCGCTCTGTCCGTTTGTCATGATCGCATCGAGAAGCTCGTCGCCCTCACGTACTGTAATCGCGATCACACCGTTTGCACGCGGTCTTGAGTATGCCTCGAGAGAAGTCTTCTTGATTATACCTCTCTTTGTACCGAGAACGATATAATTGTTGTTGATGTAGTCCTCGTCCTTGAGGTTCTTCACATTGAGGTATGTCTTGATCTTGTCGTCAGGCTCGATGTTGATCACGTTCTGGATCGCACGGCCCTTTGACGCACGTGAGCCTTCCGGAATCTCGTATACCTTGAGCCAGTAGCAACGTCCGTTCTGGGTGAAGAGGAGCATTGTGCTGTGCATGTTGGCCACATAGATGTGTTCTATGAAGTCCTCGTCACGTGTCGCGCTTCCCTTCATTCCTACGCCGCCTCTGTTCTGGAGACGATATTCTGTAAGAGATGTTCTCTTTATGTATCCGAGATGAGAGATTGTGATCACCACATCCTCATCTGCGTAGAAGTCCTCTGGATTGAACTCCTCTGCAGAAAGAGCGATCTCTGTCCTTCTTGCATCACCGTACTTCTCCTTCATCTCAAGGGTCTCGTCCTTGATGATCTGCATCTGCATGCTCTCGTTTGCAAGCACATCCTCGCAGTAGTGGATGAACTTCATGAGCTCGTCATACTCGTTCTGGAGCTTCTCACGCTCGAGACCTGTGAGCTGACGCAGACGCATCTCGACGATGGCAGTAGCCTGAACGTCTGTAAAGCCGAATGTCGCCATGAGCTCATTCTTCGCTTCCTCGACACTCTTTGAAGAACGTATGATGTTGATTATCTGATCGATTACATCAAGAGCCTTGAGGAGTCCCTCGAGGATATGTGCTCTCTTGCGAGCCTTCTCGAGATCGAACCTGGTCCTTCTGAGGATCACCTCATGTCTGTGTCTCACGAAATACTTGATGAGCTGCTTGAGGTTCAAGGTACGAGGACGTCCGTTCACGAGAGCCACATTGTTTACCGAGAAGCTTGACTGAAGCGGAGAATACTTGTAGAGCATGTTGAGCACCACATTCGCATTCGCATCCTTCTTGAGTCTGATCACGACGCGGACTCCCTTCATTGTAGTCTCATCGTTGATGTAAGCGATTCCCTCAACCTTCTTTGTCTCGACAAGCTCCGCGATCTTCTCGATCATCTCGCGCTTGTTGACCATATAAGGGATCTCAGTCACCACGATGGTCTCGCGGCCTGAATCATTCACCTCAATTTCAGTCTTCGAACGGATCACGATCCTTCCACGACCTGTCTCGAATGCATCCTTGATGCCCTGACGGCCCTGGATGATACCTCCTGTAGGGAAATCCGGTCCCTTGACGAAGTGCATGAGCTCCTCGACTGTGATTTCCGGATTGTCAATATATGCGCAGATAGCGTCGCAGCACTCGTTAAGGTTGTGCGGAGCCATGTTTGTGGCCATACCGACCGCAATACCGGAAGCTCCGTTCAGAAGAAGAAGCGGAAGCTTTGTAGGAAGCACTGTCGGCTCCTGGAGGGAGTCGTCGAAGTTGTTCTGAAAATCCACAGTATCCTTGTCAAGGTCTGCAAGAACCTCATCTGAAAGCTTCGAGAGTTTCGCCTCAGTATATCGCATCGCCGCTACAGGGTCGCCGTCCATGGATCCGAAGTTACCCTGTCCGAAGACGAGAGGGTATCTCAGACTCCAGTCCTGCGCCATACGGGCCATCGCATCGTATACGCTTGAGTCACCGTGCGGATGGTACTTACCGAGCACCTCTCCGACGATTCTGGCTGATTTCTTTGTCTGGCTTGAATAGGTCAGTCCGAGGCCCTCCATACCGTACAACACTCTTCTGTGCACAGGCTTCATTCCGTCGCGCACATCCGGGAGCGCTCTGGACACAATCACAGACATGGAGTAGTCGATATACGCACTCCTCATCTGCTGATCGATATTGACCTGCTCTATCCTGCCTGTCTTTACCTCATTTTCCATATATGATATTTACTTTTTTCGACATGTTTTAATCTTGGCAAAGTTACAAAAAAATTAGTAATTTTGTGCAATCAACCGCGAATTTAAAATACAACGGACTTATTTTTTGAAAATATATGGAAATCAGCATATCTGACGAGCTCAATTCTATAATAAACTTCTCCCGCGAAGAGGCAATGAGGACAGGAAGTTTCGGCATAGCGCCGGACCATCTGTTCCTGGGGATCCTCCGTCATAGGGAGAACACAGCTGTGGACGCCCTGCGAGGAGCGATGATCGACATTGAGGAGATGAAGCAGTTCATTGACGAAAAGATCTTCACCAACGAGCATATCCCATACTCGGAGATTGACAAGGTTTCATTCTCAAGAGGCGCTCAGAACGTACTCAGTTTCACTATTCTCGAAGCGACGAAGCTCCGCAGCGCGCAAGCTTCTTCGCAGCACCTTCTCCTGGCCCTCTGCAAGGTAGGAAGCTCATACGGAAGCACTTACCTCCACGACCAGGGAATCGACTATGGACATATCTACAAGTATCTGGATAGAAACGAGTTACTGGACAAGGATACAGCCGACATGAATGAATCTTCCGAAGCCGAAGACGAGACTCCGCGCATCCATATAAGAGCGGTCGCAGAGGAAAAGCAGGAGGAGCCTCAGGTCTCCCCTCTCGAAGAGTTCGGATATGACATCACTCAGGCTGCCCGTGAAGGCAAGCTGGATCCGCTTGTCGGAAGAGAGGATGAGATACAGAGAGTCATTCAGATCCTTGGCCGCAGACGCAAGAACAACCCGATGCTGGTAGGAGATCCCGGAGTAGGAAAATCAGCGATTGTGGAGGGCATCGCGATCAAGATCGTCACCGGAGACATCCCGCCGTCACTCGCAGATAAAAGACTGATATCCTTGGACTTAGGTTCCATTGTAGCTGGCACCAAATATCGCGGAGACTTTGAAAAGAGACTTAAATCCATAATCAACGAAGTGGCCGCAAACCCGGATGTGATCCTATTCATCGACGAGTTCCACACAATAGTCGGAGCAGGCGGCGCGTCCGGTAGCCTCGATGCGGCGAACATGCTCAAGCCGGCGCTGGCGCGAGGTGACATCCAATGCATCGGAGCGACGACCCTGGACGAATTCAGAAAGATCGTGGAGAAGGACGGAGCGCTTGACCGAAGATTCCAGAAGATCATGGTCGAGCATACCGACATCCAGCATTCGATCTCTATCCTCGACAGGCTCAAGACCAATTATGAGAAGCATCACAACGTCATCTATACCGACGAAGCGATAGAGGCATGTGTCAGGATGTCAGACAGATACATAACTGACCGCTGTCTTCCGGACAAGGCGATCGATGCCATGGACGAGGCAGGCTCAATGGTACGTCTGAAGAACCCGAAAAAGACAGGACATGTGACAGCGGAAGACGTAGCTTCGATCATTTCGAAGATGACAGGCATACCGTCAGGAAGAATCGCAGAAGGCGAAGGAAACAAGCTCATGAAGATGAGGGCGAAGCTTCAGGGAAGGATAATCGGACAGGACGACGCCATTGACAAAGTAGTACGAGCCATCCAGCGTAACAGAGCCGGAATCAAGGATCCTGGCAAGCCTATCGGAACATTCCTCTTCTTCGGCCCGACCGGTGTCGGAAAGACTCAGCTGGCAAAGGCACTTGCGGAGTATCTGTTTGATTCAGAGGAGAATATGGTAAGACTCGACATGAGCGAGTACATGGAAAAGTTCAATGTCTCAAGGCTCATCGGAGCCCCTCCGGGATATGTAGGATTTGAGGAAGGCGGACAGCTTAGCGAAAGGGTTCGCCGCAAGCCTTACTGCGTCGTTTTGCTTGACGAGATAGAAAAGGCCCATCCTGACGTATTCAATGTACTGCTTCAGGTTATGGACGAAGGAAGACTCACCGACAGCAACGGCAGGACCGTAAGTTTCCGCAATACCATCGTCATCATGACTTCTAATGTCGGCAGCCGCGAACTCGAGGAATACGGCAGCGGAGTCGGATTCAACACAGCCGGCCGAAACGTGCAGGGCAACAGGAAGGCCGTGCTTGAAAAGGCTGTCAGGAAAGCATTCCCGCCTGAATTCATAAACAGGGTCGACGAGCAGATCTTCTTCAACTCCCTGACCAAAGAAGACATCGAGAAGATCATCGACATTGAGCTCAAGGGCCTGAAGAACCGCGTCAAGGAAGCCGGATTCGAGCTTAACGTGACTCCTGCGGCAAAGAGGTTTGTAGCAGAGGCCGGATATGACCCAAGCTATGGAGCCCGTCCTCTAAAGCGTGCGATACAGAAGCATATCGAAGATCCCGTATCCGAGCACATCATCATGAGCAGGATGATGTCCGGCAAGAAAGAACTGACTCACAGCAAAATACGTGTCAGCATTTCAGACGACAAGGAAAGCACAGCCGTGGAGTGGCGCTAAGCCATGCAGACATCCATGACCTCGAGTTCCATATCATTGATCATGTCCACGAGGGTCTTGTAAGAAGCCTCTGATGAGATCATTGAGCTGATGAAAGCGAGTGTGTTATCTGTATTCATATCCTTTGTGTTTTAAGGGTTTATCTGTTTTGTTGATGCAAAGGTATCGCCCCAATGTGCCAGAACGCGGCACAACAAAAGAAAAATGACGAAAAAAAATGACAAGACTTATAATATTCGACCTTGACGGCACTCTTCTCGACACTAGGGAAGACATCGCCAACGCATGCAACTACGCCTTGAGGATGTGCGGATGTCCGGAAAGAAGGCTTGACGAATACAACATGCTGGTAGGCAGAGGCATATACAACCTGTTCCGCGGAGCTCTACCGGAAGAGAAACGTACGGAAGAGATGGTCATGGAAATGAAGAACCACTTCATTCCTTATTACAATGAACATATTGACGATTGTACAAGACCATATCCTGGAATAATCGACATGCTGGACACATTGTCAGACCGAGGCATATCATTTGCCATCGCCTCGAACAAGTATCAGGAAGGCACCGAGGCATTGGTCGTAAAGTACTTCGGCAAGTACGGATTCGTCCGCATCCTCGGACAGAGAGAGGGCAAGCCGATCAAACCGGATCCGGAGATTGTAAAAGAGGCCATGTCGGCGGCTCCGGATGTAACTGTCGAAGATACAGTCTACTGCGGAGACTCTGATGTAGACATGCAGACCGGCCTGAATGCAGGAGTGCGCACGATCGGCGTGACATGGGGATTCCGCACAAAGAAGGAACTTTCCGCATACAATCCATGGCTTTTGGTCGAAAATCCAACTGAAATAACAGAGGCCCTGGTACACGATTGCAAATAAAAACATAACTTTGTCTCGAACGGCCCCGGCCATAAAGACCCTTTGATATGGAAAACACTGAAAGATACACGGATAAGCTTGCAAAGTCCATTCTGCTCGCTGCCGGAATCGCCATCATAGCAGCATTGTGCTGGTATTTCAGAAGTGTCCTGGCTTACATCCTTATAGCAGTAGTGGTATCTCTTGTGGCAAAGCCTCTTATGGGACTGCTGCAGAAGATCCGCATCAAGGGCAGAAAGGCCCCGGACTGGTTATTAGCCGCGTTATCGCTTATACTTGTACTGGGTATCCTTCTGTCCATAGTAGCCACACTTATTCCGATAGTGGGCAACATAGTGAAGGACATCTCGTTGGCCAACATAGAAAATTCTGTCAGAAGCCTGTCCGTGCCTCTGTCTGAATTCAATGAGTTCCTCAGGACCATGGTTCCGAGCCTCGGAGAAGACTTCAAGATCGAAGTGACTGTCATTCAGGAGGTTCAGAAGCTGTTCAACCCTGCAATTTTCTCTTCTGTGATCGGCTCGGCCGCTTCGTTCCTGACAAGCTTCGGCATCGGTCTTTTTTCTGTAGTGTTCATCGGATTCTTCTTCATAAAAGACGACGGACTTTTTACTGAAATAGTATGCGCTCTGGTCCCGGACAAGCACGAGGCAACGACTGAAAAGGCGATATCAGACATCGGGCATCTCCTGTCAAGATATTTCATAGGTGTAATGCTGGAGGTCACAGGAGTAGCCCTGATAAATTTCATAGGACTCGCCTTCATAGCAAAGCTTGGATTCAGCGCAGCTCTGGGAATAGCATTCATGACAGGCATATTCAACATCATACCATATGTCGGCCCGCTTCTGGGAGGTGCGCTCGGTACTGTCCTCGGCCTGATACTCAAGTACAGCAGCGCAAGCCCGATCGGACTTGACGTTAATTTCTGGGTATTCACAGCCATACTGATAGCCATATTCTGCTTCACACAGCTTGTGGACAACTTCCTCTACCAGCCGCTCATCTACTCTACCAGCATCAAGGCCAAACCTCTCGAGATATTCATTGTCCTCCTTATAGTCGGACATATCGGAGGTCCACTCGCGATGATCGTAGCCATCCCATGCTATACAGTAGTGCGTGTGATAGCCTTCAGATTCTTCAGACACATAAAGCCGATCAAAAGGCTGATTCCATCAGAAAGACTGATAACAAACGAAGACGAATAAGATATGAAAAAGACAATCATGATCCTGGCCGCTCTCGTTCTCGGCCATTTCGCGGCATCCGCTCAGATAACCCCTGATGCGACATACATGTTTGCGCAAAGAGACACATGCGATCTGTACATGGATGTATATGATCCTGCCGACGGCAGCGAAACGTCTGTAAACGGTGTGGAAAAGCCGCTCGTCATATTCATGTTCGGCGGCGGATTCATCCGTGGCACAAGAGATGACGAAAGCTACAACGGCTGGTTCCGAACAATGACAGAAAACGGCTACCGAGTAGTTTCCATCGACTATCGCCTTGGCTTGAAAGGCTCGAATAAAGTAGGAATCGCTCAGGTAAATGTGCTTGACAAAGCGATCCACATGGCAGTAGAAGACCTCTTCAGTGCCACAAACTTCATCCTTGAGAATGCCGACCAGTTCGGTGTAAGCCCTGACAACATCGTGATCAGCGGTTCGTCCGCGGGAGCCATCTCAGTAATGCAGGCCGAATATGAAATCGCAAACGGCACATCATGGGCATCGGTTCTCCCAGAGGGATTCAATTACGCAGGCGTCATGTCGTTCTCAGGTGCTATACTTTCAAGAGAAGGCAAGGTCGACTACAAGAAAGTACCTTGCGCGACCCTCATGCTTCATGGAACTTCAGACGAGCTCGTTCCATACAACCAGATCAAGGTATTCAACCTCGGTTTCTTCGGATGCGGAAAGCTCGTGGAAAGATTCAAGAAATTCGGTCTTAACTACAACATGTATCACTTTACAGGATATGGACACGAAATCGCCGGATCGATGGGCACAACATTCGATCTTCAGGATAAATTCCTGAAGACCAATGTAATGCAGAAAAAGATGCGTATCGTTGAAGCATGGATTGATGACCCGAACGTCTACAAAGGCTCAGGCCCGCAATCCCGAAAAGAATTATACGGCAACTAAGATTCTATTCATAGACCTTTATGACTTCGCCTGTGGCTGAATAATGGGTACCCGCCATTCTATTGCCCCAGGCGAATTTTCCTTCAAACCAGGTGCCGTCGTTATAATAGCACTTTCCGGTTCCATGAGGAAAGCCATTCTTTATCTCTCCCTCATAAACGACTCTGTACTTGTCCACGGTCTTGCCCTTACCTTCCATGAGGATACCGTCCTCAAACACGCCCTGCAGCCAGTTTCCGTCAGACATCGTCACCTTTCCTTCGACCATCTGATCTCCTTTGAAACGGCCTTTGCAGACTACTTTCAGAGACGTCACATTTGTCCTGACCATGATCTTCACGCCTGCCGGCTTGATCAGAGTCGACTTTCCATATCCTGCTGATATATTGTTGAACTCATAAGTCAGCTCGTCATTACGTACCAGATTGACCTTTACCGGATCATTTCGTTCAGGGACTTCAACCTTGACAGGCTGGCCAAACTCAAATTCTCCCTTGAAGACAGATCCGTCAGCGGCATAGAGCTCTCCTTCGCCATGAGGCTCCCCATCTACACAAGCGCCCTGATATACCGAACCATCCTGATTCACCCTACGCATATTACCTTGAACATGGCCTGTTTCCGCAAACTTACCGTCGTACCATGAACCATCCGAATAAGTGATTCTTCCATCTACGAAGCTGCCGTTGTCAAAGTGGCCTTCCATAACCACCACAAGTTCTTTACTGATAAAATCAGGGAGCTGCACATTACACCTCGTCATTCGTGACTGATCAGGTATCTCATCCAGATTCATGACCAGACGCCCCTCTCCATGGTAACGGTCGGCATAAAAACCACCCTCGTATACTGATGACTCATGTATACCGCTGGAGTACAACACATCGCGCTTTTGAACAGCATCACCATATAACTTACCATACGCAAAAAGGCCTGCAGATTCGGTCTTGTCGTTTGGTCTGGCGATGGCAGTGGTTCCTTTTCCATCAAGAAATCCGTCATAGAAAGTACCGGTCTGAGTCTCAGTTCGAGAATCATCCTTGGTAGTCAGCGTACTGACTCCTTCGATACACTTTCCCGCCATCCGGCCTTCATATGAGACTTTTTCATTCTTACCTTTATTCATGGTCACAGTTCCTGCGACCAAAGCGCCATTCAGGAACTCTCCTTCTTCAGTATGGCCAGGCCTATACGACTTTCCTGTACCGTTCAACAGTCCGTCCACAAAAATTCCGCTACTGCTTGCCTTGCTTGCTTCATCCGTAAAACTGCCATATCCATATCTCAATCCGCCTTCCACATAAGGGCTCGGCACCGCACCATTCTTGTCCTTGCCGACAGGGACTTCCTTCCTGTATTTGTCGGATATCCAGAACTGGATTACAGGCTGTTTTCCTGGTTTTGCGACAGATATCATTCCGTGTCTCTGTCCATTCTTGAATGTGCCTTCATACACCACTCCTTTCTTGTCTGTCAGCTTGCCCTTTCCGTAAGGCTTCAGATCACGTGTCTCTCCGCAATATTCGGAATCACCGACCATAAGCTCTGCATAAGGACGATAGATTTCAGGAAAGCATTCCGGAAATTGTCTTGAAATGGACACATACTGCACGATAGAGGACCTGAGAGCCGGAGTGTTAATCTTCCTTTCGCTCAGTTTGTCCATGAAACTGTCCGAGAACTCCTTAGATCCTAACCCCACAGACTGTCCTAAGTTCTGAAGATATGCTACATATTTCTGTCCTGCTGAAGAGGAAAGAAAATCTTCCGCCACCTTGAGATCCTCTTTGCTCAGATAATCCACGGCGGAAATCCTGTAGATATCGAACAGTCTGTCCATGACCGTGGAGGCGGATTTCTTCAACATGTCTATATGTCCCGGAGGAAGGCCGGACCTTCTGGCATTTGAGATCGCCTTGCCGTCCTCGCCCAGAATTCCATCTACAGCCGGCATCAATGACGGGAGAATGCTCTGGTATAATGGTCTCAGTCCCAGGCCATAACTGCTGTCTTTCATCGCAATAGAAAAGTGCTGTCCTTGTCCCGATTCAGACTGAAATGCCTTATTGACATTATCAAAAAAAGTCTGATAGAACATGTCCGAGGACAGGAAACCGTTTGTCTTCGTATGTAAATAAGCCAGCACATCCTTAAGTTCCTGATCGGTAAACAAGGCCAGATACTCCCTTGAAGCTTCCTTGACCAGTTCAGCGTATGACCAATGAAGCATCAGCTTTTCATCAGCTTTCATCTGACCGGTACCTGATACATGTTCAACCATGGGACGCGAGATGCCGCCGATTATCACAGAGTCCTCCAGCATCAGACGCTCCTGTGCATTCAAAGTGAGGAAAGATACCACACCGGCACACAGAAAAAGAAACAGTCTTTTCATATCTTATGGTTTAATTACTCTGCAAGCTTGTCAAGCACCAGCTCAACGAGTTTTCTGACCTGCGGCTTATAGTCCGGATTGGATGCCTTATGATGTCTGTGGGCGATGATGCAGCATACTGTGCCGGCGTTGTGGCCAAGATGAGCGGCGATACCGGCGATAGCCGAACCTTCCATCTCGAAATTGGTCACCTTCAGGTCGCCGAAGCGGAAGCTTTCGAATGTGTCAAGCATATCAGGCATTGCGAGAGGCATGCGGAGGACACGTCCCTGAGGGCCGTAGAAACCCGATGCAGCTATGGTCATACCCGGAACGGTACAATCACGGAAAAGATCCGACATCCTTTCTCCAGCCTTGACAAAATATGGATCAGGAAGATGCTTGTTCCAGCCTGTATGCGCCTTGAAGGCTTCCTCAATATCGAGCATAGCTATCTTTTCGCGGTCTGCATACCAGTTCATAAGACCGTCGCAGCCTACGGAAACATGCGAGAAGACAAAGGAGCCTAGAGGAATCTCCGGCTGGATGGCTCCTGAAGTACCGATACGGATGATGTTCAGGCAGCGATGCTCCGGCTTCACCTCTCTGGTCTGGAAATCGATGTTCGCAAGAGCATCAAGCTCGTTCATCACGATATCGATATTATCGGTACCGATACCTGTCGAGAGCGCCGTCATTCTGACTCCCTTATACTTTCCTGTCACAGACACGAATTCTCGGGAAGCATGCCTGAACTCCTTTTCATCGAAATATTCCGCAATCATGTCCACGCGGCCGGGATCGCCCACAAGGATAACGTTGTCTGCAAGCTCTTCAGGACGAAGGTGAAGGTGAAACACGGATCCGTCTCCGTTTATAATAAGTTCTGATTCTGCAATTCTCATATTCTATGGTTTTATATGTTATCATAAAGTTTCCCAAATATAGTTTTTTCATATGAAAATTCCTACTTTTGCGCTCATTCATAAAGATCAACACCATGTGGCAGAGAATTCAAACCCTATACCTCGGAATAGCGACAGCGCTTATCTTCTCAATGTTCTTCTGTACATTCGCGACCATCATAGGTCCTGACGGATCGGATGTGACCATAAGGTACAGCGAGAAGCTTTCATACCTGACATTGATGATCATGCTTATAACATCGCATATCGCAGCGACTGCAAGCTTCAAGGCATTCTTCCTTCAGGCCCGTGTAAGCGTCATAGCAGGTCTGCTCGCGATAGGATTCCAGATATGGCTTGCCATCGATTTCTTCATCAACAGAAACGCCATGGTCTTCAATGTAACGGCGCTCTTCCCTCTTGCAGCCGCCGCCCTTGACTTCATGGCAGCAAAGAGGTCCATGGTTGACGAGATGACGATACAGTCTGTGAAATCTGCCAGAAAAGCCAGAAAGAAACGCAGATAAAAAGAATGGCCGGGACTCGAATACGAATCCCGGCCATTCTTTTATACCAATGCAAAGGACAGATCACCTTTGCAGCATAAAGCGCCATCGACAGCAAGTTCGGCTTCACAGAATACTATCGGTCCCCTTCTGCTTTTCAGCCTTGCTGTAATCTCGCACAAATCGCCAGGCTTCACCACATGCTTGAAGCGGACATTATCTATACCGATATAAAGTGTGGTCCTTCCTTTAAGGTCTTCCAGAACAAGCAATGCGCAGCTCTGAGCCATGATCTCGCACTGAATCACTCCCGGAACTATCGGATTTCCCGGGAAATGTCCATGGCAGAAAAATTCATCATCCCTGATGCGGTATTCTGCATGACACACTCCATCTTCATCTATATTGATTTCATCTACCAGAAGCATCGGTTCCCTGTGGGGAAGATACTCCTTCAATTCTTCTCTCGTCATCGGTTCAGGCTTTAAAACAGGTTATCCATCATATCTTCTGAATGCCACACATCCGTTGTGGCCTCCGAATCCAAGAGAATCTGAAACCGCTATGGTGAGAGGAGCCTCAACAGGAGTATTCGGAGTATAATTCAGATCACACTCCGGCTCAATCTCGTCAAGATTTGCTGTTGGAGGCACAATGCCGTGCTTGAGAGCCAACACAGAAGCTACAGCCTCAACTGCACCTGCAGCACCGAGCATATGGCCGGTAGATCCCTTTGTAGAGCTGATATGTGCCTTATACGCATCCTCACCCAACGCAAGCTTGAAAGCCTGGGTCTCGCAGACATCATTCAAGGCTGTACCTGTTCCATGAGCATTTATGTACAGCACATCATCTGAAGTATAATGAGCCTCATCAAGAGCCTGCCTGATTGCCGCCGCCTGAGTCACACCGTCCGGACGAGGAGCTGTCACATGATGTGCATCACATGTGTTTCCATATCCGCATACCTCTGCGATTATCTCAGCACCGCGGGCAACAGCATGCTCATATTCTTCGAGAACAAGCATTGCAGCACCTTCCGACATAACGAAACCGCCTCTGTTCTTGTTGAATGGAAGGGAGGCATAATTAGGGTCTTCAGACTTCGAGAGCGCCTTGGCATTCGCAAAGCCCGCTATCGCCAACGGGATGATCGCCGCCTCGCTGCCACCTGCGATTACAGCATCGGCATATCCATGCTTGATAGCACGGAAGGCCTCTCCGATAGCATGAGTAGACGTCGCACATGCAGTCACTACCGGAAGACATGGTCCACATGCATTGTTCCTGATAGCTATGTTACCTGCAGCTATATTTGATATCATTGTAGGGATGAACAATGGGGAAACCCACTTTGCCCCCTCATTGAGAATCTTTTCAGTCTCACGCATCTGAGTCGTAAAGCCTCCGATACCCGATCCCACATACACTCCGAAACGAAGAGGATCTATGTTTCCGCCTTCAGCAGAGCTGATACCAGACTCCTTTACAGCCTGCCATGCAGCCGCTACTGCATAAACCGTAAACTTATCCTGCTTCCTTGCAAAAGGAGCTTCGATCTCATAATCAGCCGGATTGAAATCCTTGACCTCTCCGGCAATCTTGACAGGAAGATCATCCACAGGCATAGAGTTAATCACTCCTATACCGCATACTCCTTCAAGAATATTTTTCCAATATGTCTGAACGTCATTACCGACAGGTGTGATCACGCCAGTGCCTGTCACTACAACTCTTTTATTCATATATGGTTCTGGATTTAGTTTCTAAATTACACAAATCTTGCAGCTACCTCTGCAATAACTTTCTCTGCCCCAAGGATAAGGTCTTCCACAATGGCCTTTGCCGGCTCGATCTTCTTCACCATTCCGGCGCATTCTCCTGCCATGTAGCTTCCGTTCCTGTCTCCTTCCTGCACAGCCTTCCTGAGGGCTCCGCTACCGAAAGACAGTATATCTTCTTGATTCACAGAAGGATCCGACTCCATCTTTGCGAATGTCTTTGAAAAAGGAGTCTTGAGTGAACGTACCGGATGTCCTAATGACTTGCCGGTAACGATAGTTGAGATATCCGTAGCCTTGAGAATCTTCTCCTTATAGTCCGGATGCACATTACACTCCTCGGCTGAAAGGAATCGTGTTCCTACCTGAATCGCATCCGCGCCCAGCATGAATGCAGCTGCAGCGCCACGTCCGTCACATATTCCTCCAGCTGCGACAACGGGAATATCAAGCGCATCCACCACCTGAGGTATGAGAGGCATTGTATGGAGCTCGCCTACATGTCCGCCGGATTCCGCACCTTCAGCCACAACTGCATCGGCACCGGCCTGCTGCATCTTGAGAGCAAGAGCTACAGAAGCCACAACAGGGATGACCTTTATTCCTGTTTCCTTCCACATAGGCATGTACTGCGCAGGAGATCCCGCGCCTGTAGTAAGGATCTTAACGCCTTCTTCGACAACCATATGGGCAATCTCAACGGCATTCGGAGCCTGAAGCATGATATTCACTCCGAAAGGCTTGTCAGTAAGCTCCCTGCACTTTCTTATTTCATCCCTTACGGCCTCAGTTCCCGCATTTATCGACGAGATCAGTCCGAGACCGCCTGCATTTGATACGGCGGCAGCCAGAGAAGCATCAGCGACCCAAGCCATTCCGCCCTGAAATACCGGATAAGTGATACCCAGCATCTCACAAATTCTGCTTTTGATCATAATCCTATTATTATGCAATTTGCAAATATAATGATTTTACCATTCAAATAATATCGCACCGGAGACAAATCCTGCTCCAAAGGCACTCATCGCAATCAGGTCTCCACTTTTGAAAAGTCCTTTTCTGTTACATTCATCAAGGAGTATCGGGCAGCACGAACTTGATGAATTGCCATGATTCTCAATATTGGTCGGAAACTTTTCCTGCGGCTGTTCCAGATAATCACGAATGGCATGAATGATACGGATATTTGCCTGATGGAGAAGATAATGATCTACCTCATCTGCATTGATTCCCATATCCTTCAATATCCTTGAAATATCCTTTCCCGCAGCCTTTACAGCAAACTTGAACACATCCTGGCCTTTCATCTGAAGCGGCACATCAACCTCTTCCTTAGTAATATACGGTGTCGGATGCAGAAGTCTGTATTGCCAAAGCTTATCTGTCGCGCTCGATGCCGAGAGCTTTATGCTCTTGATATTGTCGCCCGGAGTCAACACAGCCGCACCGGCTCCATCTCCAAAGAGCACGCATGTCCTCCTGTCAGTCCAGTCTGTCATTCTGGTAGGCTCCTCAGCGCTGACTACAAGCACATTCTTCACTCTACCCGCCTTATAGAATGACTCTGCGATCTCGACAGCATATATGAATCCTGCACAAGCGCAATTTATGTCTATGCACGGGCATGTCGCACCGATTCCACCCTGAATGATACAGCTAAGCTGCGGAGTGACATATTCATTGACAACATTCGAACAGATGATGAAGTCCAGCTGGGAGGCCGTCATCCCTGCGTTGTCAAGGGCTTTCTTCGCGGCCTCGATAGCGAGGTCCTCAAGTTTTTCATCCGAAATAACGTAACGGCTGACAACTCCTGTCCTGGCCCTGATCCATTCGTCGCTGGTATCAAGAAACTCAGACAGCATGTCGTTCGTCACGACCTTTTTGGGAAGCGCGCTTCCCGTTCCTGCAATTTTCATTTCACTTAGGTTTTAGTTCCGCCGGTATGACAGCGGCTTATTCGTCGACAGCAAAAGTAGAGGGCCTTGGCGACACGGGGAAATTTATGTGGTAAAGGTCGAATTGCAATGGTGATATAAGTCAGAATAGCGCCATGCCGTGGCGAGTTTTTGGTATTTGGGGCAAAAATTTCTACATTTGCGCTGACTAAAACCTGAAAACACATGCATATCTACGATAAAATCCCGGGGTATCTTCTTGGGAAATACCAGCTTATCGGCACAGTCACCTTCTCGGTTCTGTTCGCCGTGGTTTTCCTTAACATATATATTCCGTTCTCTGAAACGGCATGGTTCGGACTAGGAGGTTCGATGATGTTCATCCATACCGTAGCCTTCATCGGCTTGGGCATCCTGCTGCTGATTCTGAGCCGCATCCTGATGTACAGAAGTAAAAAAATCTTCCAGATGACATACATCTCATATATCATCTGGTGCATGCTGGAGATCATGGCGATCGCCGGGCTTTATACAGCAATGACTCTGGACATTCCGCTGACGAATAACGAAACCCAGCTCGATATATTCGGGCGAGCTCTTCTTTATGCAGCAATCTCCCTCGGAATCCCTTACCTCATATCCGGAATGTATTTCGCAATCATCGACAAGAACAACACGATACGCCTGATGAATTTCGAGAATGTCGTGACAGATGAACCGGTGAAACCGGAAGCGTCAATGCAGAAGATCACATTGTTCGACAACAGCGGAGCACTAAAACTGTCCTTGAATCCGGACAGCCTTTACTACATAGAGTCTGACGACAACTACATAAAGGTCTGGTACACAGATAGTAAGGGAGAATTAAAGCAATACATGCTGAGATGCCGTCTGAAGACAGTTGAAGAAGGCTTCAAGGGAAGCGGACTGGTGAGATGCAACAGAAAATACATCGTCAATATCCACAAGGTCGCAACCCTCCGCAAGGAAAGCGAAGGCTACTTCCTCGATCTGGAAAACGAAGCCATCCCACCTCTCCCTGTAACAAAGACATACACCGATACGGTCCTGAGCTACTTCACGGAAGTACAGCCTCTCCTCGACCCGATCGAAGAATAACAGAACCGGCCCCCAGAACATCTGGAGGCCGGTTTCATTTAGTCTTCAAGCTCACATCCGGTAAAGAAGAAGTCTGTTTCCGCCTTTTCCTTCGTGAAGCAGTAGTATGTCATTTCGCATGAGGAGCATACCTTGCCATCGTGGATGATCTCGGCCTCTATGAAGGCGAAATTGCGTTTCATCTCCTTGATGCGGCCGCGAACCTCGATCGTGACCTCAGGTCCTGTCGGAACCGGGTGACGATACTTCATAGTCAGGTTTGTGGTCATGCCCGCCGTCTGAAGCTTCCTGTTTACGATCCAGCCTCCGAGCTCATCCATCAGCGTAGCCTGGATTCCCCCATGGAGGGTCTTCAGCCAGCCCTGATAATTGTCGCCTGAGTTCCATACGCAGACAAGATCGTCCCCGTCTTCATAAAACTCCATCTTGAGTCCGGCCGGATTGTCCGGACAGCACGCGAAACAGTTGTACCCCTGCTCCTGAAGTCCCAGATATGGATTTCTGATCTTTTTCATTACTCGGCAGCCTTGAGACGCTCGGCGTTCTCAGCGATCTGGAGCTGGTCGATCACGTCCTGGATCGCTCCGTCCATGAAGACCGGAAGATTGTACATCGTGTAGTTGATGCGATGGTCGGTCACACGCGACTGAGGGTAGTTGTATGTACGGATCTTAGCAGAACGGTCACCGCCGGCAACCATGGTCTTTCTCTTTGCTGAAATCTCAGCGAGATACTTCTCATACTCCATGTTGTAGAGACGCGTACGGAGCTCGGCAAGAGCCTTGTCGAAGTTCTTGAGCTGGGACTTCTCGTCCTGACACTGCACCACGAGGCCTGTAGGGATATGAGTAAGACGGATAGCCGAATATGTAGTGTTCACAGACTGACCGCCAGGACCTGACGAACAGAATGTATCCTTACGGATATCGTTCATATTCAGCTCGATATCGAACTCATCAGCCTCAGGAAGCACTGCCACAGAAGCTGCAGACGTATGTACACGGCCCTGTGTCTCTGTCTGAGGGACACGCTGTACACGGTGTACTCCTGACTCATACTTCAGGACACCATACACGCCGTCGCCCGATACCTTGCACACGATTTCCTTGAAACCGCCCGCTGCACCCTCGGCCTGACTTGTGATCTCCATTCTCCAGCCTCTGGTCTCGATGAACTTAGAGTACATACGGAAGAGGTCGCCGGCAAAGATAGCCGCCTCGTCTCCACCTGAACCGCCACGGATCTCAAGGATAGCGTTCTTGCTATCCTGAGGGTCTGCCGGGATAAGGAGCAGCTTGATCTTCTCCTCCCACTCCGGAAGAGTAGGCTCGATCTCTGCAATCTCCTCCTTCGCCATCTCACGGAGGTCTTCATCCTTCTCTGTAGCAAGGATATCCTTTGCCATCTCGTAGTTCTCGAGAATCTTCTTGAACTCGTTTCCAGCCTCGATGATAGGAGTAAGCTCCTTGTACTCCTTGTTCAGCTGAACGAACTTCTTCATATCCGAAATCACCTCAGGATCAGCAAGCTGATTCTGAAGAGCCTCGTATTTCTCCTGAAGGCCCAATACCTTCTCCAATAATGAATTATCTGCCATATATAGTATATTTATCTTTCATTTATAGATCCCTCGACAAGCTCGGGATGACAATTGACCGCTCGGGATAACAATCAGCGGATGCGTTTTATCCAGCAGCGGCGTCGCATCCAGAGCTCATGCTCATATCGCGCCCATACATTCACCGCCGTATTTGTCTCTATCTGCGGATTTGCCAGAGCCCATTTCGCTCCGCAATCCTTGTACTGCCTGGCCATCATGCTGTGGAACACCGCCGATATGCCAGTATTCTGCCACTTCGGCGCAGCTCCCTGTATCATCAGGTCCACATGTTCAAAATCGTTCAGAGCCTTAAGCACATGATACCATCCGAACGGGAAGAGCCTTCCTTTTGCCTTCTGCATGGCCCTCGACACGCACGCAGTCGATATTCCGAAAGCAGCGACCTCGTCATCCTCGTCCATAAGCACGCAGCATAGTCTGCTGTCGAGCTGTCCCATGATCTGCTTCACTTCCTCC
Organism: Bacteroidales bacterium; assembly: GCA_017556765.1. Lineage (GTDB taxonomy): Bacteria > Bacteroidota > Bacteroidia > Bacteroidales > UBA932 > Cryptobacteroides. The sequence goes on from JAFYME010000066.1 coordinate 40,782, forward strand.
GCTATCTCCTCTTCGGTAAACGGAACGAAGTTATAGACTATTCCGTCGAAGCTCTCATTATATGCCTTGAAGAACTTCGCGATGCTCTCCGGATCCTTCTTCAGCTTGTCGAAATCAGCCTTATGGACCTTATAGCGTCCCATCATCCTCTCAGCTATCGCCTCCATCTTCTCGTCCACGCCCTGATCCGCCGGCATCCTGTACTGTATCCAGTCGCACTCCTTCTCGAAACCGAGCTTCTGCACTATGTCCACGTAGTATGGATAGTTGTACAGGCATGTGAACGGCGCAAGCTTGTCAAATCCCTCAACGAGCATTCCCTGACGGCCTAATGTATTGTAATACAGCGGCCCATGTATCTCGTCCATGCCCTCGCCTTTCGCCCATGACTCTGCAGCATCGAACAAAAGTTTCGCCACATCCATGTCATTTATCAGGTCGAACCAGCCGAAACGGGCACGCTTGGTTCCGTATTTTTCGTTGTATCTCGGATTGATCATGGCGCATATCCTGCCCACAACTTTGCCCATCTCATCCTCTGCAAGCCACATCCTCCTCGTGCAGTACTTCAAGGAAGCGGCATGCATGAGTTCATGTTCCTGACCCTTGATCAAAGGAGGAACATACTGGTCGCAACCTTTATACAATTCAAACGGGAACTTGATGAACCTTCTCAAGTCCTTTTTCGTCTGAACTTCCCTTATGGTATATCGCGTCATCTTCAACGATTTATGTCCCAAGACACAACAACCTGCAAATATAGCAAAAACATTGGATTATCCGATATCCTCGCCGTCCGCATGACCAGAATATGCAGCCATCAGATGCTGCACAGCCGCCTGGGCACATACACAGCCGAACACAGCAGGTATGTACGATATGGTCCCGACCTGGGATTTCTTGTTCCTGTCTTCGCATGGAACTATCGATTCCCTGTCAGGAAGCTCCTCAGAGAAAACCACCTTGAACCCCTTCTTTATACCCATGTATCTCAAGCGCTTACGCACAATATATGCCAACGGGCAGTTGAAGGATTTCGACACATCGGTCAAGCGTACCTTCGTAGCATCGAACTTGGCCCCCGCTCCCATCGAAGAGACAAGAGGGATGCCGTTATCCATGCAGTATTTTATAAGATGAAGCTTCGGTGAAAGCGTGTCAATCGCATCTACAAGAAAGTCTATCTTGTACTCCCCCAATACTTCCCCGGCCTTTTCTGCCTCCAGATATTCCTTTATGACGACAAGGTCCAGCTGCGGGTTTATGTCCTTCAGACGGGCCTCCAGCACGTCACATTTAGGTTTTCCGACCGTCGAGTCCAAGGCCAGAAGCTGGCGGTTCTTGTTTGTCACGGACACATCGTCGCTGTCGAGAATTATGACATGGCCTATGCCGGCACGCACAATCATCTCTGCCGCATATCCGCCTACGCCGCCGACACCGATGACGGCTACCGTCGAATTGCGAAAATGCTCGAGCATCTCCTCCCCGACCAGCATCCCCGTTCTTTCCTGCCAATTTTCCATTCAATTTCCATTTAGAGATCCTTCACTTCGTTCAGGATGACAGACTACAGTCCCTTTGCCTTTCCCTCATCCCAGATCGCATCCATCTCCGCAAGAGTCATGTCAGTAAGATTCCTGCCCTGACGGATCGTATGCTCCTCGAGGTATGTGAAACGTCTTCTGAACTTGGCGCATGTACGCTCCAGAGCGGTATCAGGATTAAGGCCATAAAGCCTTGCTGCATTGACGGTTGCGAAAAGGAAATCTCCAAGCTCATCCTCCGCGCGGTCGTATGCGGCAGCTTTTTCCTCTTCATTCTGAGCGGCACCCATTGCATCAAGTTCCGCCTGATACTCTCCAAGCTCCTCCTTGACCTTCTCCCACACGTCTTCCTTCTTCTCCCAATCGAAGCCGACTCCACGGGCCTTGTCCTGCATACGGTAAGCCTTCAGAAGCGGAGGAAGTCCGTCAGGAACTCCCGAAAGCACACGCTTATTGCCGTCCTTCTCAGTAGTCTTGAGCATCTCCCACTGCTTGATGACGCTCTCGGCATCACCTACCTGAGCATCTGAGAACACATGAGGATGGCGATATATCAGCTTATCACAGAGGAAGTTGATAACGTCCACGATGTCAAAATTCTGTTTCTCCTCTCCGATCTTCGCATAAAAGATCACATGCAGAAGCACATCTCCGAGTTCCTTCGAAAGCTCACGCTCCTCTCCCTTGAGGATCGCGTCGCTGAGTTCATAGACCTCTTCAATAGTCTGCGGACGCAGAGACTCGTTTGTCTGCTTCCTGTCCCATGGACATTTCTCTCTCAATTCATCAAGCACATCCAGAATTCTTCCGAACGCTTCCAACTTTTCTTCTCTTGTATGCATAATCTGTACTGTTTTTCTTGTAAAGATCCTTCGCTTCGCTCAGGATGACAACCGGAGAATTATCAGGATGATACCCGGAGAATTCTCCCGATGACATTATGCAAAGGTAGCAATTCTGCAAAAAATAACTATCTTTGACAGGATAATCACATAATTATGCGTAAAGAGATCACTTTCGTATCGGCTGACGAAGCCGTAAAGGTCGTAAAATCGGGCGACCATATTCATTTGAGCAGCGTTGCAAGCGCCCCACGCCTCCTCATCGAGGCACTTTGCAGAAGAGGTGAGGCAGGAGAGCTTCAGGATGTTCGCATCCACCATCTCCACACTGAGGGAGCCGCTCCATACACAGACCCTAAATTCAGCGGAATCTTCTTCCACCAGGCGTTCTTCGTCGGAGGAAACGTGCGCAAGAGCGTCCAGGCCGGATATTCGGACTACATCCCCGTATTCCTCAGCGAGACGCAGAAGCTGTACAGATGCGGAGCACTCCGCTGCGACGTCGCAATGATCCAGGTATGCCCGCCGGACAAGCATGGATATGTATCTCTCGGAACGTCGGTAGACGCAACCCTCGCGGCCATAGAATGTGCAAAGACAGTCATCGCCGTAGTCAATCCTAACGTACCGCGCGCATGGGGTGACGCAATGATCCCTATGGACATGATCGACATCTTCGTGGAAGGAAACGAGCCTCTCGAGCCGGCTCATTTCAGCGACCCTAACGAAGTCGAAATCGCGATCGGAAAGCATTGCGCAGCCCTCATCGACGACGGTGCATGCCTCCAGATGGGCATCGGAGCGATCCCTAACGCAGTTCTCGCTCAGCTCGGAAACCACAAGAACCTCGGAGTACATACCGAGATGTTCGCAGACGGAGTCCTCGAGCTTGTAGAAAAAGGCATCATCAACGGTTCCAACAAGGTTACCGACAAAGGCAAGCTCGTATCGACATTCCTAATGGGTTCGCAGAAGGTATATGACTTCATCGACGACAACCCTATGGTAGCCATGATGGACGTAGGATACACAAACGACCCATATGTGATTGCAAGAAATCCAAAGATGACAGCCATAAACTCCGCTGTACAGATCGATCTCACAGGTCAGGTTTGCGCTGACTCTATCGGAACACGTTTCCACTCAGGCGTCGGCGGTCAGGTAGACTTCATCTACGGAGCATCCCTCGCCCCTCAGGGCAAAGCCATCATAGCAATGCCGTCATGCACCAACAAGGGAGGCAGCAAGATCGCCCCTGTGATCATTGAAGGCGGTGGAGTCGTGACCACAAGACCTCATGTACATTATGTAGTGACCGAATACGGTGCCGTAGACCTCTATGGCAAATCAATGCAGGAAAGGGCGAAACTCCTCATCAGCATCGCCCACCCAGACCACCGCGAAGAGCTCGATCGCGCCGCCTTCGAACGCTTCGGTCCGCACTATCATATCGTGAACATCTAAAATATTCACTGAATCCCATCGCCTGTTCCTTGACTGCATTAAAATGTGCAGTCAAGGAACAAGTCATTTTTATAACTAACTAATATTCAACAATATATCATAAAAGCCCGTTCCTTGACTGCCAAAAATCACGCAGGTAAGGCACACTTTGAACGCCATTGCACCTATACGACAGGCACAAAAAAACTCCAAGGCATTGGAACGCCTTGGAGTCAGTATTGATTGTTTATGTAACTTTAGATGTAGAGCTGGCCGAGAACCTCGAAGAAAGGCTTGCCATCGCTGATGGTCACCTTGTAAACGGTCTCGTCTACCTTGTAGTAATCGTTGCCGGCAAGTGTCACCATATCGTAATCCTCTGGGAGAGTCTCTACCAATGCTCCTGCAGGAGGAACGATCACCTGATAGTCACCATTCGAGTCCATTGTGTAGAATACACCGTCCTGATAGAAGTAGCTTCCGTCAGCTGCAGCGTAACTCTGCACAAGTCCGAGCTCGTTTGCGAGAGTGTATGCCTGATCGGCAAGCTGCTGGTTCATTGCGATAGTCTGGTTCTGAGCTGCAATCGTTGCATTGTTCTGAGCGATTATCGCGTTCTGCTGAGCGATGTACTCATTATTCTCGTTTATGGTCCTGTAAGTGTTCGCTACTGTGTTGTAGTACGAAAGCCTTACCGCTGTCCATGCGATGTCCGCTATGAGATTCGCTGCGAGGACTGTTCCGCGTGGAGGTCTGCAGACGATATAATATCCGCCGTATGGACGATACCATATGTCGTTGTAGCAGTAGTATGTCACTCCGAAGTAGATATGTCTTCTTGCGTGTGATGGAAGTATCCTCACCCTGTGGCCGTAATAGTGGTTGTGACGCGACCAGAAGAAAGAAGGAGTGCTGTATACCACGAAGTCTCTCTCCCTTGGGTGAACCTTACGCACGTCTGGCTTGTGATCTGGACGAATCTGTACAGGTCTGTCTGGCTTGCGGTCAGGTCTCATGCCCGGACGGTCATTCCTGTTGCCGTGTGGCCTTCCTGCATCAGGTCTTACTGAAGGACGATCCGCTGGCTTTGCATTGTTGCCGGGACGGCTGTCACCAGGACGGTTGCCAGGACGTGTCACGCTGATCGGTCTGTCGCGATCCTCAGACTTGAATCCGCCTTTGTCAGATGGCTTGTTTCCCGCCGAAGGTCTGGCCTGGGCTGAAGGTCTTGTCTGAACCGATGGTCTGGCACCTGCCGAAGGACGTGTTCCTGCAGATGGCTTTGTCGCAGTCGAAGGTCTTGTAGCCGGTCTTTCTACGGTAGTGCTTGGCTTGCGGTCTGAAGTAGAACCTGTCGAAGGACGTGTTGCTGTACCGGCAGGTCTTCCTGAAGTCGAAGGCTTTACGCTTGTCGCAGGCTTTGATCCGGCTGAAGGCTTTACTGCCTGACGGTTTGCAGACGATGCTCTGCCCTGACCCGAACGATCGACCTGAGATGAGCTGCGGCTTACCTGAGACGAGCTGCGGCTGGTCTGTGACGAACTCCTGTTCACCTGAGACGAGCTTCTGCTTACTGTTGCTGACGATTTTGAAGCTGACGGAGTGGTTTTAGTAACGTTTGCGCTTCTGCGCGCCTGTGCATCCGCATCAGACTCGAATGCCACCAATGACAAAGCTGCTATCATTGCGGCAAGTGCTGTTCTGATTGTTCTCATAATCGTACAGTTTTAAGTTAATAGATCTGGTACCTTTGCGATAATGTACGGAAATCTTCTTCATCTTTCCGCCAATATTCAATGATATCGGTAACATTGTACCGCTTCTTGAATTCTGTCCTAACATAATCCGTGCCACAAACTTTATCGAAGAGTCCGTAGCCGCTTATGACCTCGAAGGCCTTCTTATCCGGATAGAGTTCTGCAACTGCCTGCATGACATAGAATTGCGTATCAGTCAGACGGGCATTTTCATAGTCTGTGAAAAAATATTGAAGGCCTTTCACAAGCTTTCCCTGCTGGCTTCCGGAGAACGGCTTATACCATATTGTCCTGAAAGATATGCCAAGAAGGCCATATGAATCCAGCTTCGCCTTGAGCTTGTCCGGGTCGAGCCATGTAGCGCCGAAGATCTGGAATGGAAGGGTGTATCCTATGCCGATGTTCATGAATCCGGCAAGCTCTCCGCAGATTCCGGCAGCGGCATAATACATCGGCGTATCCTTGAACGGTATGTTCGGAGAAGGAAGCACCCATGGGAGACCTGTATCTTCATACAGCATGTCGCGGGTCCATCCCTTCATCGGCACGACTGTCAGTTTGCAGCGGGCCGGCTCCTGCGTACCCTTCTGTCCCCTGTTCATTCCCTCTTCATTTATCATCACGGCAAGTTCTCCGACGGTGAGTCCATACACATATGGAATCGGATACTGACTCACGAAAGAATAGAAGCCATGCTCCACATAGCACCCCTCTATCTTATTACCTCCCAGAGGGTTAGGCCTATCGAGAACCATCACTTCGACACCCAGTTCACCGCACGCCTCCATGACAAGTCCAAGAGTGCTGATGAACGTATATGAACGTACGCCGACATCCTGAATGTCATAGACCATTATGTCGATGCCCTGAAGCATCTCCTTTGTCGGCTTGCGCGTGGCGCCGTACAATGAATATACCGGAAGTCCTGTCGCATCGTCCTTGGAATCCTTCACATGATCGCCTGCATAGATATCTCCACGGACACCGTGCTCCGGGCCATAAAGGGCAACCAGCTCGACTCCAGGGGCATTATAGAGGATGTCAACTGTTGAATTCAGAAGATGATCCACGCCGCTTGGATTGGTCACGAGACCGACCCTCTTGCCTACCAGCCCTCTGAACTCGCGGTCTCTGAGCACCTCGATTCCGGTCTTCACGACCGGCTCTGAAGCGGACATGGAAACCGCTGCAAACAACGATATGAATATTGCGAATAATTTCTTCATGGTCAAAGGATTAAAGATTCAGGATCTTTCCGGTAAAAAGGATGTTTTCAGAGTCCGCTATGAAGAAGATATATGGACGGTCCACTTTCATGGTCTTCACATTCTCCTGAGGACGAAGGGATGTAAGACTGATTGCAGCGCTTGTCACTGCTGCAGCCTCCGTACCGCTTTCTGTGATGTCGATATAGCAGTTCTGAGCGACTTCATCAAGCACGAGAGGGCCAGAAACCGATATTTCCTTGAAATCAGCCGCACCCGTAAATGCTGTCTTTACCCCCATCTTCCCAAGCGTCTTGTTCAGGTTCATGGAAGTCTCCAGACGGACCTTCGGCATCGAGAAACGAACCTGCTCCGGCTTAAGCATGCCCATGGCCATATTGTAGACAGACTCTCCTATGTACGGAAGGACGGTCTCGGGATCCATTCCTGCAGGAGGAAGAACCACATACATCGCATATTCGCTGTCCAGATACGGAAGCTTTATCATCTGGCATCCCTGATATTCCATGTATTCATATGCTCCTTTTCTGTACATCATCTTGACTTCAGTGTCACCGCTGCGGCCATGGAAAGTCTCCTCCTGAGTCGCCTTAGGATCGAACTGATTTTCCCATGAAGCCTTGAAATACAGTGCATTAGCAAGAATCATCACATTGTTCGGAGACAATGAATCCTTGATCTTGGTTATCTTTCCGTCGGTATTGTCTGCACACCATCTGTTCATGGACTGGAGTGTTGCAGGATCTGCAAAATCCATGACCTCAACATCAGCCTTGAAGTCGTCCTCCATATGGGCCACAAAACGGTTTCTCACGCTGAAATTGTCTGAAATCCATATCGAATTAGCTGATTTCACAGTAACTGTTTCCGAATCTCCCATCGGTTCCGGCATGAACAGGCAGCCGTTCAAGGCATTGTCCAGCTCTACTTTTGTCTGCCCTGCAGCACCTTCCGTAAGCATAGACAACGCTACGCCTGCACTGTATGGAGATGCTACGACATTCTCTCCCGGCTTTGCTGAAGAGCTGACTGCCTTGAAGAAAGAAAGCGCGAAATCCGTGCGTGAGCCTTCCGAGGGCTGCGGCTGAGTCTGGCCGCATGAAGACAGTCCCATGATGGCCATGGCAGCCATAAGCATATACTTTTTCATAGTCTTTGATTTTTTATTTCTTTCCATATTCCGGATCCACCTTCAACAACGCCGTAACGGCCACCGTCACCAGACAGCACACCATCACAAAGATGAAGAAGCTGGTATATCCTATGCTCTCCTGCACATATCCTGCCACCATTCCCGGAAGCATCATGCTCATTGCCATGAAGGCTGTGCAGAGAGAGTAATGGGCGGTCTTGAATTCGCCCTCTGAGTAGTATATCAGATAAAGCATGTAGGCTGTGAATCCGAATCCGTAGCCGAACTGGTCAAGCGCCACGCATGAGCTGATCAGAAGGATGTTCTGAGGCTGGAAGGCAGCGAGGAAGACGAATGACAGACACGGAAGGGTAAGGGCCAGAGCCATAGGCCAGAGCGATTTCTTCAGGCCCCACTTGGAAGCCGCGATGCCGCCGAGGATACCGCCGACAGTAAGAGCGGCCACGCCGACAGTTCCATACACGATGCCGACCGTTTCTGTCGAAAGTCCGAGTCCGCCCTGAGAGGTAGAATCAAGAAGGAAAGGATTCATCATCTTCACGAGGAACGCCTCCGGAAGACGGTACAGGAGCATGAAGGCAAGGGCCAGCCATACGTGCTTCTTCTGGAAGAAGGTGACGAATGTACGGACGAATTCCCTCATGATATCCTTCGCAGTCGAGCCCCCTTCACGCACTCTATCGGCCTGAGGCCTAGGGAGGGCAAATGTATGCCAAAGGGTTATGGCTGAGAACATTACAGCACATACTATCAATGTGACAGACCATGCCTTAGGGACATCCCCGAGGTTCTTTTCCAAAAGTCCCGCTATAACGACAAGGACACCCTGACCGAATATCGAGGACAGACGGTAGAATGTGCTCCTGATGCCGACAAAGACCGACTGTTCCTTAGTCGGGAGAGCCAGCATGTAGAAGCCGTCTGCAGCGATATCGTGAGTCGCGGATGCGAAAGCGGTAATCCAGAAGAGAACGAGGGTAAGGGTGAAAAGAGATACCGGCGTTCCACCTGCAGCTATCGTTTCCGCAGAAGGATGAGGAAGGCTGAAGGCTACAAGAGCGAAGGCCGCAGACATGATTATCTGCATGGCCATTATCCACCATCTCTTGGTCTTGATTATGTCCACGAACGGGCTCCAGAGGGGCTTGATGACCCACGGAAGATACAGAAGGCTGGTATACATCGCCATGTCTCCCTTGGACATGCCCATGTTGTTGAACATGATCACGGATATGTTGTTCACTATGAAATACGGGATACCCTCGGCAAAGTACAGAGTAGGTATCCATTTCCATGGATTATTTGTCTTTTTCATCGTTCATGATTTTAGATTTCTCTACAAGCTCGAAATGACAGAGCAAGGGTAATAATGTTCCAGGATCTGACGGTAGTCATAGCCTTTGGAGGCCATTACGGCGGCTCCTATCTGGCACAGGCCGACTCCATGTCCCCATCCGCTTCCATGCAGGATGACCTTATCAAAGGTCATCTCGACATCGAACGCTGAGCTCTTGAGGTGACTCTCCGATAGTATCCTTCTGATTTCCAGTTCCTTGCCTACTATCATGACATTTTCCGAACCTACAATCTTCAGCTTATGGATCCTTCCGGACTCTCCCCTTTCGAGCGGTTCGATCGATATGATTTCTCCGATCTTATGGCCGCTTCGTCTCTCTATGAGCTCGGAAAGTTCCGTTTTGTCATAAGTCGCGGTCCAACGATAGAAATCTACTGTCTCCTGATCGTAGTTGTTCAGGACCTGAGAGAGGATCTCCTTGTCCTGAGTATCGCAGAAGCATGTTTCGCCCTCCTTATGGCCCGGAGCATCCGGAAGCGGCTGAAGGTAAGCATAATCCTTGTCCTCCCAGCATGTGCTGAATCTTTCCATGCGTCCGCCGCAGCATTTCGAAAAGCGTGCGTCGCAAAGCTGGCCATCATGCATGATCACCTGGCCCCATGTCTGGTCTATCACCCTGCGGACTGTGGTTCCCGTGGCTCTTGTCAGCCCCTGATATCTCTGGCAGTGGTCGTCGGCGCATACGTCGAATAGCTTATGGTCTTCATGGTCATACCACTTCACGTACTCTATCGTTCCCGTCTGAGGCGTCTGTGTCTGTCCCTTGTTCATCATGCTGTCAAGGTTCATTACAAGCGAAGGAAGGTCTGTAACACCTTCCGGAACCTGCACTTCATGCCTTTTGCCGGAAGCTTCGATCTGGGCCATAAGCCATGAGCGGGATATCACTGCATGGGCCTTCAGGAATTCTTCAGAGGCGTTCGCGCTCATTTCCGAAGATATGACGCTCAGCAGATAGTCCTCCACTCCAACTATGTTTATTGCAGTAAGCTTGTCCTTGTCGACTATGATCTTCAATGAGCCTGCAAACCTCTGGCTTTCCTTTCTTTCCCAATGGAAATTCACCCCGATCGTTACTCCGTGAAGTACGAAGGACGGCTCTGCAAACATCGTCGAAGGCGTCTTTGAGTCGAAATACAGCTCATCATAAAGAGCTCCGTCGTATTCGATCTTACCTTCACGAAGGGCTGCCTTACGCACTCCCGCGCCGTCTGAAAGTATCTCAAACTCAATCTCTTTGCCAGACATTATTCCCACAGCGACATTCGGCTGCTTTCGGGTCAGTCTGTTCAGAATACGAGCTTCCTCTTCTTTGGAGACAGAGACTTCCGCAATCATTTCGGAAAGAAGTTCAGGAGTCAGGCTCTCATACTCTTCCGGCACCGGCACTATGAGCATGCCACCCATATCGGCACATCCCGGGCTCATCGTCAAGTGGTCGGGGCCTTCGCTGAAATAATGGTGGGAGCGGTGACGGCTGCGGAAAACAATTATAGAACGGAACCTGCCGGCTTCGTATGACGTAAAGAGATTGAACATAGGTTCATTCTCGCCTTCCGGTATTTCCGCACAATCCAGAAGCCTGTATAAAAGCTTGGCCGCCGACTTTGCCGTCTCGGATTCAAGCACAAACACTCCTGTCGTAAATTTCTGATAATGATACAGATCTGCATCCTGAAGCGACGCCACATGCCTCATCGTGTCCTCTTTGTCATTCCGAGTGCCCTCTTTGTCATTCCGAGCGCAGCCGAGGAATCCCCACGCATCCCTCTCCAAAGGCATAAGCCCCTTCGGGGCAGCCTGAAAATGGTGATGGTCAGGAGCGGAAGCGCCGCTCTTTGGACCATTGTAGAAGAATGTGAAATCAGTATATTTTCTTGCCAGATCGAGCATGTCCACATATCGTTTCCATATGGTCTGGTCTGTATGCCTTGCCGCCGCAATCACCAGATGGTCTGGAAAGATCGGGTACGGATTCAGCAGTATATGATATTTCTTGCCCTTCCTGCCCTCGAACTTGAGCATTATCTGCTCCTGCGGGCGGTTTTCACGGCAAAGGAAGCACTTCCTTTTCGCAATATCGGCCTTCGTGAGCTTTGCCGCCGATGAAATCATTCGCGCAGGATTGTGCTGGAGAGTCACTTTCAATCCGCCGATCTCAACTTCCCTGGTCAGCACGTTCTTCAGCGCACGGAAGTTTTCACAAGCAAGAGGCCAGCGGGAAAGCTGGTCTCCTGTGAACTTATGTATCATCTCGTTGTTCTTCATCGCCTGTTCATCCTTAACCTGGCTTCAAGTTCCCATGTCCTGATGCGGTCCTTGTACTGATTGTTGGCATTCACGCGGTCTATGTCAAGGGCGGCATCTGAGTTTCCTTCCCATCGACGGCAGCAGTAAAGCACATCATAGATACGTCCGATGCGGTACTCACGGCTGATCCTCAAGCCGAGAGCGTAGTCCTCTCCATAGCTGGTATTTGGCAGATTTATGTTTCTCAGAAGCGGAGTCCAAAAGGCCCTTGGGGCACCCAGGCCGTTGATTCTCAATGCATTGTTGCGACCGTTATCTTCCGTCCATTCGCGATGGTCGATGATTCCAGGAGGGATTGGGTTCATGTCGAAATCGGTCATCTGATATGTACCCACGACCATGGCGCATTTCTGCTCTCGGAACGCATCCACGATCTTCTGCAATGTATCCGGGCCGCTGTAAACATCATCGCTGTCAAGCTGTACCGCATATTCTCCGCAGAGTCCGTGGTGTACAGCCAGGTTCCAGCAACCGCCGATTCCAAGGTCATGTTTAGCCGGGATGATATGGACGAGACGTCCGTCTGCAGCAGCGATTTCATTAAGGAGCTCTGTCGTACCGTCAGTCGAATGATTATCGACAACTATGACGTTGTATGGGAAGTCACATTTCTGGCTCAGAGCGCTCTCTACGGCATCCTTTACAGTCCTGACTCTGTTGAATACCGGGATCACGACCGTTGCGGTCACCTCGAATGGAGTTCCTGCAAACTCATTGATGTCCGGCTCTCTGAACTTCGGTTCCAGCCATGCTCCTATGCGTTTGAGATGTTCGGTACATACCTTTTCCATCTCGATCTGCACAGCCCTGTTTCGAGGATCCACGTAATCGAACTGCTTTTCGCCCGATTTTCTGTTGTCGATCTCGATCTCCGTATACAGGTATTCATTGACATGGACAATGTTCTTCATCCTGAGCCTGAGGTCATAGAGGGCTCCGAACTCATAATCGGCCTCCATTGCCCTGACAGCCCTTCTGAACGAGCTGCTCTTGAACACAAGCACGCTTCCGAAGTCGAAGTCATCCCTCAAGGCACCCTTCTGGCAAGCTATGAGCGGATGTTTCTTCCTCTGGCCGTCAACCATCTTGTAATGATCGGCATACAGCATGTCTGCACCTGTATCCTCAGCTATGCAAAGGATACGGTCCAGCGCGAACATACCCATCTCCAGGGGCATGTCCTTGGTATATATGAGCATGTATTTCTCGGAAACAGCTTCAGCAATGCTCCTGAGAGTCTCTGTCGACCTCAACGATACTCCTGTAAGGATAGTCACGCCTGTAAAGGCATCGCTTCTGCTGAAAGACTCGACCGTCACGGACATGTCCTCTGCTGACATAGACGGCACAAAACATTCGATACTTGACATGGTTACATCTGCTTTAGTATATCAAAGACAAATGTAATCAATTTGCTAAAGAAGAGCAAGCAGAGACTTGCGTATCATCTGGAATTCGCTTTCGAAATTAGGGGTGAAGATTCCCTTGCCGATGTTCGCGTCAATATCGGCGAGCTCCCACCAGCGTCCCTCATCGACCTCGTCAAGGTCGGGATGCAGTTCATATGAACCTACTGCGGCAAAGACATTGACCATTTCCCTTTCAATGGAAGACTCGAATTCATATGTTTCGAGATAGATAGGATTGAACTCGGTGAAGCCCAATTCCTCTGACGCCTCACGATAGACAGCCTCTATAAGTGATTCACCATAAGACACATGGCCACCTACAGCAGTATCCCATTTGCCGGGCTGGATGTCCTTTCGCATGGAACGTTTCTGGAGGTATATCCTTGAAAAACGGTCGATTATATGGATATGGATCACGGGATGAAGCGGCTTGCTTCCTCCATGACAGTATTCACGCGTAGAGCGTCCCACGACCATGCCGCTTGGGAGCACAATCGGGAACCATTCGCTTCCATGAGCCATGACAGCCTTGGAACCGGCTGTAGGAGTCGGCACCACAGGAGCCATTTCATATGGATATATCAGCTCTACCATCCTTTAGAATACTATTTCCACACAATATGACGACTGTCCGTCGACCTTTCCTTCTACATATACATGAAGGCCGTCTTCCTTCTCGACTGAAGCCCTGTATATCTTGACATGGTCACCGGCCTTGGTCTCGTGGTCGAAGTTGATCGTGAATTCCTTGACCGGTCTGGTCGAAGTGATGTCATATCCGACCGAATTCATCGACCACTGCATGTACATTGCGTTGTTTGTATGGCCGTTTGTATCAATGTCGGAATAAGACACATGATGCGTTCTCACAAGCTCCGGTTCTACGTCCTTAGGCATCTGGACCTTGTCTGCAGGGGTCTCCAGGGCATTTTCCGTACATATGGCACCATCCTCCATAAGCTTTGGATCACGCACGAGTCTGCGGGTTTCGAGATTCAGGACAAGCCACGATGTCGTTGCCTTCACTCTTTCTCTGCCTTCATTGTCCGTAAGGACGAAGTCTCTGAGGAAGAAAAGGCGGTTCAGGCCTTTATGCCATGTATTCAGAGTGATCTCCTCCCTCCACTTCGGAGTATCAATGAACTCCACATGCACTCTGGAAAGGATCCATGCCGTATTGGTCTTGATGAGGTCGTCGTATCCAAAACCAAGATACACTGCATGACGGCCCGCAGCTTCCTGGGCCATGTTCATGAATGAGGTCGGCTTCAGACGCCATGCCGCATCTGTATCGTAGCACGGGATCGTATGCTTCTCTGTATACTTTATCATTTGACTACATGGTTAAGAATTCTGAGCTCCTCAGGACTGTAGAGGAACTGGTCCACCCATTCCGGTGACATTCTTCCGACTACTGCGAGAGCAATGAGGAAGAGTACCGCAAGAGCAGCTATGATGCATAACGCCACAAGGGCCGGCTTGCCTGATTTTTTCTTCGGCTCTGCCGCAGGCTCTGGCTTTGGCGTCACGACCGGTTCCGGCTTGACAGGCTGTTTTGATTCCGGAACTGCAATCGTTTCGGGGAGCGGCACCTGAGCAGGTTCCTTTTCGGGCTCCTGCTTTGCTTCAGGCTCCTGGACTGGCTCGGGCGTCACGACTAGTTCCGGCTCCTGGACTGGTTCTAGCTCTGGTACTGGTTCCGGCTCTGGCTCTACGAGAGACACCTGCACCTTGACTGGTTCTACCGGCTGTACAGGCTCTGCAACCGGCTCTGGTTCAGGCTTTACAGGCTGCGCCGGCTTTTCCGGTACGGTCTCGCCAAGAAGCGACTTGAGGCCTGCCACGGCAGCGCTCACTTCTTCCTTTGTCTCCTGATGGGTCTTCAATGAAATCGGTTCCAGCCCGAATCCTGCAGGATAAATGTCCAGATCTTCATTTGCAACAAAGAATATGGCATTTTCCTTTGTCGCCCTCAGACGGCCCAGTCCGGGGAACACAATCGTCTTCTTCGTATGGAGCATCGGCTTGAGCTCAGCCACAAAATCTTTGATGATCCTTTCCGCCATAGCCTTGTCGACATTGTTGGTCGAGGCATAAAATGCTGCCAGCTCATCCCCTTCGTCAGGCTTTGGCCTGAAGAAGAGCCTTCTGTACGGAGGGTTTATGGTATAGCCCTTATCCGAAAAAGTCGAAGGGACGACCTCGGCCACAAAGGAGCCAAGACCGGGCAACACCACTCTGTCATTGTCAAGAATGAGTTCCTTGACCATTTTTGATAAGAGATCGATATCCATAAGATGAAGTTTAACGTCCGGAAACGTATTTTTGACTTAAATCGTCACAAAGGTACAAAAAAATCAAAAAAACTTACGAAAAAAATTTGGCAGTTAAAAAAATGTTCGTACATTTGCGTTCCCAAACGATAAGGATAACGTTTGCGGACAAATATTCCCGAATAGCTCAGTTGGTTAGAGCATCTGACTGTTAATCAGAGGGTCCTTGGTTCAAGTCCAAGTTCGGGAGCAAAACATACATATTAAATTCCCGAATAGCTCAGTTGGTTAGAGCATCTGACTGTTAATCAGAGGGTCCTTGGTTCAAGTCCAAGTTCGGGAGCAAAAAGGATGACTTTTCAGTCATCCTTTTTTCGTTTCACCAGCCCTTTCTGATGTTGTCAGCCATGATGTCTATGAGACGACGTCGGGCTTCGATGCTGGCCCAGGCGATATGAGGCGTGAGTCTCATGCGCTCAGGATGCTGCATCTTCAGGTAAGGATGGTCCTCCGGAATCGGCTCCTGAACGAAGACATCGATACCGGCTCCGGCGATGATTCCATTATCGACTGCCTCAGCAAGATCCTCCTCAACGATGATCGCTCCCCTTCCGACATTTACAAGATATGCCGTAGGCTTCATCAGAGCAAGCTGCTCCTTGCCGATCAGGCGGTTTGTCCTCTCGTTAAGAGGAGCATGTATGGACACGATGTCAGAGACCTTCAGCAACTCCTCGAGCGAAAGGCATGGATAGTCCTTGCAATGGCCCGTGCCCGATGTTGAGAAATAGCATACATTCATTCCGAATGCCTCGGCGATCTTGGCCACCTTGCTGCCGATGTTACCCATTCCTATGATTCCTATGGTCTTACCGGCAAGCTCCCACCAGTTCCAGTTCGGATCGGTAAACATTCCGCTGCGCGAGTATGAGCCTGTCTTCACGCTATCGTCGAAATACGGAGCTCCACCGACAAGCGAGAGGATATGCATGTAGGTCGCCTGGACCACAGAATCGGTAGAATAACCGACTGCATTGCGTACCGGAATTCCCTTGGAAGCCGCATACTCAACATCGATATTGTTCACACCAGTAGCGGCAATACATATCAGTTTCAGGTTCGGAGCCGAATCAATCAACTGCTTGTCTACCATCACTTTATTGATAAGGAGCACATCCAGTTCCTTCACCCTTTCACGGGCTTCTTCAGGAGTGGAATTTTCATATCGGGTAAAATCGCCCAGACGCTCAAACGGCTCAAAGGACACATCGCCCATGGTAGCCGCATCAAGAAAAGCTATCTTCATATGTTCTTATTTAACTGTTACTTCTGAAAAATAATGGTCCCTCAACGGCTTGACGACATGCTTGCCTGTCAATGTGACCTTGTCATAAAGCCTGATGTCAGCCGAAGAAGCTCCGATCTTCACTTCAAATGTTCCCGGCGCGATGTTCCACTGACGCACGCCGTCGTTGGTATAATATCCGAACTGCTCGGTATGGAGCTTCACGCTGACTGTCCTTGTCTGGCCCGGCTCAAGAGAAACGCGGGCAAAGCCCTGGAGCTGGATAGGACGGATGTTCTGTCCATCGGTTGTCGGAGACAGATAAACCTGAGCCACCTCGTCGGCCGCTACGCTTCCGGTATTCTTCACATTGAATGTAAGATTTACATATTTATCTGATGTAGAGGCCTTTGCATCAAGCTGGAGGTCTGAATATTCGAATGTTGTATAGCTGAGACCATAGCCGAAAGGCCACTGGACACGTGGATCCTTCTCTACCGACGTATTATAGCACAAAGGCTCATAGAGCTCTACCTTCGGATAACTTACAGAAAGCTTTGCCGACGGAGACACATTTCCATAAAGGATGTCAGCCACGGCATTTCCGCCTTCCTCGCCCGGATACCAAGCCTGGATCACAGCCGCGCAACGCTCTGCAATACCCGAAATCACCTGGGCACGACCTCCGAACACAACCAGAACAACCGGCTTGCCTGTAGCAAGAAGTTCCTCGACATACTGTTCCTGCCTGCCCGGAAGACGAAGTCCCTGACGGTCACGGTTCTCTCCGCAAAGCATCACATTTTCGCCGACTGCAGCGACGATGATGTCACTCTCTGCCGCCATTCCCAATGCCTCTTCCATATCCGCGATTTCTCCCGAATCCACCTTACGGTGCAGAAGAGCATATTCCCATGCACGTTCGTCACCGACCTGGCTGTACTTGGTCTCGATCTCCTCCGTCCAGTCACATCCGCGGGAATATGTAATCTCGAATCCATCAGGTCTGCGTCCACGCATTCCTTCGAGGAGGCCGACGATGTGCGGATCGTCAAGTCCATCTTTGACATGCTTCCAGAAATAGGCCATGGCAGGGAATGAATAGTCGCCGCACATAGCCCACATGCTGTTGGCATTCGGGCCTGTCACGAACACCTTTGCCGGCTCCTTCAACGGCAGGATGCCGTTGTTTTCAAGAAGTACGACCGACTGGGCCGCAATATCATAAGCCGTCTGTCGCTCCGCCGGAGTATCCAGCGTAATATGCTCAGTACTATAAAGATACGGATTCTTATCGAAGAGCCCGGCACGGAACTTATGCCTCAGAACGTTCTTTACTGCACGCTCGAATGTCTCCGGGGAAACAAGTCCCTGATCGATAGCTTCCTGCAGATACTTATAATTCGACCCGGTCGGGAAATCCACATCATTTCCGGCATTGATAGCCGCAGCAGCCTTCTGCACAGGGGTTTCAAGTCCCGGAATCTGATCGATCGCAGTATAGTCGCTCACAACCATTCCGTCGAAGCCTACATAATCACGAAGAATGTCCTTGAGGATGTATGAATTCTCGACACAGTTCGTTCCGTGGACAGCATGATAGCCCGGCATGACGACCTTGCTTCCGGTCAGACGGATCATGGCCTCGTGCGGGAGAAGAATCTCTTCCAGCATCTCCTTTTCGTCTGTTTCTCCGCCACCGCCATAGCCAAGGTAATGTTTTGTACATGTTCCTACTCCCACCTTCAGATCGTTCTGCTGGAGTCCTTTTGCGAACGCAACTCCCATGACAGCAGACAGATACGCATCCTCGCCATATGATTCCTCAAGACGATTGAAGCTTGGCACGCGGCACACATCGACCATCGGAGAAAGCGACAGCACACCTCCCATCTTTCGCATTACGGTACCAGTCTGGAAAGTCTTCAGCTCGGCAAGCTCCGGATTGAAGGAACCGGCCTGGCCGATCTGCTGCGGATAGACGGTCGCGCCCTTGGTATTGACGCCTGAAAGCACCTCTTCATGGAACAAAGCTGGAATACCGTTCGGAGTATTGTTCATCAGCCAGTCCTGAACCGCAGCGACACGGTCACGCAACACATTCGGGTCCAGAGGCTTCTGACTCGCATACTGGGAGAAATGACCGAGTCCATATGGAATCAGCTCCGCACATTTCTCTTCATCCAGATTTCCATATTCATCAAAGAGATCATCCATGTATCCGCTTCTGAGCTGGGCGATACGTTCCTCCTGCGGCATCCTGTCGTAAAGTTCATCGACATATTGCTCCATATCGACAGCATTACAGCCTGCCATTAGCGCTGCCATACCGATGACTGCCATTCTCTTCATAATTCAAAATGCTATTTTATGTGATTAGAATTTCCGTTTCGGTAAATATACGAATTTTCCACTTGAGTGACAATAATATCTCTCCATTATACAGCAAGGCGCATCAGCGCCGCGTCATCCGCACAAAAAAAAGCCCGGCTTATAACCGGGCTTTGAACAGTGCGGATGATAGGACTCGAACCTACATGCCGTGAAGCACTCGCACCTGAAACGAGCGTGTCTACCATTTCACCACATCCGCTTTTCAGAAAAGTGGGACAAAGATACAAAATGTTTTTAAATTACGAACTATTTACTACTTTTTCTGATCAGATGACTATGTCAAATTTATGCTCTCCATCCCACCCGCTGATTTTCAAAACTACCTGAGTCACCGCGAAGTCAAGTTCGATCTGAATATCCTGCAAATCTGGGGTGCTCCAGTCATATCCCGTCGATGCGATGTATTCGCCAAGCGAAAAACGTTTCAGGATTCCGTCTCCCTCATCGATTTCCAAGGTCATCAGGTCGTCAGTCTGACGAGGAAGCGTGAAGCTGCATGAATATTCCTCATCAACCCGTTTGCGTGATTCAAAATATCCTTCGACCGGCTTACCGTACACATCATAGCCGCAAACATCCGAAACGATCTTCAGCCATGGACGATATCCCTCGTCGGCATTCACATCAATATCCACTCGACAGTGGTTCTTCCTCATCCACACAGTCTCGCGCCACATCTCACAATCGGCATTGACCGTTGATGAATGCATGTACACAGGAGGACAGTCCTCCCCTTTCGGAATACTCAATCCAGACTCTGACATGAATCCTCCTGCGCCCCACATCAGATTGACCTGCAGCACAGTGCGCGGCACTATAGCGGTATAATCCCTGGCAAACTTCTCAGATCCAATGTAATCAGTGAACACATAGCCGTCCGGCACCGTCACATAAAGGTCAGCAGACCTGACGGCAGAAGTATCGACTTCGCTGAAATCCAGAACAAGCCGGCACGGACATGATTCCCTGTACTCTTTGACTGCACAACCTGCACAGAGGAGGGCACCGACAATTACAGACAGTGCTTTGGACGACCTTATCTTCATATTCTAACGATTAAATTGTTTCTGTATAATCAGCACCATCAACCCAGTCCTTCACATTTATAGTGAATGTAGCCTCCTCGGTTGAAACAGGGATATCAGGAGATGGAGAACCCGGACGTGTTACAGTCAGGGTAACTGTATAAGCCGTATTCTGAGCCACATCTGCAAGTGTCACAGGATAGTAACATGTCTCGCCTCCTAAAGTCGCCTCTACGACAAGACGCGTCTTGCGAGGTGTCCATGCACCTTCATTCGCATCCGCCGATGTATGGTTAGGATAGCAATAGAAATGATGCTGCGACGAATATGTAGCGCCATACTTGACCGACGCCTCAGGCGCATCATAGAGGAAAGAAAGCGTATTCGCACTTTCATATTTCATCTTATGGTACCACTTGTCAAGAGCTGGCTCTGAATCAGAGAGGTATTTTCTATCGCCTGCAACATTGATAAGATAGACTCCAGTAACGACAAACTCCTTGTCCTGATTCACCTTAAGGGCCATATTGTTCTTGACACTCAATAAGGTGACTTTAGCTGCAATTCGCGAAACGTCAATCGTAGCAGACTTATCATTAGCGGACAATGTCTTTCTGGTCTGTCCGCTCATGACAAGCTTTCCTGCAGCGTTATCCTTCAGTGAAGAAGTCATGGAATTGAGTCCGGAAAGATTTGAAACAGAGGCACATGACGGAGCATTTACCAAAGCCACGATGTCCTTGTCTCCCGGCAGGCATGTAAGTTTCAATGATTTGGTGTTGTCCTGATTTCCATACGCTTCCAGCCCTCCTGTAGCATGATCAAAAACAAAGACCTGAAGGTTTGAAACGGCATCTTCGGCAGCTGGAGTTCCCGTCAATCTTGTCTGGGCCACAGGTACATTGACTTCAAGTTCCACCATTTCATCAGTGACAGGAGCCTCCACCGGGGCTTCATTACAGCTCGCAAGAGCCAAAGCGGCAAAGGCCGCAAAGAATAATTTTGTTCTCATGATTATTTAGTATTAAAGGGTTTTCATTCTTCTCTCCTCTTGACCAGAAGGTGCATCTCCGGATCAAGATTGGCTCTATGTCTCATATAAGGATCATAAGCCAGACACAGGTCGTAGTACTTGAGCGCTTCGTCATGCAATCCGAGCCTTGAGAGCACCATGGCCTTCAGATAACACACCTTCGGATCGGTATCATCAAGCCTTCCAAGCACGTCCATAGCAGAATGGTTATAATCCGCCGACATGAATGCCAATGCTGCATTATAATCATCGTATGGTCTCAACACGGAAACAGCCTTCTTATAATCCAACGACTTAAGAGCCTCTACTCCAGCCATGTACGCTGTATCCAGTTCTGTCGTATGTACTGTATCCTTGAGCATTCCCGTCCTGTGCATATGGAAGTCGAAGCGCACGCTGCGGAGTTTCGGATAGACCTTTTCACGCAGATAGCGGTACTCCGGCATAGACGCAATCCTTGTCTCCACGCGGTCAGGATCCTTCATTCCATCAATCAGCGCTGCAATCTTCTCCTTTGCTGAAGCTGACATGACCGTATCGCTTGCGATCAACTTGCGCAGCTGCTCCCAGTTTTCCGGAAGTTCCGACGCCTTCAGGCTATCCCTCCATTCCTCCGGCACATACCGGCCGATATATCTGCGGACAGCCTCTGAACGGGCGGCTGAAAGCTTACGATTCACCGAATAGGAACCCTCTGGGGAGCAGGAAGCGACGATGACCAATGAATCCAGTTCCAGATCATCTCTTGCCACAACATCATCGATACATCTGACGACTCTTCGCAGCTCCGAAGCATTGTCTCCCAGAAGGGTGTCCACCACAGAGCTGCCCTGCCTGAAGTCGATGAAAGCCTTCGTATTGTCATAGACCGTCCTCTCGAGCACAAACATCCTGTATTTCGGCCTGTCATCGACAAGAGTCGACAAAGAGCTGATATAGAACGTAAGTTCATCAGGGAAAGGAAATTCATGTATGCATTCTCCTTTCTCATAAAGCTTTCCGTCAAGCGAGACAGTGACCTTTCTAAGCTTTGGCCGGCTCCGGAACGTATGTACATACCTGTATATGAAATCTCCGTCAGCCGAAGTCAGCACGGTATCCAGCCTTATGCCTTCCGTGACTATCGGATCCTTGACATATTTCTCATACATTTTACCCACGCGTCCCTTGCGGCGCTCGTTGAATCTCCATTTCAAATGCTTTGTATAGTGGATCAAGGCATCACGCTGGGTCACTCCAAAGAGATTTTCAGCAAGAGGAGCAGGGATGACAGAGGAATCCCGTTTCATAGCATACGTCTCAGGATAATATCTCTCAAGAAAGATCTCAAGCTGTCCTATACGTATGAAATCCGTCGTATCCGTAATTATTGAAGCCAGAAATGCACGGTACCTCTGATATCCCCTCAACTGCTCAGCACGATATTTCTCTCCAGTAATGTACAGAGCATCAAGCGAAACCGTATCCTCCTGTATTGCCATGAAGGGAAGTATCTTCAGCTGCCATTCCGAATCGGACATTGCCGCCGGGACGCTCACGTCAAAGCTTATGGAGACATATCCCGCCCTCTCGGCTACATTCCTGAAGCGAGCCGTGACCTTGGAGGCATTTATGACATCCGTAGCGATCATTTCGCCCGTCTCGGTGTCCTTTATGGCATTCATGATTATCGGTTCATCCGACAACGTGCTTCTGATACTGTCTATCTGCACTTCATTATCTTCTTCCTCCTCGATCGGAGGCTCTTCCGGAACTGAAAGTGTCATCCCGACCGCCCCGGAACGTATCTTCTGCATCTTCCTGTATGGAGAACAAGAGAGCGCGACGCCTAGCAGAAACAAAATTAAAAGTACCTTTCTATCAGAACACATACGCAAATGAAATCATGATGTCATCGGGAAGGATGAAACGGGTCTTGCCTGACTTGAGCGTTACGCCGCAAACAGGGCATGAATAACATTTATATACATCCAAGCCGGACCATAAGCCAAGGCCGAATTCAATATTTAAATGAGGGCCCAGCATGTAGGTATATCCTGCATACAAACCGCCTCCGAAACGGTCTCCCTCACGAGTCTCAGGCGACCGTATGCCTCCGAAATTATACTCCTGATATCGCAGCTTGCCCGCGAACCACCAGCCCGACCATGTATGCCATGGCCACAATCTGGCTCCTATACTGTAAGACTGCTGTCTCATCTGGAACTGCCTGTCCGGGTCTCCTTTTCTGAATGTAAACGGATTGTATCTTGCTCCCGCCGTAATGCTCCATCTTCTTGATAATGAATACGAAACATCTGCATTAAGAGTTCCCAGACAGGCATAATCCAGAACATTGGTCGAGACGGACATAGTCTGAGCCTCAGACTTTGATCCGGCAAGCAGCATGGCCGCAAATGCCAGTAAAAGCGTGTACTTCTTCATATGCTAATATCTGCTGAAAACCTGCTGTATTACTTCTCTTTTGTTTGGATAAGCCAGAGTCAAGGCTGTTTCAAGTTCATCCCTTGAAGTGACATCTTCTCCTAGGACAGAAAAGATCTTCGACTGCGGAAGGCCTCTTTCATCCAGAAAACGGAATATCTGAGGACGGAACCAATAGCTGGTACCGAAAGTCGGAAAACTTCCGCCATACCTTTCCTTATACATCTTGCTTTCCAGATAATAGGCCCACATCTCACCTATCTCGCAATATCCGGCATCGCTTCCCGAACCATCGCCATAAGTCATTCCTCCGGTCTTGATATAGGAATCGATGACATACAGGATATAGCGGTTCCAATAAGATGTCCCCACTTTTGAAAAATGGCTGGCATGGGCAAGTTCGTGACATGTCGAGGAATATATTGACGCATAACTGTCAACGCCCTTCGTTCCGATCGTAATGTCAGGAAGAAAATATTCTATCAGACGGGAAAACTTGCCAAGATATTCTTCTATCAGTTCATGTCTTAGCAATGAGCCCTGATGAAGCATGACAGCACTGCTTGCCTCCATGCCGTTGAATATCCACAAGCGAAGATCGGAAGGCGGGGGATCAATCCCCATATCATCTGAATTACAGCGACTTATGTAATCATATGCTGCGTTATTCACGACACAGCGGCGGTACAGTTTATCCTCCGAATCCTTCGTCACTGTCATGTTCACTCCTTCAGGAGATGACTTGCCCAAAGTCGAGACGGAAGCCGGCACAAGGACAAGATTGAAACCGATGGAAAAGCCTTTTTCATTCTTGAAGACCAGCCTGTACCTTATATCAGAAGCAAAGGACTTATCCATCTGGTAATAGCCGTCACGATCGGTGGTTGCATGAGCCGTCTTGACGAAGGAATTGCATGAAACGCGCACTCCCGCCACACCAAACGGTTGTCCTCCCTTATAGTCTTCATCCTCGATGGTTATTCGTCCTGACGGAGTCACCTTCTGATCCGCCCTTGTCAAAGGAGCAGCCAGCATAGCCTCATTTCCAGTCAGGATATACGATTCCCTCTCGACTGCAGCCCAGTCAATGCCGTCCGAACGTGTACCTGGATCATTCTCAGAGATATAGCACTCGTCAAGAATCTCATATCTTATCTCAGGGAATTTAAAGTTGCGAGGAACTACGGCATACTGCCATGTGACATCCTCAGCGGGAACATCCGGATCATGGTACCAGTCTCCTTCAACGACTATATCATAGTCCATAGGATGATCCATCAGATCGAGACCAAGAGATCTCAGCTGATCATACTGACTCTGATCAGAAGGAAGGAACCTTACATAAAGATCAGTAGTCTTGACATCGACCCTGTCAGCTCTGGTAGAATAGAGCGAGTGCAGAGCCTTAGTCATGTTTTCCGTGGTATACGGATTCTGAAGACGGCTTCCCAGGACTATCTTGTCATGCGGGATATTACGTCCATAAGAGTAGTCCAGCCCCCTCTCTGTCCTGAACCCTTCCTTGCTGCACGACAACGCCAGGATTGCCATTAGCATAAGCTTGATCTTACCTCTCATAATTCATTCATTTAATTACGGAGGCAAAGTTCCAGAGAAATAGCCGTTGAATGAAAATTTCTACGGCTATTTACAAAAATCGGCCTCTCACGCAAGTGAGAGGCCGATTCCTACCTAGAAATTTGTTTGATTTTTATAAAAAATCCAACAAATTTTTAGAAATAACTTACTGTTTTCTGCTCAACGGCAGAGAGAATGCTGTTTGCCACGCGACTTACACCGAAACGGAACATGTGCTTGTTAAGCCAGTCCTTTCCAAGAACGGAAGCCACGATAGAATAATAGCAGAGAGCGTCAGCAGCTGTCGAGATGCCGCCTGCAGGCTTGAATCCGATCTTCTTGCCGGTTACGGCCTGATACTTCGCGATACACTCGCACATTACATAAGCAGCAACTGGAGTTGCATTCACATCCACCTTTCCAGTAGAAGTCTTGATGAAGTCAGCACCTGCTTCCATAGCAAGGAATGAAGCATTCGCGATATTCTCAGGAGTTCTGAGAAGACCGGTCTCGAGGATCACCTTCAGATGAACCTCTCTACCCTGCTTTCCGGCAACTTCGTCAATGACTCTGCGCACCTGACGGATCTCCTCTGCTGCAGTCTCTGTGTCTCCTGCAAGGAATGCATTGAGAGCGAGAACGATATCAACCTCGTCAGCACCCTGCTCTACAGCCATCTCTACTTCCTTGAGCTTCACTTCAAGGAAACTCTGTGAGGTTGGGAAGCATGCTGAAACAACAGTGATGTTGAAGTCAGCCTTTCTAGCTTCCTTTACTGTAGCCGCAAAGTTTGAATACACACAGATCGAAGCCGGAAGAGGCCATTCAGGATATGAAGCCTGAAATGCATTCACCTTGTTCACAAGCTTTGTCACTGAAGCCGGAGTATCATCCGTCTTCAGAGTCGTAAGGTCCATCATGGAAAAGCACTCCTTGTAAACCTGCTCTGACGCAACATTCTCGAGGTTTGCAGCAATGATGTCCAATGCTCTGCCGATTGCCTCACGATCCGGAATATAACCGTATTTGTTCAGATAATCTACCATATAATTTAAAATTTCAACTTTGAATCAACTATTATTGTAACAGGGCCATCATTTAAAAGCGACACTTTCATATCTGCCCCGAATATTCCTTTACCTACAGGCTTGCCGATATGTTCCTCAAGCTTCATCAGAAACTTCTCATACAAAGGTATTGCCACATCTGGCTTGGCAGCCTTTATATATGAAGGACGGTTTCCTTTTACCGTAGATGCATAAAGCGTAAACTGGCTTACAGCAAGCACTTCTGCATCTACATCCTTTACAGAAAGGTTCATTACTCCCGCTTCATCATCAAAGATACGCATTCCTGCGATCTTTTTCGCAGTCCATTCAAGATCTTCTTCTGTATCTTCATCAATGAACGCTGCAAGCACAAGCAGTCCGGCACCTATGCGAGACTCGTAAGACTCCGCAGGAACCGCCACACAAGCTTCTGACACTCTTTGAATTACAACTCTCATTATCCTCTTACCTGTATCTTGAATCCTTCATCAAGAAGAGGCTGCACAAAGGCAGTCATCTCTTCCACGGTATATTTTTCCAGACTCTTGTCTGGAGTCTCTCTGTCTATCGTATAGACCATTATTTCCCTCGGCCTCAACTTTCTGACCAGATCTCTCCATGCCTCCAGAGCCTCCGGCTGAGCTGTATCGAACTCAGGAGACTTCAGGAACATG
Source organism: Bacteroidales bacterium (assembly GCA_017556765.1). Lineage (GTDB taxonomy): Bacteria > Bacteroidota > Bacteroidia > Bacteroidales > UBA932 > Cryptobacteroides. The sequence goes on from JAFYME010000066.1 coordinate 67,561, forward strand.
GTCTGAAGCACGAAATTCCCTTCGAATCCCATCATGGCCTCCACCACATCAGCAAGCCTGTATGTACCGACGGGCTTGTTCATCTTCCTTATCAGCTCGTCCGAAGAAGCATCGATCTTCAGGATCGGATTGTCCACACGCTTGAGAGCCTCAGCGACCTCCTTTCTTCCGATCAATGTCGCATTAGACAGGACCGAAACCTTCGCATTGGGATAATATCTGTCCCTGCACTTCAACGTAGCATCGATGATCTTCGCAAAATCCGGATGCATCGTTGGCTCGCCGTTTCCCGAAAAGGTAATCGAATCTACAGGAACTCCTTCCTCAGACGCCTTGGACATCTTCTCCTCAAGCGCAGCTTCCACATCCTTCAGACTCGGAAAACGTCTTTCTGCAATCCCGTCCTTATTCCATCCGCACTCGCAGTATATGCAGTCGAAGTTGCACAACTTTCCCTTCGAAGGAAGAACATTCACTCCGAGAGAAGAGCCGAGCCTGCGGCTGAATATCGGTCCGAAGACTATGTCGTCAAAATGCAGCATCCTTAAATTATCCTTCTTGAACGGCTTTCCGCTGTTATGCATCCATTCTCGTCAATACCTGAAACATGCACTATGCCAGGGCGCTTTCCCTCAGCTATGCTTCCCAGAACATCATCCTTGCCAAGGAAACGGGCTCCATTGCGGCTTGCCCATGTGAACAGCTCATTCATAGGCACCTGCGGGAAGTTTTCATGCAGGCATACAAGCTCCTTCATCACGTCAAGGTCGTCGTTGCTTGACAATGAATCCGTGCCAAGCGCGATTGCAAGACCATTCTTCCTCATAAGGTCGATTGGAGGCAATGCGTTATGAATGAATATGTTGGAAAGCGGACATATTGCAAAATATGCATTGTTCATTGTCTGCTTTACAGCATCTATATCACTCTGCTGAAGGCATACATTATGCACCAGCAGTATGTTTTCATCGTATGGAGCAGGCTTTACATCCGCCAGTCTGTCAAGGAAGTACTTCAACGAAGATTCTCCCGTCACAGGAGGCGTGCTCATGCCTGATCTCTTTCTGTTTTCATACATGGCTCC
>JAFYME010000067.1 GCA_017556765.1 Bacteroidales bacterium
GCGATGAAACCACCCATGTTCACGAGACCGTCCTTCTTTGATGACATTGTCATACCGTCAGCAAGCGAGAACATCTCCTTGCAGATCTCCTTGATTGTCTTGTCAGCATAACCCTCCTCACGTGTGCGGATGAAGTATGCATTCTCAACGAAACGTGCTGAGTCGAATACCACGCGCTTGCCGTACTTGTCAGCGATAGCACGTACCTCGCGGAGGTTCTGCATTGATACAGGCTGTCCTCCGGCTGTATTGTTAGTTACGGTAACGATGATGAAAGGAACCTTGTCAGCGTTCTCTGCGAGAACCTTCTCGAGCTTCTTAGGATCCACATTACCCTTGAAAGGAACCTCAAGCTGAGTATCCTTTGCCTCGTCAACTGTGCAGTCTACAGCGAATGCCTTGCGGCTCTCGATGTGACCCTTTGTAGTATCGAAGTGTGAGTTTCCTGGAACGATAGCACCTGCTGTCACAAGGTGGCTGAAGAGAACGTTCTCGGCAGCACGACCCTGGTGAGTAGGGATTACATACTCGAATCCTGTGATCTTGTTGATAGTCTCCTTGAGCTGGAAGAACGAAGATGAACCTGCATAGCTCTCGTCACCCATCATCATAGCTGCCCACTGGCGGTCGCTCATAGCGCCTGTACCAGAGTCAGTAAGACAGTCGATGTAAACCTGGTCTGACTTAAGCTGGAAGAGGTTGTAGTCAGCCTCCTTGATCCACTGTTCGCGCTCCTCGCGTGTGCTCTTGCGAAGAGGCTCCACCATCTTGATCTTGTACGATTCTGCAAAAGGTAATTCCATGATTATTAGTATTTTAGAAGTTATTATTATGAATTATCATTATTTCAACTGATAAAGGTAATGATTTTTAATCAAATTCCAAGTTGTTCTTTCATACTGCGAAGCAGGTCAAATGCCTGAAGCGGAGTCATGTTGTTCAGATCCGCATTGTCAAGCTCCTCCTTGAGCGACGAAAGCAGAGGGTCTTCGAGCTGGAAGAAAGAGAGCTGGATCGAGCCGTCGCTCTCTACGCGGCCTTCCTTGATGTTGTATGGTTTGACGGTGTTTTTCTTCTTGGAAGGAGATTGCCGATCAAGTCGGCAATGACGACCTTGAACATCATTCCCTACTATCGATCCGTCATCCCCGACCTGATCGGGGATCCTTCCCCCTTCCAGCGCCGCAAGAGTCTTTTCCGCCGACTCAAGTACCTGCTTCGGCATGCCGGCCATACGGGCCACATGGAGACCGAAGCTATGAGCCACTCCGCCCTCCGCAAGCTTGCGAAGGAAGATCACGTTCTTGCCCACTTCCTTGACCGCGATATGGAAGTTCCTTACCCTTCCGTAGATTTCCTCAAGGTCGTTAAGTTCGTGATAATGAGTCGCAAACAACGTCTTCGCACCTTCGCCGTACTCATGTATGTATTCTACGATGGCACGTGCTATGGACATACCGTCATATGTCGATGTTCCTCGTCCGATCTCGTCAAGAAGCACCAGCGAACGCGACGAAAGGTTGTGCAGGATCATCGATGTCTCGAGCATCTCGACCATGAAGGTAGATTCTCCGCGGGAGATGTTGTCCGACGCTCCCACGCGGGTGAATATCTTGTCGCAATATCCGATTTCCGCTGCCGAAGCCGGCACGAACGATCCGACCTGAGCCATCAGCACTATGAGCGCAGTCTGACGCAGGAGAGCCGATTTACCGGCCATATTAGGTCCTGTAAGGATGATTATCTGCTGGGATGAATTGTCGAGATATATGTCGTTCGGTACGAATTCCTCGCCGGCCTGCATCATGGTCTCGATCACAGGATGACGTCCCTGCTTGATGTCTATGACCTTGCCTTCGTTCATCTTCGGACGGCAGTAGCGGTTGGATATGGCCAGGTCGGCAAAACCGCTCAGAACATCAAGACGCGAAAGGATGCGGCAGTTCTTCTGGATCATGGCTATGTTTGCCTGGATCTTTGCCACAAGCTCCGCATATATCTGAACCTCAATGGCATAGATACGTTCCTCCGCTCCCAGGATCTTCTGTTCATACTCCTTCAGCTCCTCGGTAATGTACCTTTCCGCATTGACCAGAGTCTGCTTTCTTATCCATTCCTCAGGCACGCTTTCCTTATGGGTGTTACGCACCTCGAGGTAATATCCGAACACATTGTTGAAACCGATCTTGAGCGACGGAATACCGGTACGTTCGATCTCTCGCTGCTGCACTTCGAGAAGGTAATCCTTGCCGTGGCGCGCTATCCTTCTGAGGTCATCAAGCTCCTCGTTCACGCCTGCAGCAATGACGTCTCCCTTTCCCAGCTGCGACGCTGTCTCCGGGTGCATGGTCCTGCCGAGGTACTCCAGAAGCTCGGCGCAGTCCCCCATCTTCGAGATGAGCTCATCCAGAGCCTCAACGCCCTTTCCGCCGCAAAGCTTCATTATCGGTTCGGTCTGGCTGAGGCCTCTGCGAAGCTGCATCACCTCTCGCGGCATGATCTTGCCGGCCGCCGCACGCGAAATGATTCGCTCCAGGTCACCGATGTCGCCGATCATGGTCTGAAGACGCATCAGGTCGTCCCTGTTGTCGATGAAATGCTGTACTACCGCATACCTGCTTTCAAGCTCCTGAAGGTCCATTACAGGCATCGAGAGCCATGTCCTGAGCATTCTCGCGCCCATAGGAGACGAACATCTGTCCATTACCTCGACCAGCGATGTGCCTTCCTTTCCGGCAGTCGAAGCGAATATCTCGAGGTTGCGGAACGTGAAGCGGTCCATCCATACGAACGAATCCTCATCTATTCGGGAGATAGAGCAGATGTTGCTAAGCTCGCTGTGCTGGGTCTGCTCCAGATATATCAGAAGCGCTCCGGCAGAAGTGACCGCAAGAGGGAATGCGTCTACGGCAAAACCCTTGAGCGAATCGACCTGGAGCTGCCTTTTAAGCTTTTCTACGGCATTATCATATACGAAGGCCCATTCCTCGAGGGTCGATATGTAATAATGGTCTCCATACCTTTCCTTCGTGCCCTTCTCGTATCCCCTCGGCACGAGAAGTTCCTTCGGCGCGAATGAGCTCAGGAGGGTTCCTATGTAGTCGAGCGAACCTTCCGCGACCTGGAATGTACCTGTCGAGACATCCAGAAACGCAGCGCCGCACTTGTCCTTGTGGAATGTCAGTCCCGCTATGTAGTTGTGCTCCTTCTGCTCGAGAAGCTGGTCGCTGAACGCGATACCCGGAGTCACGAGCTCCGTGATGCCTCTCTTGACGATCTTCTTTGTCAGCTTAGGGTCTTCCAGCTGGTCGCAGACCGCCACCTTGTAGCCTGCACGCACAAGTCTGGGAAGGTATGTCTCGAGGGAATGATGCGGAAATCCCGCCATCGGAATCGCTCCGGGAACGGCACTGGAACGCTTTGTAAGCACGATTCCGAGCACCTTGCTGGCTGTCAGCGCATCATCTCCGTATGTCTCGTAAAAATCGCCGCACCTGAACAGAAGCACAGCTTCCGGATGCTGCGCCTTCATTGCGAAGAACTGCTTCATCATAGGTGTTTCGGTCGGTTTCTTTTCTGCCATGATCTCATTTTTATAATCAGGCAAAAATACCAATTTTAATTGGAAAATAAAAGACAGATTTGTGGCATCCCTCAAATCATTACCTCTCAACCGCTTACACATACCTCCTGCTCCCTATTCGCGGCAAGATCTTCTTCTAAATCATTGACTGACAAGGATTTGTCTGATGTGCAATTTTACGAGAGATAGCTACCGGGAAGTCCCTACGGGGCGGGATTCATATGACTTATTCAGGAGCTCCTTTTCATGAAAACTGAAACCATAGTATTCTTTAACTGATTGAATTTTAGACCATTGCACTTATCAGGGTAGGTAAATTTCACCTACTGCAGTATACATAACAACTTAATTGCCAATTACTTAGATAATTACACGCTTAACACAAAAGCCATGTCTACATAGGAATATTCGGTCTTATGTTTGAGGATTTTGTGTATATTTGCATGTTTATGAAACGTGTCCTTATCATATCGTATTATTGGCCGCCGACAGGAGGTTCGGGAGTGCAGCGCTGGGTGAAGTTCGCGAAGTATCTTCCTTCCGAGGGATGGCAGCCGGTGATCTACACCCCGGAGAATCCGGAGCAGCTGGCGGTCGATGCATCGCTTGCGGCTGAGGTGCCGGCAGAGGCCGAAATCATAAAGACACGCATTCTGGAGCCATATGAGCTTTACAAGAGACTGCTCCGAAGGTCGGGCCACAGCAAGGAGGCCGTCGAGGTGAATCCTGTCAATGCGCAGAACAAGTCGAAGCTTCAGAAGATGGCCATGTGGGTGCGAGGAAACCTTTTCCGTCCGGACCCGCGCTGCCTCTGGATAGAACCGTCGGTAAGGTTCCTGAAGAAGTACCTCGAAGAGCATCCTGTAGACCTTATCGTGAGTACGGGACCGCCTCAGTCCATGCATCTGATAGGACGCAGACTGGCGGCGGAGACAGGCATTCCATGGATCGCTGACTTCCGTGACCCATGGACCAAGATATTCTATTTCAAGCACTTGTCCATGACACGTGCGACACAAAAGTGGCACGAGAAGATGGAGGCACGCGTGCTGAATGAAGCGACGGCCGTGGTAGCGGTATCGCCTCTGGTGCAGCAGGATTTCCAGGCCATGACGCAGACGCCGGTCGAGCTGATCACAAACGGATTCGACGAATGTGACTTCGCTGCGGACAGATGTACCGAAGCCTTTGGCGGGCCTTCAGCGGAATTCACAATAACCCATACCGGACTCTTTGCGGCAGATGGAAACCCGACAGTGCTATGGGATGTGCTGGCAGAGAAATGCAATACATGTGAACAGTTTAGCAAAGCACTGAAGATCAAGCTCATAGGAAAGACCGACAGACAGATAATCAAGGCCGTGACCGATGCCGGACTGGAGAAGAATCTCGTAGATATGGGCTATCAGACGCACGCAGTGGCGATCGAAGAGCAGCGCAAAGCCTCGTTGCTCATCCTGCCGCTGAGGAAGGAGCCCGAGTACAAGGCCGTGCTTCCGGGAAAGCTTTTTGAATACATGGCTTCATACAGACCGGTGCTGGGAATCGGCCAGAAGGACGGCGCCATGGCGATGATCCTTGACCGGACAAAGTCCGGAGTCGTGCTTGACTGGGAGGACAAGGCCGAGATCGCGGCCTATATCGACCAGTGCTGGGAGAAGCACCTGGAGGGAAGGCTTACAACCGAAGATGCGGACATCTCGCAATTCACCCGCCGCAACCTGACCCGTCGCATGGCGGAATTGTTTGAGCGGCTGACCGCACATCCGTAAAACCGGCATTTTTACGGACAAGAGTAACGAAAATAGACCTCTCATCCGTAAATCAGCCCTTTTTACGGACGGAGATAGAATGAGATCCCCGGTCAAGCCGGGGATGACGGAAGAACAACCGGGGATACCGGGGTATGAGACAATGATTATAACGTCATTGCCGGCTTGACCGGCAATCTAAATATAGAAATATGAACAAGGAATTATTGAAGAAGATCGGAATATATGCAGGCATCCTGCTGCTTTTCATCGGACTGGCATACAGCTACACGCCGCAGGTCCTCGAGGGTAAGATCGTGAATCAGAGCGATATAGCATCATGGAAAGGAATGGCGAACGAAGCCATGACCCACAACGAGGCCCATCCTGAAGACCCGACCGCATGGACAAACTCCATGTTCGGAGGCATGCCTACCACAGCGACAATCGACAGCTTCGAAGGAGACTGGACCGACGCCATCTATGACTTCCTGCTTACGGGACGACGTCCTGCCAGCTACCTCCTGATTGCTCTGATCGGAGGCTTCCTGCTGATGCTCTCCCTCGGCACAAGCAAGCTGATCGCCGTCGCCGGAGCCATTGCCATAGCCTTCTGTTCATACAACATGCAGATCATCCAGGTCGGCCACAACACCAAGATGCAGGCTATCGCCTACTTCCCATGGGTGCTTGCCGGAGTGATATTCACATACAGGGCGGCTATGAGATCCTTCGCTGGCGCTCAGGATGACAGGAAGGGCTGGCTGCCGCAGACAATCCTCGGAGCGACCCTCTTCGCATTCGCCCTCAGCATGCAGATCAAGGCCAACCACCTTCAGATCACATATTACCTTGCGATAGTGATCTTCGCCTATGCAATCGGACTTCTTATCTATCTGTGTATCAAGAGAAAAGACCTTATAAAACGCTTCTTTGCAGCATCAGCCCTGCTGCTTGTCATAGGCATCGTCGGAATAGCCACAAATGCCAACAAGCTCATTCCTACATACGAATATACCCCTTACACAATGCGTGGCGGCTCGGAACTTTCGTCTGACAGCGACAGCCACAACTCCAAGGGACTTGACCTTGACTATGCTACGGCATGGTCATACGGCATCAGCGAAATGCCGAATCTCCTTATCCCGAACTTCAACGGAGGCGCCTCTTCAGGCGAACTTTCGATGGAGTCCGAGACAGCCCAGCTTCTCAAGAGAGCCGGCCAGCCGAACCTCAGGCAGACCATGAAGCACATGCCTCTTTACTGGGGCCCTCAGCCGTTTACAGCGGGCCCTATGTACATGGGAGCCATCACCATCTTCCTCTTCGTCCTAGGACTGATCCTCTGCAAGGGACGCGAGAAATGGTGGCTCGTGGCAGCGACAGTGATTGCGGTTTTCCTGGCATGGGGAAATCATTTCATGTGGTTCACAAGGCTGTGGTTCAACTACGCGCCTATGTACAGCAAGTTCAGGACAGTGTCCATGGCCCTCATCGTGCTTCAGGTGACGCTTCCGATGCTCGGATTCTATGTGCTTGACAGGGTGCTGAAGGAGAAGTATGAGAAGAAGCAGATGATGAAGGCCCTGTACATTTCGTTCGGAATCACAGCGGGATTCTGCGCTTTGTGCGCCATTGCCCCAGGCATCGCAGGTACATTCGTCGGTGCAGGCGACGCAGGCATGAATGAAATGATCATAGAGACATTGGCGGCTGATCGTCAGGTGCTTCTGGTAAAGGATGCACTCCGCTCGCTGGTACTTATCGCGTGCGTGTTCCTCCTTATCGTATGGGCATACAGGACTCCGAAGATCGATGCGGTCGTAAAGAATGGTTCATTCGTCCTGAAGGGCAGGACTGCGATCGTCGCAGTGGCCGTGATCTTCCTCGTATGGATCGACCTTTTCAGCGTCGGAAAGAGATACCTCAACAAGAGCCATTTCGTGACTCCGAAGGACTTTACGGCACATTATGAGCCACGTCCGGTAGATGACATCATCCATCAGGATACAGACCCTAATTACCGCGTCCTGGACATCAGCGTGAACACATTCAACGACGCGATCCAGAGTTACCACCACAAATGTATCGGCGGATACAGCCCTGTGAAGCTCCAGCGTTATCAGGACCTCATCGATCAGTACATCACTTCCGAGATACGTCAGGTATATGGAGCTGTCGAGAATGCTGCTACAGTACAGGATGTATCGGCGGCCCTTCCTGAACTGAAGGTCGTTTCTATGCTCAACGGAAAGTACATCATCCTCGGAGCTGAGTACTCCCCTGTCGTGAATCCATATGCATATGGAAACGCATGGTTCGTGGAGGATTTCGCGTCTGCAGCGACTCCGGACGAGGAAATTGCGCTTATCGAATACACCGACCTCCACAAATGTGCAGTCATCGGCGATGATTTTGAATGGGCACAGAAGGCCATAGATGACATCAATGCAGAAAAAGCAGAAGTATATGTGGACGGAAAACTGGAAAGGATTCCACAGATATTGCTGACAAGCTATGCTCCGAACGAACTCCGCTACGCTTTCAGCGCCGACACAGATCGTGCCGCCATCTTCAGCGAAATCTACTATCCTAAGGGCTGGAAGGCCTGGATCGAGCCACTCGGGGCTTATGGAGAAGTCCGTGGAGGACACTATCAGCCGACCGCAGAAGGCCGTCCGGTAGAGCTTTTCCGTGCAGACTGGATGCTCAGAGGAGCCATCATCCCGTCGGGCGAAGGCCAGCTCATCATGAGATTCGAGCCTGACTCATACCAGCTCGGCGAGAACATCTCCCGCGCCAGCTCGATCGCCCTGATCCTCCTCCTTCTTGGCTCAGCCGCCGGAATGATCCTGACCTCCCGCAGAGAAGGTAAAAACGCATAGCAGTCAGCCCAACCCGTTCCACACAGCTACCCCCGACTCGATCGGGGATCTCAACTGCTTCAAGGATAGCTCAAGAACGGTCGCATCTTCAGGCTCGCAGGATTATTCTTTGAGAAATATTCCTGCGAGCAGTTAAAGAAACGTCACTGAAAGTAGCCCTAGAAGCAGCTTCCGATAGGGGTTCCTTGGAGGAGTTTCTCATGGAGGGTTTCTCATGAAGGGTGCCTACGGAGGATACCTACTGAGGATGCCCATAGGGAAAGTTCCCACGGAGGAGCTTTTCATGGAGGGTACCCATAGTGGAGGTTCCTACGGAGAAGTTTCCTCGCAACAAGACCACCGCAGCAAACATTACAGCTCCCGCAGCAAACACCATAACCATAACTACACACATTATAGCCCCGCAGCAAATATCATAATCCCAACTACACATGTTATAGCCCTCGCTGCAAGTATCATAGCCCGCGACACACCCTATCTGAAGAAATAGAGTGTATCGCGGACATGTTTTACCAGAAATTCCCCACTCCATGCTCGCGACACAGACTATTTCTGCAAAAAGGGTGTATCGCAGACAAAATGACACGTATTCCCCCGATTTCCAGTTCGCAATACAGTTTTTTCCGCCAAAAGAGTGTGTCGCGAACAGAACACACATACCCTGAACCCAAATGCCACCGCGACACATGAAAACTGACCCTTGAGGGTGTGTCACAAACGGAAAACATTACCTCTGTCCCCTTTTCAGCACGCGACACAAGGTATTTCTTCAAAAAGGGTGTGTCGTGCACAAAATGACACGTCTTCCCCTGATTTCCAGTTCGCGATACAGGTTTTTTCCGCCAAAAGGGGGTATCGCAGACAGAAAACACATGCCCTGAACCAAAATGCCGCCGCGAAACATGAAAACTGACCCTTGAGGGTGTGTCGCAAACGGAAAACATTACCTCTGCCTCCTTTTCAGCTCGCGACACAAGGTATTTCTGGAAAAAGGGTGTATCGCAGACAAAATGACACGTCTTCCACCGATTTCCAGTTCGCGATACAGGTTTTTTCCGCCAAAAGAGTGTGTCGCAGACAGCACACACATGCCCTGAACCCAAATTCCGCCGCGACACATGAAAACTAACCCTTGAGGGTATGTCGCGAACGGAAAACATTACCTCTGCCCCCTTTCAGCACGCGACACAAGGTATTTCTGCAAAAAGAGTGTATCGCGGACAAAATGACACGTATTCCACCGATTTCCAGTTCGCGATACAGGTTTTTTCCGCCAAAAGAGTGTGTCGCAGACAGCACACACATACCCTGAACCCAAATGCCGCCACGACACATGAAAACTGGCCATTAAGGGTGTGTCGCAAACGGAAAACATTACCTCTGCCCCCTTTTCAGCACGCGACACAAGGTATTTCTGCAAAAAGGGTGTGTCGCGGATAGGCACCGTTCCTTGACTGCTAAAAGATTGACAGTCAAGGAACACCTTAAATCCGTATACCATTGAACCATAACGAATTACAAAAGGATACCGTTCCTTAACTGCAAAAAACTATACAGTCAAGGAACGGCGGTATGTGGATTACTTATAGTAATTATATATCTGTTTACACCTTACAGATTCAATGCAGTGGAGAACAGGAATGGACATCCCCAAGCCGATGAGCACAGTAAAACAGCTTTCAGTGATGTAGAATAAAGATCGGCACGCTCAACCTCCCCTTATTTGCGACCGATAGGCACCCTATATGGCTTTCTATGCGATATAATGCACATTCATGTGCTCATTGGCTTGGAATCAGGTGCCTCATTCCTCTGTACAAAAGCGTAAACAGGTATCGCATACTTGTTTCAACGATTGAAATGAATCCGGAAATTTATCTTGAAATGTCAAAAGAATCTCCGAAATTGCCCAAGAGGGTACAAAAACTCCCGAATCTGTCTGAGATGCCCCCCGAAAGTTTTTTGTCTAACTTTCGGGGGTCATCTCACAAATCAGGGAGTTAGAGTTAAATCATATCGCAGAAGTTCACCGGAAATGGACCTAAAAATTCAGAGCCAGACCGAAGCCGCTGACGGTAGGGCCGAAAGAGAGTTCTACAGCAGGGGTGCCAGAGGGTGAGCCGGTACGGGAAAAGGCGTTATAGGTGCGGGCGAGGGATTTAAGGTTGGCATTGTTTCTTACGAGCATCCTTTCACCGGCAATCTCACATCCTACACTTCCCCAGAACACTACGCCTCCACCGATCAGAAGCATCCGACCGATGGCATTGGCATTATATGTAATCTCTTCAGGAGATACGCCCACCGGTTCGGAAACCGCCAAGATAAGACCGAACATTCCCATGAAAGCTCCGGCTAAAGAGCCGACAACACCGCCAGCAGTAAGCCATGCACCGGTTTTATATTTCTTACGGTACTCCATGTATGCTCCGTCACCATCTATATCATCAAGTGTGGCAAACACAGCAGTCGCCTGTGCATCTGTAAGCTTGACTCCGTCAGAATACACGCGTCCGAACCTGACGGCAAGTTCCTGGCCATCCATAACGGCATACTGCGCCGAAGCGTTGAATGCCACAAGGCACATGGCAATAATCAGAACAATCCTTTTCATATATAGAATTTTACCATTAAAGATGTATTTTCACATGCATCCGTTGCATGGACTATCCCAAAAATCCTGTAATGAATATCGCTATGATCGCCAATGGACATACATAGCGGATGAGGAACCACAAAACGCCGAACAGCTTGGCATTGCGGCTGAGCTCGCCTCCGTTGGTGAACTCGTCATATACATCGGTCTTCTTGAGACGCCAGCCCACGAAGAGGACGGTCAGAAGACTACCGAGGGTCATGAGGATATTGGACGAGAGATTGTCGAAGAAATCGAAAAGATTTCCTCCTCCTATCTGTACATGTGACAGCGGTCCGAATGAAAGCGAACATACTGCTCCAACGACCCAGCAGATGACAAAAAGCACCACACAGGCCCATACACGCGAGAATTTCTTTTCCTCGACCAGATATGCCACAGCAACCTCAAGCATCGAAATTGAGGATGTTAGAGCCGCTACAAGAAGAGCTACAAAGAAGAGGATCGCAATGAACCCGCCTGCCGGCATCTGTCCGAAAACATATGGAAGAGTCTCGAAAACAAGGCCCGGACCAGCCTGAGGACTTATGCCGAAGGCAAAGACAGCAGGCATGATGGCAACTCCTGCGATGAGGGCGAACATAAGGTCTGAAACCGCAGTAGCCGTGCTCTGGAACATTATGTTTTCCTTCTTATCTACATATGAAGCATATGTCATTATGGTTCCGAAACCGAGGGAAAGGGAGAAGAAAGCCTGGCCGAGAGCGGCTGCAACAGCCTTTGCATTTATCTTGGAGAAGTCAGGATTGAACAGATAATCCAGTCCGGCCTTCGCGCCTGGAAGTGTCACCGAATAGATCGCAATGCCTATGACGATGAAGAAGAGAAGAGGCATCATGACCTTGCTGAACTTCTCGATTCCGTCCTTGATGCCGACAATCACAATGAGGGTGGTCACAAGAAGAAATCCTGTATGGGCTACAAGAGGTCCCCACGCAGAAGAAACAAAATCTGTGAACATCGTGCTGAACGCATTCTGCGACTCTCCTCCTGTAAATGTGAATGTCACGGACTTCAGCAGATATTCGATCGACCATCCTCCGATGACGCTATAGTAGGACAGCACCACAAGAGGTACAATGATAGTGAAAAGGCCCACCCAGCGCCATGCAGATCCGTTTGAGAGATCTCTGAAAGCGGCGAATGCGTTCTTCTGGCTTCTGCGTCCTACAACGAACTCCGACACGAAGATCGGAAGACATATCATGAAACTCAGAATGATGTAGACGATGATGAATGCTGCTCCTCCATTCTCTCCCACGAGATATGGGAAACGCCAGAGGTTACCGAGTCCCACTGCGGAGCCCGCCATAGCTACAAGGGCACCGAAACGGCTGCCGAAACTGTCTCTTGACATAACTATCGTGTATATTCTACAAATTCGAAATCATAGCCGGATTCGTCGTCATGGAAGATTTCCGAGCGGTCTGCGACCTTCCAGACTTCAGGATCGATCGGCGGGAAGAATGTGTCGGCATCCTCTATGACCGTATGGACATGGGTCACGATGAGACGGTCCATGTCGGAGATCGCCTGTGCGTAGATCTGGCCTCCGCCCATGACGAAGCAACGGGGATTCCCGATCTGGTCGGGAATGACGGAAGCCGGAGAGGATGTGATTGCCGTATCAGCCGACAAGCTCTCCTGCGCAACGGCGTATGCTTCTGCCAGAGAAGACACAACTACAACACCTTCCGGAGCTTCAAAGCCACGGGAAATGACGATATTGAGTCTCTTGGGGAGCGGACGTCCTATGGACTCGAATGTCTTGCGGCCCATGATGACCGGACAGCCCATGGTCGTGCGCTTGAAGAACTTCAGATCCTCGGAAATATGCCACAGGAGAGCGTTGTCCTTTCCAATGGCATTATTGTCCGCTATCGCTACTATGATGCATTTTTCCATTTTCAATGGTTTTGGATCCCTCGACAAGCTCGGGATGACAGTGAAACAAGCTCGGGATGACAGTGAAACAAGCACCGGATGACAGTGAAACAGGCTCGGGAGAAGTTACACCGCTACCGGAGCCGGGATACGTGGATATGGATCATAATCAACCAGCTCGAAGTCTTCGTACTTGAAGTCGAAGATATCCTTCACGTCAGGATTGATCTTCATCTTCGGAAGGGCGCGAGGCTCGCGGGAGAGCTGTGTCGCAACCTGCTCAAAATGATTGACATAGATATGCGTATCGCCAGTTGTATGGATGAATTCTCCCGGCTGAAGACCGCATACCTGAGCGATCATCATGGTCAGAAGAGCATATGAAGCGATGTTGAACGGAACACCAAGGAAAACGTCCGCGCTGCGCTGATAAAGTTGGCACGAGAGCTTTCCGTCCGCCACATAGAACTGGAAGAGCGAGTGGCATGGCGGAAGGGCCATCTTCTCGACCTCGGCCACATTCCATGCGGAAACGATCATACGGCGCGAGTCCGGGCTGTTCTTTATCTGGTTGATCACATTCGAAAGCTGATCGATGGTACCTCCGTCAGGAGTAGGCCAGCTGCGCCACTGATGGCCGTACACAGGGCCCAGGTCGCCGTTTTCGTCAGCCCATTCGTCCCAGATGGTCACTCCATGGTCCTGGAGATATTTCACGTTTGTGTCTCCCGCGATGAACCATAGAAGCTCATAGATGATCGATTTCAGATGAACCTTCTTGGTAGTCAGGAGAGGAAATCCCTCGCTGAGGTCATAGCGCATCTGATAGCCGAACACGCTCTGCGTGCCGGTACCGGTGCGGTCCGACTTCATGGTTCCGTTTTCGCGGATATGACGTAACAGATCTAGATATTGTTTCATGGGGAAAGATCCCCGGTCAAGCCGGGGATAACATTAATTATTAACGGATACCGAAAGCGTAGATGATGGCCTGCTCGAACACTTCGCCAGGACGGAGAATGCAGTTCGGATAGTCTGCCTTGTTAGGGCCGTCAGGATAGTTCTGACACTCTATCGCGATACCGTCATTGTTGTTGTACACATGGCCGTTCTTGCCCTCTGGACAGCCCTCAAGCCAGTTTCCTGTGTATACCTGCACTCCAGGCTGAGTTGTGTAGATATTGAGCGTACGGCCGCTTTCCGGAGCATAAAGCTCGCAGCAGAACTGAAGCTGGCCTGGCTCCGCGCCGTCGATCACCCAGCAATGGTCATAACCTGCACCTATGCGGATCGCATCGAAATCTGCCCTGATGTCCTGTCCTACAGGCTTCTCGTTTACGAAATCCATAGGAGTTCCTGCTACAGGAGCGCTTTCTCCGAGAGGAATCTGAGTCTCGTCTGTAGGGAGATACTCCGAGCAGTTCATACGGAGAGTGTGGCCGAGGATGTTTCCGTTGCCCTCGCCGTTGAGGTTGAAATATGCATGGTTTGTAAGGTTGATCACTGTAGGAGCGTCAGACTCCGCTGTATAAGTCATGCGAAGCTCGCATTCATCTGTCCACTCATAACGTACGACAGACTTCACAGCTCCAGGATATCCCTGCTCGCCATCCTCCGAGTAATAAAGGAACTCGACGCCTCCCTCGTTCTCGCGGCACTCCCATACCTTGTTCTGGAAGCCCTCAGGACCGCCATGGAGGTGGTTAGGGCCGCAGTTTACAGGAAGAGTGTACTCCTTGCCCTCAAGAGTGAACTTGCCGAGGGCAACACGGTTTGCATATCTTCCCGGAGTCTTTCCCATGCATGGACCGTCACCGAAATAACTTTCCGGCTGAGCGTATCCGAGAGCCACATCAGCGAGATTGCCGTCCTTGTCAGGAACAACCACAGAAATGATTGCAGCACCGACATTTGACACCTGTACATAAGCACCGCCCTGATTTACGAGCGTATAAAGGTAAATCTCCTTACCGCAGGCAGACTTGCCCCAAAGTTCTCTTTTGATTTCCATATAGTTATCAGTTTAAATATTATTCAGATAGTTGAAAAGCTTGTTTTCAGGGGCATCCTTCATGATGACCCTCTTGTCCTTGTCCAGAAGGTACAGCGACGGGATCGCTCGCACGCTGTAAAGATTGTCCGTCCTGATCACCAGATCCGGATCGAATCCGTTGTACCATTCCTCAGGGTATATCGGCATGTATTCCCTCCACGCCTGGAGGTCCTCGTCGATATAGATGTTCAGCACCGCAAGGACGCCCGACGAAATCATCGAAGATATCCTCTGGTCACCTTTAAGCACCTGTATGATGTTCATGCACGCCTCGCAGCCAGGATTGCTGAAGAAAAGCAGCGTCATCGGGGCCTCGATTCCATGCAGGGTATGCGTGCGTCCGTTCTTGTCCGAGAACCTGAAGTCGGCAGCGACCGTACCCATACGGTTCAATGAAGTCATTTCCGCCTCATACCTGTATTTCCCCCTCAACGAAGGCTCCACAAGATCGCACGAAGACAGACGTCTCGCAAATGAATTATAATGATCTTCGTTTCTCAGCGGAGAGTTCGGATCATAGAGATATTTGCCCGCAAGGGCGTTGAATGTCTCGAACACATTTGAGGAAGTGTCCCGACGCTCGCATGCGACAGCCCTGTCATAGAGCTTGCCCACAGCCTTGTCAGCGACTGAAAGCGGCACCATGTCCAGAAACATCGTCCAGTCTGCGAACTTCTGCTCGACATCCGACTTAAGCACTCCGCTTACCAGCAAAGAATCGGAAGGATATGCCCTGGAAGGGTCTGTAAGGCCGTTCCAATAGTTCACAGCCATGTATTCGGCAATATCCCTGCTCTCTGTCATCATGCCCGGAGGGACCGTATCAGGAAAAGGCAGAGCTTTGAACTGCTCTGCCTTCTTTCCCTGTCCGCAACCGACGGCCAGAGCCGCGAAGACAAAAAGTATAGTTATCCTACCTTTCATATTTTCCTACAATCGCCTGCGAGACGTTGATCAGGAAGTCACCGATCTTCTCAAGCTCTGCAAGCACGTCCATGAAGTATACTCCTGTGAGATAATTGTAGCTGTTGCTCTCGATGTTGACGATGTGCTCCTCACGGAGGTGATTTCTGCACTCGTTGATGTTGTACTCTGCATTCTGAGCATTCGAGATATCTCTGAGATCAGGATTCTTCATGTTCACGATCATCACGTCATATCCCTTCTGTACAAGATCCATTATCTTGTTCAAGCGGTCAAGGATAGGCTTGTCGAATACCTTTCCATGAACATTCTTCCTCTTGAGGATACGTCCGATCGCCTCTCCAGAGTCTCCGAGAGACTCGAGCTCTCCGATGATCTTGTACATTGACTTGATCTTGTTTGCTGCCTCCTCGCTGATCTCGTTCTTTCCTACTTCATTGAGGTATGTTGCGATCTCGTACTCGATCCTGTCTGTGATCTCCTCGTACTTGATGAGCTTCTCGTTCAGCTTGTCGAACTTGTCAGGATCCTGCTCGTTGATTGCATCACGTATGTATCCGAAGCCGTTGCGGCAGATCTCTGCAAAATGTATGAGCTCCTGCTGAGCCTGGTTGAGAGAAAGCTCGGCTGTGCTGAGAGGACCACCTGAAATGTACTTGAGTCTGAACACCTCTGTCTCTCCCTTAGGCTCCTTCACAAGCCATACAACAGCCTTCTCGATAAGAGGAGTGAACCAGATGAGAACACATGTGTTGGTGATGTTGAAGAGGGTATGGAGCATTGCGATACCATAAAGGAGGGAATTCTTGTATGTCTCCATAAGAACCGGATCGACGGTCTGTCCATTGCCTGCTATTATCGCAAGCTGACGGCTTGCCTCTACAGGATCATAGAATCCGAGAGACTCCATGATGACGCAGATAAGGCTGATGATAGGTCTGAGAAGACAAAGGACCCAGATCACTCCCACGATATTGAAGATAGTATGAGCACGTGCAGCTCTCTTTGCCGATGTATTCGCAACAGCCGCTGCGATGTTCGCGGTGATTGTAGTACCTATGTTCTCACCAAGCACCATGGCAACTGCAAGCTTGAAGTCGATGAGGCCGGAAGCCGCAAGGAGCATTGTGATCGCCATTGTCGCGCTTGAAGCCTGAAGGACGATCGTAAGCACCGCACCCGCGATAAGGAAGAGGAGCACAGAGCCGAATCCGAAGCCGTTGATGCTTCCGAAGAAGCTCATCATGCCTGACTGATAGTTGTCAAGTACGGCATTTGAGCAATCCTTCATGAAGGTAAGACCTACATACATGATCGCAAATCCCATCAGGAACTGGCCTATGTTCTTCATTCCTGACTTTTTCGATGAATGGAGAACAAATCCTATAGCCATCATAGGGACAGCGAAAAGAGCGATGTTCACAGAGAATCCAAGCGATGTGATCCATGCAGTGAGAGTTGTTCCTATGTTCGCTCCCATGATCACGCCGATGGCGTTGCCCAGAGTAAGGAGTCCTGCGTTCACAAAGCTCACCACCATGATCGTAGTAGCCGAAGACGACTGCACAAGGGCTGTGACCGCTGTTCCGGTAAGCACACGCTTGAATGCATTGGATGTCATCTTTGCCATGAAAGCCCTGAGACGGTCACCGGCAGATTTCTGCAGACCCTCGCTCATGAGTGCCATACCGTAGAGGAACATTGCAAGTCCACCTAATACGGAAAGCACGTTAAGAATAGTTGTCATATGGATTTTTGATTGTTTATTTGCTTTTTAAATAAGGCGAATAAGTCACAAAATTATAAAAAATAATTAGATTTGCGTTTGGAGTCCGCTCCTTTTATCATAAAAAAACATGAAGACATCATTTCACCGACATATAGCCGTCATGATACTGCTGCTCATGCCTTATCTGGCATCGGCGCAGTTCTATGTTACAGGCGACGATCCTGGCAGACTGAGATGGTATTCCGTCGAGACTGAAAACTTCAAGGTCATCTATCCCGAAGGCACTGATTCGCTCGCGAAATCATACGCTGCCAAAATAGAAAAATTCCGCATACCGGTTTCATTATCAAGCGGATACATATCAGGCCAGGGAGATGGAAGAAAGATGCCCGTAGTGCTTCATGCATACAATGCGGCAAACGGTTCGGTCGCATGGGCCCCGAAAAGGATGGACCTTTTCACACTTCCTTCGGCATATGATCCCGAGCCGATTCCATGGAGCACCATGCTTTCCGTCCATGAGTCGCGTCACGTCAGCCAGATGCAGTTCGGAATGACCAAGGCCCTCAGGCCTTTCGGCTGGTTCTTCGGAGAGATGTGGAACATACTCGTATCGATAGGATATCCGGGAATATCGCACATGGAAGGTGATGCTGTCATCACAGAAACCGCATGGACCCCGTCCGGAAGAGGCCGTACGGCCGATTTCCTGAACTATTACTGGGTGGCCTTCGACCAGGGGGACTTCAGAAGCTGGAACAGATGGAGATTCGTGTCACAGAAGCATAATGCTCCGAACTACTACTCCCTCGGATATCTGACCGTAGGAGGATTCCGATACCTCTACGACTGCCCTGAGTTCATGAGCGAAGGATACCATCTGGCAGCACGACGTCCTTACAATTTAGGAGCATTCAACACGACGACAAAGAAGCTGACCGGGAAGAGATTCAAACATGCTTTCAAGGAGGTATGCGACACGATGTACACCCTCTGGAACGCCTCTGCAGAGGCCCGCAGGCCGTATATTCCTTCAGAGCCTGTGACTCTGAATACACGCATGTACACGGAATATTCGAACAATCTGGTAGTCGGCAGCGACATCTATGCGATAAAGAAGGGACATGTGGACGTACCGACCCTCGTGCGTATCGACAGCACGGGAAAGGAGCATAGGATAAGCACATTCTCATATGATGCGGGAAGGCTTCAGGAGTCGGAGGGAAAGCTTTACTGGAGCGAGAGCATCGAGGATGAAAGATGGAGCCTCCAGACCCATTCTAAGGTAAGGTTCATGGAGACCGGATCGAAGAAGAAGCATACATTGAAGAATGACAAGCTGCTGTACAATCCGGCACCTTCGGGAGACCGCGCGGCCGTGACCGTATACCAGATCGGAGGAAAGTCGGGCATAGACATCATCGACATCAATACAGGAGACTGCATCCAGTCATTTGAAGCACCGGACAGTCTTCAGATCACCGAGACCGCATGGATCGGAAACGACATCTACGCAGCTGCCGTTTCGGACAACGGATACGGCATCTATCGTCTGAAAACAGCCTCTTCAGGCCTCTGGGAGGCCGTTCTGAGCCCTCAGCCGGTAATGATAAAGGACTTCTCCTCATACGAGGGAAAGCTGATCTTTGCATGTGACAGGACGGGAGTACACGAGCTTTATCACCTCTCGCCTTCAGAGGGGACCCTACGCCAGAAGACATCCCTCAGATATGGAGCTTCTGACTTCCAGTACAGCGAGGACGGAAAATGGCTCTACTATAGCTCACAGACTCTTGAGGGAAAGAGGATATTCAAGACATCGGCAGACTCGCTCATGGACAAAAAGGTCGACTTTACAGAGCGACACCTCTACCCTATCGCCGAAAAGATAACTCAGCAGGAACGCGATCTGGCTGCAAGAGCTGAGGTTGATACCGACGTTGATGTGCAAATCTCCGAGCCTCAGAGGTACAGGAAGTTCCCGCATATGTTCAATGTCCACTCATGGGCTCCGGTCTATGTCAACGTCGACAACATAATGAACATGTCCTTCGACCATATCTGGAGGGCCGCTTCGCTCGGAGCGACAGGCATCATCCAGAACAGACTTGCGACGGCTGTCGGAGAGTTCGGATACTCAGCCCACAAAGATCCGTACAACGAAGCGAAATGGAGACATTCAGCGCATGCAAAACTCACATACTCAGGACTTTATCCTATATTTGAGCTATCAGTGGACTTCAACGACCGTGCTTCAAGACAGTACACGACATATGTCTATATGCTTGATGATGACAAGGCCAGCGTAGAACTTTCTTCAAGAGAGCTCGAGACTCCTCATATCCAGGGAAGCGTCTCGGCATACATCCCGTTCAACTTCTCGTCAGGAGGCTGGTACAGAGGCGTTATCCCTAAGGTGAACTACAGGATCAGCAACGATATGTTCAAGAAGGGACTCACGATCATGGAGATCGAGGATCATGTCCAGACAGGTAAGGACGGAAGCCTTGAAGAGTTCCAGAGGCCTGTATTTGTCGGAGAAAGCAAGGGAAAGAATGTGTTCATGCATTCTATGTCCGGCTCCGTGAGAGCCTATAGCGTGCAGGGGACTCCGAATTCAGCCGTATACCCGCGCTGGGGAATCGGAGTTGAAGCTGGAGCTTCCGGAAGTATCGAAAGCAGCTCCCTGCTCTCTCCGATGGGCTATTTTTACACATATGGATATGTGCCGGGAATCATGAGGGAGCATGGAATCAAGCTTACGGCCATAAGCCAGTTCAAGCTCAACGGAAACGCGGTATTCGGTCAGAACACAGTCAATGTCCTCCCTCGAGGACTCTCCTCAAACGGAGCCCTTACAAGCTGGCTGGCGATAAGAAGCAGCGTGATGAGCAAAGTGACGGCAGATTATGCTCTTCCTGTCTACATAGGCGACCTCTCGATCGGAGGCAGCATGTTCTCGATCAAAAGGCTCGTGCTCACCCCTCATTTCGATTGTACGTTCTTCGGAAAGAGCAGCCTATGGTCTGCAGGAGCTGACTTTATCCTTGACCTGCACAGCATCCTGACCTTCGGATGGCCATGTTCTTTCGGAGTCACATTCTCATATAACGGAGGCCCTGCCTTCAACACCATCGCGGCCGAATCCGGCATCAGCATAGACCGCTGGCATATCGGACCTACCTTCAATGTATCATTTTAACTTACAAAATATGTCAATAATCAACGAAGCGCTCGCCCCATGCAGCAAATGCGGCCAGCAGCACAAGGTAACAGTATACAGAAGCATCAACACAGCAGACAACCCTGAGCTCAAGGCCAAGGTAAAGGACGGTTCCCTCTTCCTCTGGGAATGCCCTCACTGCGGTCAGGTGAACCTCGCAAAGTACGAGACACTTTACCATGACCCCGCACTCAAGGTGATGTTCTGGCTCATCCCTGCAGGAGAGATCTCCGAGACACAGATGAAGGCCATAACCATGCATACAAAGGCCATGGGAGGCTATACGCTGCGACGCGTGAACGATATGGGCTCGCTCATGGAGAAGGTGCTCATCGCCGAAGCCGGACTTGACGATGTGGTGCTGGAGATGTGCAAGTACGTGACCAAGCTGGAGATGCTTCAGAAGAGCGTCAGCGCCGAGCAGAAGGAGGAATTCATGGCCTCTGTGTTCCATTTCTACCGCTCTGAAGGCGAAGGCGACGCACGCATTCTGACCTTCATGTACGGTCTTGACGGCCAGATGCTCGGAGTCAACATCGGATGGAATGTCTATCAGGACTGCGCCGGCATCCTCGAGCGCAACCCACAGATAAAGCCATCCGACGGATTTGAAAAAATCGACGCCGACTGGCTGAATTCCAGACTGGCGTAAAGAACATCGGGAAAACTATGAAAAGACTTTTCTGGCTCTTACTTTCAATACCTGTCCTGTTCTCATGCGCGAGAGAAGCTGTATTTGCAGATTATGTAGATACTTCGATCGGCGTACTTGATGACAGGGCAAGCAATTGCGTCATCGGTCCTCAACTTCCATACGGCAGCATAAATCCTTCCCCTCAGACTATGAACGGAAGCATGGACGGTTACCATCCTGATTATCCGATCAGAGGTTTCGGACAACTTCATGTAAGCGGAACAGGCTGGAGTTCATATGGACATTTCCTGATTTCTCCTATGATCGGACTGGAGACAGGACTGACGGATCACGATTCTAAGCATTCAGCAGATATCAACAGACCATATCTTTATAAAACACACCTTGACAGATATGGAATCGACGTGGAAATAGCACCATCGCATTATAGTGTCATTTATCGCTTCACTTTTCCGGAATCCGAAGAGTCTGTCCTCCTTTTTGATGCCGCCCATAGCGTCGTAGGCGATATCGCCAAAGAAATGACAGGAGCCAGGGCTGTGGAAAATACCGTTGAGGTAGACCCGGAGACGAACACGGTAAAGATGAAACTGTGTTTCTCGGGAGGATGGCCAGGAGATGAATATTACCTCTATTGTTTATGCCGGTTTGACACGAAGGCACAGGAAGTCGGTGTATGGGAAGGAGACAATATATATCCCGGACTGCTCCATATAGAGAAGAATGCAGAAGGCGTCCACCGCGGAGCTTACTGCAGATTTGACACAAGGAAGGACTCTCAGATACATCTTAAGGTTGTTCTTTCTTTCACAGGTTTTGAAAAAGCAGAGGAACTGATGATGCAGGAGATACCTGGCTTCAATTTCGATAAGGTCGTACGACAAGGCATCAAGGCATGGGATGATAAACTCTCAAGCGTAAAGATAGAGAGTCTGTCGGATTCTGACAGGACCATTTTCTACTCGGCGCTCTACAGGGTATTCACCCTTGCACGCGACCGTTCTCTAGATAATTCAAAGTGGGAATCAGACAAGCCTTTCTGGGATGATAATTATGCGTTCTGGGACACTTTCCGTACCGCATACCCTCTTATAACTATCCTGGACGAGAAAGCAATGAGCGACAACATCAACGCAATGATAGACCGCCAGATTCATAACGGACAGGTTTGCGATGGTTTCGTTGCCGGTATCGACCGTCTGGGGGATCAAGGAGGAAATGATGTTGATCATGTGATTGCAGATGCATTTCTTAAGGGGGTCAAGGGAGTTGACTGGCATGAGGCTTATAAGATTGTCAAGCATAATGCTGATATGAAAAGAATTGGACAGTTGACATGGAGAGAAAGGCAGGATTCTACTGCCGGAGGCTATATGTACAAGAAGCAGGGATGGATTCCAAATGGAGTCATGAGTACTTCACAAAGTCTGGAATTTTCTTACAATGACTATAGCGCAGCACTTATGGCAAAGGCTCTGGGGTATGAGGAAGATTATCTGAAATATGAAAAGAGAAGCCACGAGTGGATCAATCTATGGAATCCCGATCTTGAGAACAGGGGCTATAAGGGCTTTATGGATGCAAGGAATATGGACGGAAGTTTCGAATTCATACAAGCAGACAAGGTCGGCGGTTCATGGAATTCTCCTTTCTACGAGGGGTCTTCGTGGACTTACAGTTATTATGTACCTCATGATTTCGAGCGTATCATAGATCTTATGGGAGGAAAGGAGGCTTTTACAGAGCGACTTGAATATGGCTTCAGGAACAGGCTTGTGAAATACGACAACGAGCCCGGCTTTCTTGCTCCGTGGGCCTTCGTGCACGCTGGAAGACCGGATCTCGCATCATATTGGGTACATGACACAATGGACAAAGGATTTGACCTTAAGGGCTATCCCGGCAATGAGGATACCGGTTCGATGGGATCATGGTATGTATTCTGTTACCTGGGCTTCTTCCCTAATGCCGGTCAGGACCTCTATTATCTGAGCGCACCTCGCTGCAAAAGCGCAGAGATACGTCTTGCAGACGGAAAGACATTACGAATCAAGGCAAATGCCGGAAAGGGAAGAGTATTCATCAAGTCACTGAAGATAAACGGCAAGGAATGGAAGAGTCCGTTCATTACCCATTCCGTTCTCTCCGAAGGCGGACTCTGGGAGTTTGAACTTAGCGAGTAATACTGGATACTGATTATCCGGCAGCTGGAACGTGAGCCGAGCGTTGACCCCGTGAGGGGTTGTATTCCGCGAGGCGATGTTTCAACTGCCGGATAATCGGTCTTCTGAAAGATTCTTCTGAAGAAGTTCGGTTTTTTATTTAAAGCTTACGGGCTCCGTCGCTGATGACTACCGGGATGACTACCGGTTCATGGCCATATTTCTCTGCAAATGAAGCTTTTGCCTTTTCCACGAATGAGTCATAGAGCTCTGCCTTGACGAGGTTGATGGTGCAGCCGCCGAAGCCGCCTCCCATGATGCGTGATCCTGTCACACCGCACTCCTGGGCTACTGTTGCGAGGAAATCGAGTTCTTCACATGAAACTTCATAGTCCTTGGACATGCCCCAGTGAGTTTCGTACATGCGTGCTCCTACGGTCTCGTAGTCACCTTTTCCGAGTGCGTCGCAGACGTCGAGGACTCTTCTTTCCTCACCGATCACATAGCGTGCGCGGAGGTAGTCTTCCTCTGAAATCTGATCCTTGATGGCCTCGAGCTGATCCATTGTCGCGCCACGGAGGAATTCCTGTCCGAGTACCTTTGCAACGCGCTCGCATGATGCGCGGCGGTCGTTGTATGGAGATCCTACGAGCTCGTGCTTGACGCAAGAATTGAGGAGAACGAGCTTATAGCCATGCTGTTCGGGATCGAACGGGAAGTACTCGAATTCCATAGAGCGGCAGTCCAGACGCATGAGGTTGCCGGCCTTTCCGAACACCGAAGCGAACTGGTCCATGATGCCGCACTTCACTCCGCAGTAGTTGTGCTCTGTGCTCTGACCGATGCGGGCAAGCTCGAATTTGTCGATTCCGAGGCCGAAAAGCTCATTGAGAGCGAACGCGAATGTGCTTTCAAGGGCAGCTGACGACGACATTCCTGCTCCAAGAGGAACATCACCGGCGAACACTGTGTCGAAGCCTCCGATCTTGCCACCTCTTTTCTGGATCTCACGGCATACACCGAAGATGTAGCGTGCCCAGCTCTGTGCCGGCATGTCTTCTTCTGCAAGTCCGAATTCGCAGCACTCATCAAGGTCGAGGGCGAATGCACGTACCGTATTTGTGCCGTTTGGCTTGATCTCAGCCATCATTCCTTTATCGATTGCGCCTGGGAAGACGAATCCTCCGTTGTAGTCGGTATGTTCTCCGATGAGGTTGATACGTCCTGCAGAGGCAAAGAATTCACCTTCTGTCTGGAAAAGAGTCTGAAACTTTTCAGCTATTCTGGTTTTCATATGGATTGTATTTTAATTATGAAATCATTCAAAGATATGAATTTATTTTGTCGCGACACACGGTTTTATGCGCCAAAGTGTGTGTCGCAACATAAAACAGTTCAAATTTCCGGAAAACCTGTCGCGATACAGAGAAAAACCTCAAAAACCGTGTGTCGCGAACTTCCATATTTACAGTCCGATTTTCAGGACTATCGGACAGTGATCGCTGACTCCGCCTATGTACCTCGGTCCGGAGTAGGTGCGCAGGGGCTTTTCGCCGGGATGCTTCTTTTCCCATGTCATCAGAAACGGGATCCTGCATACTTCCATCCGGGTTTTTCCGGCCAGAGACGGACTGACCATGAACATGTCTATAAGATCCCATTTTCCTTCATACCTGATGGTCCCCTCTCCCCTTTCATGCAGCGGCAGACCTTTGTTTACCAATGTGCCTTCGATTATCTCGAAGGAGCCGGCATCCGGGGTGTCGTTGAAGTCTCCCATAGCTATGACATGTTCATTTTCAAGCGAATCGCAGAGTTCCTTCAAGGCGGTCATGGCTGCTTCGCGACGTCCTTCAGACTCTTTTTCGCCGCCATATTTCGAAGGATGGTGATTCACTATAAAATCGAGCCTGGAGCTGTCTGCAAGGCACATTCCGGCATGCAGAATATCCCTTGTCGCTAGCTTCTGACCGTCCGTTTCAGGGGTCTTCAAGGACTCCGATTCAAGCCTCATCACCGACTTCCTGTAAAGTATGGCCACATCGATTCCTCTCCTGTCTCCGGAGTCATGATGAACAATCCCGTAATCATGCTTTCGCAGCACCGTCGTGCGGAGAAGCTTCGTCAGCACTCCCTTGTTCTCTATCTCCGCCAGACCTATCAGATCCGGCATACGTCCATACCTGTCGCCCATCCACATGATACTCTTGGCTACAGCATCGCATTTGGTCTGGAATTTCTTCCTGCTCCAGTGCCTGCTCCCGTACGAGGAGAACTCCTTGTCGGACTCCCCCGTCCCCTGATCGACATGATCAAAAAAATTCTCCAGATTCCAGAACACCACCACTAGCGAATCACTCACCGATCGGCAATATCCTTCCATCCCAGTCACTGTCATCAACCATATCACGCAAATCAATATTTTCATATAAACAGTTACTATACAATGATTTCTATTTGTTTTTTAAATTCTTTCACTATATTTGCAATGTTATCCTATATGTACAACGTCAGCGGGATTTGTCTGCTGTTTGTCATAAAGGATTAATGAAAGTTTCAATAATACTTTCAACAAGATTCAGGTCGAGATAGGCCACCTCAGCGAGATTCGTTCGCTGTTGGTCTATCAAAGCCTGGATTTTTTGCTTATTCACATATAAAGCCTTTCCTTGAGCTATCCAATTCAGCCATTCTGAATTATTCTTATTGAATATGCCTCTGATATCAGATATTCGCATTCCCCTTTTTTCTTGATTGAAGAATATCCCTACTACAAAATTCTTATCATCCCTGACTAAATCTATTATGATATTCTGTGATTTCTGGCAATCACCATAGACAAAGACTCCTATAGGCCTTTGAAGTGACAAAACTAAATTCTTAACATCTGATATATCGAACTGATGATTTCTCTGCTTGGATTTTTCCTCTAATCTTGTAGAAGATAATTCTATTGGTAAATCAGGAAATCCCGTCGCTAACAATATCTTACATGGTTTTCCCAATTTATAGATATGTCCTTTTGGAAGATTACCCTCTACCTGTCTTGAAAGTTCCTCATTGAATATTCTATTTATTTCCTCTATTGAATCTGATGATTCTATTCCTGTGAATTTGTCGTCTGCAACCATAGCTCATACATTCTGCAAACATCAAAAATGAACAAGAATTTTTTGAAAGTCTTTCAAAAAAAGAAAAATTGATGCTTAAAAAGAGAAATAATTTAAAGAAAAAGAAAAAGTTGGCGTAAATTTGCGCCCTGATTGAAGACAAGAATAATTTTACCATTAAAAAGCATATAGAATGGCACTTAAATGCGGTATCGTAGGACTTCCTAATGTAGGAAAATCAACATTGTTCAACTGCGTGAGCTCCGGAAAGGCTCAGAGCGCAAACTTCCCTTTCTGCACGATCGAACCTAACATCGGTTCTACAATCGTTCCGGACAAGAGACTCGAGGTTCTCGAGAGCCTCTGCAACCCTAAGAGGGTGATTCCGGCTACTGTAGAGATCGTGGATATCGCAGGTCTCGTTAAGGGAGCAAGCAAGGGTGAAGGCCTTGGAAACCAGTTCCTTGCAAACATCAGGGAGACTGACGCGATCCTCCATGTACTCCGCTGCTTCGACGACGCAAACATTGTCCATGTAGACGGAAGCGTAGATCCTGTACGCGACAAGGAAGTCATCGACCTCGAGCTTCAGCTCAAGGACCTCGAGACAGTGGAAAACCGTATTACAAAGGTGCAGAAGCAGGCTCAGACAGGCGGAGACAAGAATGCAAAGAAGCTTTTCGACCTTCTCTGCAGATATCGCGACGCTCTCCAGCAGGGTAAGTCATGCCGTACGGTAAAGCCTGAGAATGCTGACGAAGAGCAGCTTGCAAAGGAGCTTTTCCTCCTCACTAACAAGCCTGTGATGTATGTCTGCAACGTAGACGAGGCTTCAGCAAAGAGCGGAAACCAGTATGTGGAGCAGGTGCGTGAGGCAGTGAAGGACGAGAACGCGGAGATCCTTGTGATCGCAGCGAAGATCGAGTCCGACATCGCCGAGCTTGAGAGCTACGAGGAGCGTCAGATGTTCCTTGAGGAGATGGGACTTGAGGAGTCAGGAGTGGTAAGACTCATCCAGAGCGCATATTCTCTCCTTAACCTCCGTACATATTTCACTGCCGGAGCAGACGAGTGCCGCGCATGGACAATCAACGTCGGAGACAAAGCCCCTAAGGCCGCAGGAGTTATCCATACAGACTTTGAGAAGGGCTTCATCCGTGCCGAGGTAATCAAGTACGAGGATTTCGTATCATTGAAGTCAGAGGCGGCATGCCGTGCAGCAGGAAAGCTCGGAGTGGAAGGAAAGGAATATGTCGTTCAGGACGGAGACATCATGCACTTCCTCTTCAACGTATAGTACAGTTCTCTTACGATGACTACCGGAGATGTGACAAGAAGTATCCATCCCCAAGTCTTCCACGAAAGAGGCTCAGTCCTGAAAACAACACCTCCGACCTGGACCACCAGTACGGTGACAGCAAGAATAAGAATCATTATTCCATAGAATTTCTTGTTCTTTCCAAGACCGTCGAAAACAGATTTATCCTTGCCTATCACCCTGGCATTGAACATGTTCCACCAGTTCAATATCATATATGAGGCAAAAAATATCGTAAGGTTCATCGAAGAGAAGAACTTTGAAATGCATGGAATTCCCCATGCATTTATTTTTTCCATATTGTTCATTCCCCAGAGGACAAATGTACATATGATCCACACGAGACCACCAAAACCGAAAATAGCCTTGATAAGGGAGGGATTGATGATGAATTCCTCTCTATTGCGAGGCTTGTCGAGAAGCACCTTCTCGTCTGCCGGTTCTGAGGCCAGAGCTATTGCAGCCAGGGCATCCATGACGAGGTTAATCCAAAGGAACTGAGTGACCGTAAACGGCATTTCGACCCCGACAAGAGGACCGAATACCGCTACCATACATGCGGAAACGTTGATGGAGAGCTGCAGGAAAAGGAAATTCTTTATATTCTTGAAGAGAGACCTTCCCCACTTTATACCTGTTACGATAGAAGGAAATGCATCGTCGAGAAGCACTATGTCTGAAGCCTCTTTTGCTACAGAAGTACCTGAACCCATGGCAATTCCAACATCAGCATGATTCAATGAAGGAGAATCATTGACTCCGTCACCTGTCATCGCACATACATACCTCTTTTCCTGAGCCCATTTAAGGATCCTGAGCTTGTCGTCAGGGGTACATCTGGCTATAACATTAGGAAATCCGCGTCCATTGACAGGAGCGGAGATCGCTAAATCGAAGTCTTTTGCCTCTATAGCCCATATGTCACGGAAACCTGCCTGACGAGCTATTTCAGTGCCCGTCTTGAGGTTATCTCCAGTCATCATGACCACGTCCACACCAGCACGATAGCATTTCTCTACAGCCAGTGGAACGTCAGGACGCACAGGATCTTCGATATACCATGTTCCTATGTACCTGCAATTATTAAGAGACTCACCTCTTTCAAGCTTTTCCCGGATGTCTTCAAAACCGCCTGACCCAAGAACTGCAGCGGAAATGGCTCTTCGGCCACGAGCCTGCTGTTGCGATACTTCAGGAAGATATGCATCATAACCTATTATGCGTGATACTACCTCAGGGGCTCCCTTGATAACCACTGATTCCTCCTTCGTTTCATTATCAAGGATATGGCTGACCATGTATTTCTTGAGACTTGAGAACGGAATACATGCCAAGACAGAATATTCTGACCTTAGCCTGCAAGTCTCGCTCTGGCCTATGGATTTAAGTATTGCACCTTCTGTAGGATTGCCCAGCACCTTATCTCCGTTAGTCCAGTCAGCAGTGGAATTGAGGGCTCCTATCACATCAAACATGACCACGTTCTCTGAAGATACATCTTTGTCCACTACAGTCATGGAATTCTGGGTCAATGTACCTGTCTTGTCAGAAAAAATGACATTTACCGCACCTATGGTCTCACAGGCATGCATCTTCTTTATGAGATTATTCTCCCTGGCCATTGTCTTCATAGAAAATGCAAGGGCCAATGTAACCGACAAAGGCAATCCCTCCGGCACAGCAACGATTATCACCACCACAGCACCCATAAGGAACTGCACCTCCTGAAGAGCCGTTGCCCATGTCCATGTGAATTCATGCGAACCGAAGGCCCAGTCCCAATGGACAAGATTCAGGATAATGAACATCAATGATGCGACGGTAAATGCAGCTATATTGATTTTTCCGGCAAGTTCGTCAAGTTTTTCTTCAAGAGGAGTCTTGGAATCGGTCTCTTCAGAGGCCTGTCGGGTCGTCTTGCCTATTTCGGTCTCGTCTCCTACCTTTAGAACTACACCCTCTCCCATACCCTGCTCTACGGTAGTTCCGCGAAGCAGGAGATCCGGAGCAAAACCAGAACCTTCATAAGGCCTGTCCATAGGATATTTGCTGACTGCGACAGATTCTCCTGTCATGCAGGCTTCAGCCACCTTCATTTCTGTAGAGTGATACAGCTTAATATCGGCCGGAATCTCATCTCCGGCCGAGAGAACCACTACATCTCCAACTACAACCTGATCTTTCGGAATCTCCACTACAAAGCCTTCACGGCGTACCTTTACCGGTTCGAAGTCCTTGTCGGACTTCATGGCATCGAACTTCTTCTTCGCATCATATTCCTGCCAGAAACCGACTCCTGTAGCTATGAGAACGGCGAATATTATACCTATCGATTCAGTGAAATCTCCATGGATAAAACCAAATACAAGTGATATTCCGGTCGCGACCAGAAGGATCATTATGATAGGGTCCTGGAATTTCTCCAGATACAGTTTCCACCAGGGAGTATCTTCCGGCGGAGTTATAATGTTTCTTCCGTATCTTTCCCTGTTTGCAAGAACTTCGGCTTCATTCAAGCCATTATGCTGTTTTATATTAACGTATGACATTCTCAAGACTCTTTTTTATAGCGCCATATGAAGGGACGGGATCGTCGGTAAATATATGCCTGATGATTCCACCCTTTTCGTTTACATATATGCGCGGAATCCTCGTAGCTGCAAACTTCCTGTAAACTTCCTTGTCATTTTGGGCTGAATAAGGCATTTTCAGGCAATTTTCATTCCAATAGGTATATATGCTTTCCCTGCCTTCTCCGCGGCTTATAAGAACAATCTGAAGGCTTTCTGAGGCATATTCATCATATATTCTCTGCATGATGGGCAAAGCCTGCTGACAATCCTTGCATGACGTATGGAAAAACATCACAACAGAGACATTTTCCTTCAGATCATCATCAGTCACCAGCCTTCCGTCACTCATCACAACCTCAAAGTCAGGAATAATATCCCCTACCTTCAGGTCAGCTCCTTTCTGCTCCTCCTTGACACACCCTGCTGCAAGCAGCAGAAATGAAAATATCAGCACCACCTTTTTCATAAACGGCAAATATATAAAAAAATCAGAGCAACTGAACCTGGTCAATTACTCTGATTTCTTATTTAAGATTCTTCGCTTACGCTCAGAATTGCATCTACTAATAGAAACGTGCTCTGTTATCCTTAACCTCAGCGTCGTCCATCATTACAGGGAGGAGCATCTGTGTAGAGTACTGAGTCATCTGTGCATCAGCCATCTTAGCGTCATCCTCTGTATAGAAAGCACCTGTATCACGGCCTGTCACCTTGTATACATATACTCCGATGCTTCCTGCGAGAGGTCCATAGATCTTACCGTCCTCAGCAACTGAAGCAGCACCGATGAACTTAGGATCGAGACCCTGAGCTGACATATTTGAGAATGTTACGCCAGACTTTGTGCTTACTGTAGTTCCGATAGCATCAGCGATTGCCTGCATGTCTGAAAGACCTGCGATCTTCTCTGAAATCTCAGCAGCCTTCTTCTCACCTGCCTTCTCAGAATAGAGGATATTGCTGATCTGTGACGAAACCTCGCTTACTGGAACATATCCTTCCTCGTGGATGTTCTTGAGAGCAGCTACGATGAAGTAGTTGTTATCAATTGTGAAGATATTTGAAACCTCACCATTCTTAGCTTCGAATGCCCATCTTGTAACCTCCTTTGTATGCTCGACAGCACCGAGACGGTCAGCGCTCTCAAGCATCTTGTTTACAGGATGTGCGTATACACCTTCCTCCTCAAGAGCCTTCTGGAAGTTTTCATACTTGCCGGCAGCCTTTGTAGCGAATGTATTTGCCTGTGCATAGTAACCGTTCACAGTCTCCTTGCTTGCTACAGCTGTCTTCTCGAGAACCGCTACCTTCTTCTTTGCTACAGGAGCTGTTCTGTCAAGAACGTTGAATACAAGACCGTTTACAGTAACCTTTGAGTTCTTTGCTGCAGTCATTACAGCCTCATAACCTGGAACCTGAGTGATCCACATAGGCTCAGCCACATTGAGAAGGCTGTCTACGTTCTCAACTGTTGCAGGAGCGTACTTAACATAAACTGAGTCAGGAACCATTGCAGACTCCATTACGCGTACTGCGTAGAATGTATTGCCGTTTGAAAGAACCTCAGAAACTGAAGCGTTGTCACCGAATACATAGTCATTTACAACGGCAGCTACTGTGTTGAGCTCACCAGCCTTGTACCAACCCTCATCATAAGCTCTGTCTGAGTTTGCAAGGAGGAAGCTCTTCATGTTCTCTGTTGTAGCGAACTCATCATAAACGTCAACAAGTGCCTGATTTGCAGCTGCGATGTCTGAATCAGAAGCCTTTACCTCGAATACAACATACTCGATGTCTCTGCTTGCCTGCTGCTTGTAGAACTTCTTGTGTGCATTATAGTATGCCTTGATCTCGTCAGCAGATACAACGATTGTAGAATCCATAGCGTATCCGAAAGGTACCATAACGAACTCAACATCGAATGTATTGTTGTTCTCTGCCATCTTGTCTGAAAGCATGAGGGCGTTTGTAACGTTGCTCTGTGTGAAGAGAGAAAGATACTTAGCATAAACCTCCTGAGTCTTTGCTGACTCTACGAGATAGTCCCAGTAAAGCTGGAGACGACCTGACTGGTCTGAATCCTTATAGCTGAGGAACTCACGTACCATATCAGTCGAGAATACACCGTTCTCATCAAGGAATGCAGGATTCTGAGTGAATACAGGCGAATCGATGTTACCGGCGATGATGTCGTTCATCTCCTCTACACCTACATGGATACCTGCCTTCTTTGCATTCTTCTCGAAGAGATACTTGTCGACAAGAGCCTGCCATGCAGCATCTCTGATAGAGCTCTGCTGCTGCTCGTTCTGAGCTGATGATCCTGTCATGATCTCATTGATAGCTGAAAATTTCTCTACATCTGCCTGATAGTCAGTATAAGAGATTGCCTTACCGTCGATTTCTCCCACATCATACTTTGAAGACATAGAAGACGAAACTGACTGAAGTGTAGTCGGGTCGATAATGAAAGACAACAGTGCCACTGCGATGAGCACTGTAATCACGACTCCGAACTTGACACGAATTGTTTCAAGTACTGCCATTTTTATTGATTGTTTTAGATTATTATTCTGTAAAATACAATATTGGGGGGCGAAGATAACAATTTTATCTCAATCTGATGCTATTTTTTTTGAAATGGACCTATAAAATTGACAGAATCAATGGAAACCTGTGTACTATCTTTAACAATAATCGCATAATTATTGAAATTATTGTATAAAATGGTACTTCTGGCCCTCTGATCCGACTCCATACCATATCCCTGCATGAATCCGTCAGGAGAATACATCCTGACATAGCAGTGAGTATAGATCTTTTCATTTTCCTGATCCCAGTAAAGTGTATCAGTCTCCATCACCTCCTGATTGATGAGATTCTTCACCACTACATTTCCGAAAGCTTCCCAGCTTTCCCTTCCGTCATCATACTTGAGATGCCTAGCATTGTCTGCAACTATCTCAGTCTCAAGCTTGCCGTTCTCATCAAATCCGTACACGAAGAAACCTTCAGGAAAAAGTTCGAAATCGAGAGTATCTCCCCTTTCATACTTTTCCATACGCGGTGCCTCAGCCCTCATCTTGATCATTCCGTTATCACTCTGCACTATGAACATATCGTCCACTACCTGTACCGGAGTCTCCTTAAGATCAAGTGTTTCCGCTTCACCCAATTTTCCTTTACATGAATAAACGACGAAAGCAACCGCCGTAGCGGTTGCCATCATCTTCATGATATGTCTGATATTTTCCAATATCCGTTAGTTCTGAGTTCTTACAGTAGTTGTAGCTCTCATTCCACCGCATGAAACAGTGTATGACTGACCGTTTGTGAAGTCGTACATGAACGCCTCAGCTGTCTGTGGATAGTAAGCTGAATACTGTCTGATGTGGTTTGTCGCATCCTCAGCAAGAGTCTCATCAGCTGCCTTAGCCTTGTTCATATAGTCAACAGCAACCCAGTACTTAGCTCTCTGCTCGATATCGTTTCCACCGCATGGAACGCTACCCCAGATTGTACCCATGAGCATGTAAGCCTTACCTGCGAGTGATGGATCGAGATCAGCAACCTTCTGAGCAGCCTCGAAAGCCTGTGCGTACTTAGAGCTCTTGAAGCAGAATGCAGCAAGCTCATAGTAGTAACCGGCATCTGTAACAGCATCTGAAGCCTCAGCTGCGATAGCCTCGTCCATATACTTCACTGCATTGTCTACATCACCTCTACCTGCATAAAGCTTGTAAAGATAGTATGCTGAAGTGTGTGAAGGCTCCTGAGTATGCATTGTAGTAACTGCATTGAGGAAGAGATCGTTGTCTGTACATCCCTCAGTGATACCCATCATTCTCACGATGTTCTTTGCAAGGTCAAGGTTCTGAGGATCAGCCTCATATCTTGGACCGAAGAGAGCGATGAGGTTGTCACAGCTAGCAACCTGGCTTGTGATGAAGAGGCTCTCAACATCCTCTACAGTCTTGTCGATGCTTCTCTTCTCTGTATCGTTCTTTGGAGTCATCATACCGAGATACTTGATAGCGTTCTCATAGATCTCGATAACCTTCTCAGCGTCTACTGTACCCTCACGGAAGAGGTCGATAGCTGTGTTGAGCTGGAAAAGGAAGATGTTTGCTCTTGTCTCTTCCTTAGTCTGAGCTACGATATCGTTAAGACCTGCATAAAGTCTCTCAGGATCGTTCTTCATGTAGTTGTACATGTCGAGAGCCTTGTTGTTGAGAGAGCTTATAGCATATTTAGGCCAGAACTCTACTCTCTGATCGTATACAGTCATGAGTGAGTCAACGAGCTTAGCTCTGTAAACCGCATTCTTTGCATTCTTGTTGATGAGGTTACGAAGGAGTGTAGTACCGTCAGAAAGCATAGAATAACGTGCTGTAGGAGGACAAAGACTGTAAGCCTTTCTCCAGTTAGGAAGAGCAGAATCATAATTCTTCTGCTTGTAGTACTCTGTGTAATAAGACAAATACTTGATACACTCGGCGCTGTCAGGACCGAATTTTCCCTGTGCGGAAACTGTGCTGCTCGCGAAGAGTGCCATTGCAGCAACTGAAATCAACAGTACGATTCTTTTCATAGTGGTATTATGTGTTTTTTAATTATTTTTCATCAATTACTGATACTGAACCTTTCTGAACCATATATCATGGATATTGAATCCTATATTGAATGTGGCGTATCTTTCACGTATCATATTGTTCCTGGTGCTTGCTCTCTGTCCCAGATCGACACCTATACTTATTCCATTATAAAGTTTGAAGACAGGAAGAGTCATACCAAGCGTTATTCCCATGGAATTCACATTGTTTCCGTCCATC
This sequence comes from Bacteroidales bacterium, assembly GCA_017556765.1. Taxonomy (GTDB): domain Bacteria; phylum Bacteroidota; class Bacteroidia; order Bacteroidales; family UBA932; genus Cryptobacteroides. The sequence goes on from JAFYME010000067.1 coordinate 35,339, forward strand.
TTATAATAAGCCTGATCATAATAGAATCCCACTCTATATGAACATGTCTTCATATAATATCTGACATCGTTTCTGTTCGGAACTATCTCAAATCCAGCTCTGAAAGACTGGGAAACCGCTGATGTGAATACAGACTGACCGCTTACTGCAAATCCTGCAGCCTTGTCAAGTCCAGTACCTCTCCAGTCTGATCTTAAGTAATCGAATTCAGCGCTCCACTTGTCTCCACCTTTAAATGCAATACCTACACCTATCTCATCCGCAAATCTCACCCCTGTCTTAGCCAAGGTATCCACATTATATTTCAATGTATCTGTTACACTCGACTGGTTTGCATATCTGTAGTTGGTCGAATAACCCTTCATGTTTGTACCGAGCTTATACGTAGCTCCGATCACCATAGAAACATTTCCGCCAAGCTTCTGCTCATACTGAAAACCGAATTTTCCGGTCAGACCTCTTACAGTAAGCTCGCTTCCGCTGTTCAAGGACCTGTATGAAGCATCCGAATAATCCATATTGGTTATCTTGTCGAGATTTCCGAAATAGTAGATCATGTCAGCTCCTACCGAAAGTCTCTTCCAGAAAGTCACTCCCGCACCAAAGAACGCCTGATACACACTTCCTGATCCATTGGAATCATACGTGATGTTACCTGTGTTGCCAATGATTTCAGGATTTGTCTCAACAGAAGAAAAGTCATATCCCATATCGCTGTACGGCGTGATTCCCACCTTGAAGGCTGAAGACCTGTAGATAGGGAAAGTCATTACAAAATCATAGATGTTGAATGTATTATGTGCAGACTTCTTGTCTCCTTGTCTGTAAACCGTGTTACTCTGTACAAGTCCGAAATCAGCCATGAACGCCAGTGAATCCCTGGCTGTCACAGCTGCAGGATTCTGGATGTTTATGAATCTGTTGTTTCTGTTGGCGATTCCAACACCGCCCATGCTCTTGTTATATGCAGTTCCTTCCTTCGATAAATCTCCCAATCCATATATTGAATACGGAGAATACGCGCCATAAGTGCCGTCCTGTGCATGCACGCAGACACCTATGACGAGAAATACCGCAAGCAGGAAAATCCTTTCAATCTTTCTTATCATACTCTACAGCTATTAAAGCCAAGCCCATCAAAACCAAATTACAAACTACAAAGATGGAGTTTTTCATCCTTTTTGCAAAATAAATTGCGTCTCCACCTGTAAAAACAGCAATATTTTCAGGATGTTGTGATACATAACCCTCTATTTCAAACATTATGCCTGAAATAACTCCTGAGGTTATTGACGAAGCAATATCCGTGCCTTTTTGAGAAATATCTTCGGCAACTCCAAGAAGAGGCAGCGGTTTCGCATATCTGTTAAGAGCCTTGAATCTTGTACGGCAGCCTAATGAAACATTACCCCCTTCATATCTTCCTTCCGGATCGAGAAAATCTACAGTAAGTGTGGTGCCTAAATCAAATATTGTACAGCCTCGCTTCTTGAAAAGATATCTGGAAGCTATGATTGAAGCAGCTCTGTCAGGACTCAGGTACGACGGAACATCATATCTTTCAAGAATATTCTCATCAATTATGATAAGTCTGGTACATTCATTCCTGAGTTTTTCCACAGCCTGTTTTGAAAATACCCTTACACTGCTCAGAATCATTACATTGGGCTTGGTCTTCTCAGTAAGGGAAAGTATAAAGTCAAGCATACGCTCACCCTGATATCTGAACGTCTTGCCCAATGTCATTCCATCGGCCCATGCCGCTTTGAGAGCGGTGTTTCCTATGTCGATTATAAGGTTGGCTGCTTCCATAATAGATCAGACAAATTTAAGACAATTTCTTTAAAAGAGCATATGCCTTTGCTATTCCATCCACATTTCTTGCAAATATCCTCAATTTATTGTCGTTCTGCTTCAGTTCGAATAGTTTAGGATTGACACTCACATTCTCAAGTATCTTCGCAAACTTGTCCGAACGGTAATACTGCGACAAAGGATTGGAGATGAAGAACGCTATCAACACCCCATTCTTTATGATGATCTTTTCGAATCCAAGTTTAATTCCGAGCTGTCTGATTCTTACAATATCGAAGAGTCTTACCAGTTCTTCCGGCATCTTTCCGAAACGGTCCTCTAGCCTTACCCTCATGTTTTCAAGATCCTTCTCGGATGTAAGGGAATCGAGTTCCTTGTATATCCTTATCTTTTCTGCCGTCATATCGATGTAGCTGTCCGGAATAAGGGCAAGCTGGTCTGTCTCGATCGTACAGTCAGAAACATAGTTCTCGCTTACGTTCCTTGGCGTAAGTCCGGTCTCAACTCCAAGCTCCTCCATCGCCTCGGCAAGGATCTTCTGATATGTCTCGAATCCCATGTCGGTGATGAATCCGCTCTGTTCCGCTCCAAGAAGGTTTCCGGCACCTCGGATATCAAGGTCCTGCATGGCAATGTTGAATCCGCTTCCCAGATCGGAGAATGATTCGATCGCCTTAAGCCTGCGGCGGGCATCTTCCGTGATGGAAAGAAGCGGAGGTACGATCAGGTAGCAGAAGGCCCTTCTGTTCGATCGTCCGACGCGTCCACGAAGCTGGTGAAGGTCGCTCAGACCTATGTTCTGGGCCTGGTTGATGATGATCGTATTTGCATTTGGCACATCGAGTCCGTTCTCGATGATTGTCGTACAGAGAAGCATGTCATAGTCACCGGCCATGAAGTCAAGTATCTTGTTTTCAAGCACTTTAGCCTCCATCTGACCATGAGCGACACATATCTTCATGTCAGGGACAAGCCTGTGAAGGATATCATGAATGGACTGCAGCTCCTCTACCCTGTTGTGAAGGAAGAAAAGCTGTCCTCCCCTGTTGAGCTCATACCTTATGATCTTCTTTATCTCGTCATGATCAAAGAGCATTATCTCTGTCTGGACAGGGATCCTGTTAGGCGGAGGAGTGCTGATGATCGAAAGGTCGCGGGCTCCCAGGAGCGAGAACTGGAGGGTACGCGGGATAGGCGTCGCTGTAAGCGTAAGCGTATCCACGGATGCCTTCAGCTGGCGGAGCTTCTCCTTGGCGCTCACACCGAACTTCTGCTCCTCATCGATGATGAGAAGTCCAAGATCCTTGAATTCAAAACCTTTACCTATAAGTTTATGCGTACCTATGACGATATCGAGAGTACCTGCCTTCAGTCTTTTCTGGATATCAGCGATTTCCTTTGCAGTCCTGAGCCTGCTCACATAATCAATGTTGCATGGGAAATCCTTCAGACGGTTCTGGAACGTCTTGTAATGCTGAAGCGCAAGGATAGTGGTAGGCACAAGGACAACGACCTGCTTGCTGTCGGCGACAGCCTTGAACGCAGCGCGTACGGCAACCTCGGTCTTTCCGAATCCCACGTCACCGCACACGAGCCTGTCCATAGGACATTCATCCTCCATGTCCCTCTTGACTGCCTGCACGGCCTTTTCCTGATCTGGAGTATCCTCATACATGAATGAAGACTCGAGCTCCTGCTGCAGGAATGTATCTGCAGAGAAAGCGAATCCTCTGGCACTCTTTCTCTTGGCGTAAAGCTGGATGAGATCCTTGGCTATATCCTTTACCTTCGACTTCGTGCTGGCCTTGAGGTTCTGCCATACCTTAGATCCAAGCTTATGGATCTTAGGGGGCTCGGAATCCTTTGATTTATAGCGAGATATCTTATGAAGGGCATGTACGGAAACAAAGACCACGTCGTTATCCCTGTACATCAGCTTCACTACCTCATGCATCCTTCCCTTGTCATCCTTCATGCGCACAAGACCACCGAATATACCCACACCATAATCGATATGGACGATGTAATCCCCTATCGCGAAAGATGTAAGGTCATTGATGGTCAGCTGCTCGCTCTTCTCCACGCTTCTTCTTATGGTGACCCTGTGGAAACGGTCGAAGATCTCATGGTCACTGTAGCAGCAGACCTTGTTTTCATGGTCAATGAATCCGTTGTGAAGGTTTTTCTTCGGAACGAATTCCGGCATGATGCCCCCGTTCTGGGACATTATGGCCTGAAGCCTGTCCAGCTGGGACTGCTTCTCTCCATACACCCTTACCCTGTAACCTTCCTCCAGACGCTTTCTTATATCTTCCGTCAGAAGCTCGAAATTCTTGTTGAACGTCGGCTGAGGGGCGATGCTGAACTTTATGGATTCCTCATTCTGACGCGACAACGGAAGCTCCATGTATATTTTCCTGAATCTCTCTAGCCTGCCGAAGAAATCCCTTTCCTTGTACATATCGGAAGAATCCAGCCACACGATAGTATCCGAAGGAAGCGCATCGGCGACATTCATCACGCTCCCCTCTTCTTCCGAGGCCACAATGTCCGGATATATCTCAGCCTCAGTCACTTTCTCCTTTGAAAGCTGAGTGTTGCAGTCGAAAATGTTTATGGAATCAATCTCATCTCCGAAGAACGAAACTCGGAACGGATCATTATATGAATATGAAAATATATCCACTATGGCTCCTCTGATAGCGAACTGTCCGGGCTCCCCTACGAAGTCAACCCTCTCGAAACCGCTGTCAAACAACGACTTTATTATATCCTCATGGCTGATTTCATCCCCTACCGAAAGTTTCAGGAGCGAATCCTTGATCTTTCCGGCTTCAGGAATCCCCTCTTCAAGGGCCGAAGGATAAGACACTATAATGAGCTGCCCTTCCTTATAGTCGAGTATCTTTCCTATCGCCGAAGTCCTCTGCACCCCCAATGTAGACTTGTAGTTGCTCTTCTCCAGATTCTTTCCCGAATCAGGAAGGAAGAACACCTTGTCTCCTTCTATAAGATTATAAAGGTCAGCGGCGCAGTATTCCGCAGACTCCTTGTCCGGCAGGACGATCAGCTGCATCCCGTCATGATCCAGCTGGGACACGACGAACCATCGGGCCGACAGAAACAGCCCGCTGCAGAAGATTTCCGAAGAGGAATCCAGCTTTTCCGCAAGTTTGTTTACGGAATTTGTACTTATTAACATTTTATGCGTTTTTCTGTTGATAACCCGTTGAAAACCCTGTTAAAAACCATTGATAACTAAATTCGCAAATGATTTTTTTACGTATATACCGACGATGCTTCCAAAGGTCAAAATTTTTCGCAAACATTTTTCCAAGAAGTTCACATCAGGCTTTTCAACAGGATATCATAGAGCTAAACATCTGTGTTTCAATAGGGGATAATCGTTATCAACATATCAACAATGAAATTATCATCATCAACTTTAAATAAATATCTCTATATTTGTATATAATTATTTTGTTGTTGACCATGGCAGATTTCGATCCCCGCAATATCAATGAGGGCAAAGATAAGGAATTGGACGGAATAATCCGTCCCCAGGACCTGCAA
>JAFYME010000068.1 GCA_017556765.1 Bacteroidales bacterium
GATACGCAGCATGCGATACCGTAGTCATCGCAGCCCCTGACCTTACGCATGAGCGAGTCATTCTCATACTGAACCGAGCTTGTGTCGATTGAAACCTTTGCGCAGAACTGCTTGAATCCCTCTGGAAGTTCAGGATGCCAGAGCACTGTCATGTTAGGCTCCGGTGCAGGTCCGAGGTTGTAGAGAGTCTGGAGGAAGCGGAATGAAGTCTTTGTGACCTTGCTCTTTCCGCCTGTGAAACGGCCTCCGATAGACTCTGTGATCCATGTAGGGTCACCTGCAAAGAGGTCGTTGTATGAATTCATACGGAGGTGACGTACCATTCTGAGCTTCATCACGAACTGGTCGATGAGCTCCTGAGCGAATGTCTCGTCGATGATGTTGTGGTCGAGGTCGTACTGGATGAAGATGTCGAGGAATGATGATACATTACCGAGTGACATCGCTGCTCCGTCCTGCTCCTTTACAGCGGCGAGGTAAGCCATGTAAAGCCACTGAACTGCCTCCTGTGCGTTTGTAGCCGGTCTGCTGAGGTCGAGTCCGTAGTACTCACCCATGATCTTGATCTCCTGGAGGGCACGGATCTGCTCTGCAACCTCCTCGCGGAGTGTGATGCGTGAGCGGGTCATTGTACCTGTGAGGTTCTTCAAGTCTTCTTTCTTCGCCTCGATGAGTCTGTCGATTCCGTAAAGCGCGAGACGGCGGTAGTCACCGATGATACGTCCGCGTGAGTAGTTGTCAGGAAGTCCTGTAAGGAATCCGAGTGATCTGAACTTGCGGATCTCCTCTGTATATACGTCGAATACTCCGTCGTTGTGAGTCTTTCTATAGTGTGTGAAGATCTCCTTCACCTTAGGGTCAAGCTCTACTCCGTTCTCGAGACATGCCTTCTCTACTACCTTGAGGCCACCGAAAGGCTTGATCGCTCTCTTGAGAAGCTCGTCAGTCTGAAGACCTACGATAAGTTCGTTCTCTCTGTCGATGTAACCTGCTGCGTGTGAAGTGATTGTAGAGATTGTCTTTGCGTCGATCGAACGAACGCCACCGTTTGCTCTCTCTTCTGCGAGAGCCTCTACGCACTTGTTCCAAAGCTTCTTTGTGCGCTCTGTTGGTCCCTGGAGGAATGATGCGTCTCCTTCGTAAGGAGTAATGTTGCTGTAAACGAAGTCAGCAACGTCGATTCTGCGGCTCCATCTGCCGTCGTTGAATTTCTGAACCATAAAACTGTAATTTTCTCTTCTTAAAAACGGGCGCGAAGATACCAAAAATATCAGAATTTTCAACTTTCGTGAATGTCATATTCGACGAAATGCGAAAAAAAGGCTACGAACGGAATCGTAGCCCTATGCATATTCCTTCTTTGGTTTATCAGCCGACCTCGCCGGTGTCCTCTATGATCCTGACCTTGTATGCCAGTATTTCATAGTACTGTCTTTCGACTCCCTCCGCCGAAGTGTAGCGTGATGTACGCATCCTTCCGGACACATATATCGGTGTGCCCTTGCTGATGCTGTTAAAGTCCGGCATGTCCCTGCTGTTCCATGCGGCTACGTTGAACCATGTGGTCTCGGAGACGGCGTTTCCGTCCCTTGTCTTGTAGAGATGTTCGGTCACTACTGAGAAGTTTGCGACCTTGCTGCCGTTGAACTCGTTCGTGCGTATGGTGCCGACTCGTCCTCGGAGCTCGATCTTGTTCAGATGTTCCATAAGATTCCTCCTTATTTATTATTTGTCTTTCCCCACATCTTATGCGCGCCTGGTAGGTTGAACGCAAAGTAAGATAAATGTTTTTGAAATCTTGCTGAAAATCAGTGCTTTGGGTGTAAAGTTTTTCTTTTTTTGAAAAGTTTTGAATCTTTTTGTGCATCGTTGAATCTTTTTGATGGTCTTTCAGATTTTTTTGTGCATCCCGAATCTTTCAGAAAAAGAAAAAGTTTCTTTCAAAAAAAGAAAAATCGTTCGCCGTCTATTGCATGGCTCGTGTGCCTGTCACAAATTTGCGGAGTCAATCATAACGGTTTTTCAGAAATGGCTTACGGGAAATATGTCAGAAGGATGCCTCATTGCCTTGAATGCGGCGATCAGATCGAATACGGACGCACGGACAAGAAGTTCTGCTGCGAGGACTGCAGGGTGAAGTATCATTATGCAGCATCCAGGATGAGCAAGACTTACCGCAGGAAGATCCTGAAGACACTTTCCCGTAACTATTCCATATTGGAGTCCCTCATCAAGGCAGATACGGTCTCGATGGATCTGGCGGATCTGGTTCCGATGGGCTTTGTCCCCGGTGTTGTGACCTCATACAGGCGAAATGGAAAGCATGAAGTATATAATTGTTTTGACATAAAGTACATAATGACGGCCACCCGCATATATTCTATAGCGAAAATTCAGAATCTTTCCGTAATTTTGCAGGCTGGTACGGAAACGAAAGATTAATAATTCAATAATACTTTATGACAAAGAAATTACTTATCGCAGGCGCAGCGCTTGCACTAATGAGCAGTTGTAACAACATGGAAAATCCTTTCCTTACGGAGTCTTCCGCACCTTTCGGAGCTCCGGAATTCGACAAGATCAAGAATGAGCACTATCTTCCGGCATTCGAGGCTGGCATCGCAGAGGCCAAGGCAGAGATTGATGCTATCGTGGCAAATCAGGAAGAGCCTACTTTCGAGAACACAATCGAGGCTATGGAATATGCAGGAGAGACTCTCAACGGAGTGGCAAGCATCTTCTACAACCTTATGGAAGCCAATACAAACGACGAGATGCAGCAGATCGCCGAGCAGCTTTCTCCCATGCTTACAGAGTATGAGATGTATGTGTCTCTCAACCCTGCTCTGTTCGAAAGAGTGAAGACTGTTTACGAGAAGAGAAACGAGCTTGGTCTGGACAAGGACCAGATGAAGCTTCTTGAGGACAATTACAAGGGTTTTGTGCGCGGTGGCGCAAACCTCTCTGACGAGGACAAGGCCCTCTACAGCAAGTGGTCAGAGGAGCTTTCTCTCGCGTCTCTCCAGTTCAGCAAGAACGTTCTTGCAGCTACAAATGCATATACTCTTCATATCACAGACACAGCAGACCTCGCAGGTCTCCCTGAGTTCGTGAAGACAATGGCTGCCGAGACTGCGGCTGACAAGGGTCTCGAAGGATGGGCGTTCACTCTTGATGCTCCAAGCTACAGTCCGTTCCTCAAGTACAGCTCTGTGCGTGACCTCCGCAAGCAGATCTGGACTGCGTACAATACAAGAGCTACAAGCGGTGAGTTCGACAATACCGAGATCGTCAAGCAGATCGTTGACCTCAGGATCAAGATCGCGAACATCCTCGGCTATGAGACTTATGCAGACTACGCTCTCGAGGAGAGAATGGCTAAGAGCAAGGATACTGTAAACGGCTTCATCAAGGATCTCCTCGAGCCTTCTATGGAGTTTGCGAAGAAGGATGTCGCTGACGTGTTCGCTTATGCAAAGAAGAACGGATTCGAGGGCTCACAGCTTGAGTCATGGGACTTCAGCTACTGGTCAGAGAAGTATCAGCAGGCTGAGTATTCGCTTAGCGCTGAGGAGCTTAAGCCATATTTCCAGCTTGAGAGCTGCATCGACGCAGTCTTCGGTCTCGCAACACGCCTCTACGGCATCAGCTTCACAGAGCTAGACAATGTTCCTGTATATCACGAGGATGTGAAGGTTTATGAGGTTAAGGATGCAGACGGCAGCCACCTCGCGCTTTTCTATGCAGACTTCTTCCCACGCGCAAGCAAGAGAGGCGGCGCATGGATGACAGAGTTCCGCGGCCAGAGCATCAAGGACGGTGTGGAGCGCAGACCATTCATCAGCACAGTGATGAACTTCACAAAGCCTACAGCAGACGCTCCGGCGCTCATCACTCATGACGAGCTTACAACATTCCTCCATGAGTTCGGCCACGCTCTCCACGGCATGTTCGCCCAGGGACGTTACGGTTCGCTCACAGGTACAAACGTAAGCCGCGACTTCGTCGAGCTTCCTTCGCAGATCATGGAGAACTGGGCGTTCGAGCCTGAGTATCTCAACTCGTTCGCAAAGCATTATCAGACAGGCGAACCTATCCCTGCAGAGCTCATCGAGAAGATCGTTGCTGCAAAGAACTACCTTGCAGGTTACGCGCAGGTGCGTCAGCTCCATTTCGGTTACCTCGACATGGCATGGCATACTCTTACAGAGCTTCCTGCAGAGGGAACAGTGGAGTTCGAGCAGAAGGTGCTCAGCAAGTACCCTGTAATGCCGGCTGTTGAGGGAGCTGCATTCTCGACATCATTCTCTCACATCTTCTCAGGCGGATATTCAGCAGGTTACTACTCATACAAGTGGGCTGAGGTTCTTGAGGCAGACGCGTTCTCACTCTTCAAGGAGAAGGGAATCTTCAATACAGAGGTTTCAAGCTCATTCCGCGAGAACATCCTTTCAAAGGGTGGTACTGAGGAGGCTTCTGTCCTTTACCGTAACTTCCGTGGTCACGATCCTGAACCACAGGCACTTATGGAGAAGCTCGGACTTGTGAAGTAATCAGGTCCATGACAAAATAAAACCGCATCTGTCTCTGAAGGCCGATGCGGTTTTTTGTATGGTCTTATGTCTTTATTTCAATGTCAGTTCTACAGGACAGTGGTCGGATCCGAATATTCCGGTATGGATCTTCGCTCCTTCAAGCCTGTCGCGCAGATTCTCCGAAACCACGAAGTAGTCGATACGCCAGCCTGCGTTCTTCTGACGGGCCTGGAAGCGGTATGACCACCATGAATATATATCCGTCTGGTCAGGATAGAAGTGACGGAAGGTATCTATGAATCCGGCGTCCAGAAGCGCTGTGAACTTCTCGCGTTCCTGATCCGTGAAACCGGCGTTCATCCTGTTCGACTTCGGGTTCTTCAGGTCGATCTCCTTGTGGGCTACGTTGAGGTCGCCGCATACTACGACTCCCTTCTTCTGAGCCAGCCCGCAGAGGTATGCCCTGAAGTCGTCCTCCCATGTCATCCTGTAATCAAGTCTCTTCAGACCGTCCTGAGAATTAGGCACATACACGCATACAAGATAGAAATCCTCCATCTCCAGAGTCACAACACGGCCTTCGTGGTCATGCTCGTCGACTCCGATGCCGTATGTCACCGATAGAGGTTCGTGCTTTGTGTATATCGCAGTGCCGGAATATCCCTTCTTCTCGGCATAGTTCCAGTACGACTTGTATCCCAGGAACTCCAGGTCGATCTGTCCCGCCTGCAGCTTGGTCTCCTGCAGACAGAAGAAATCTGCATCCAGCTCCGTGAAGATATCAGCGAATCCCTTTCCCGCCACGGCCCTCAGGCCGTTGACATTCCATGAAATGAATTTATACATAAATTGATACTTTTTCTGAACTTTCAGGTGCATCTCGCGCCTGACTTTCTGCTAAGATAACGCTTTTCTCTCAATTCTTACCGGGACCTAGTGCAAAAACTACAGAAAACGCTCGCGGTACCCTTGTTTTTCGGGGTACCGCGAGCATTTTTACTATAAAACTGCACTAGGTCATAGCTCCGAATGCCATTAAAATAAATTTTAACATCATTCAAAAAGATTACATCATTATAAAAAAAAGAAAAATGTGATGAATCTTTTTTATGATTGGCATTTACTTCCCGGAAACCGATATATCTTGCACCAAAAAATGAAAGGTTATTATCACATAAGCAGTCACGGACTGGAGAAAAATGTCATTTTTAAGAAAAAGGAAGATTTTATTGCGGGGATGAATGACATTGCTATCTGTGTTCTTGGTTTTGACGTAATCATTTTGTGCTTCTGCCTCATGAGCAATCATTTTCATTTTGTGCTTTATGGTACTTTGCCAGAGTGCCGGAGGTTCTCTGAGGAATATAAAAGGAGATGCGCAATGAGGATGAAACTTGCCGGAGGA
>JAFYME010000069.1 GCA_017556765.1 Bacteroidales bacterium
CGCGATCTCAGGATAAACGAGTCTCTGGTTCACCCACTTTGAGAACTGGTTTGCATCGCCGCCCTGGAATGATGGCTTCTCCTCCACGAGCTGGAATGGGATCGCCTCCTCCTCTACGACTTCCTCTTCAACCTCTACGTAGTCCATGATCTCAACTCCGAGGCTTGCGTCGTCCTCAAGGTTCATGAACATGTCGTCGTCAAGCTCGATCTCGTCGTCCACGATGTCGATCTGGTCAGAAAGGATAGGAATCTTCGGAGCAGCTGGTGGCGGCGGCGGAGTCTCCTGAGTGATAGGGATGATCTCCTCTTCGAGTACTACCTCTGCAGTATCCTCGAGTGTTGACACCTTTGTCTCCTTGCTTGTGTACTCGAAAGCACCGAATGTGATCGCAAGCGAAACGATGAGTCCGAGCTCAGTAAAGAGAAGCTTCTTGTTCTCCAAGTTCGCTTTGTCTGATTTTTTGATTTCCATATTCTGTCAGTTTTTATTGTCCATACAGGTCGGTAAAGTTAGAAACTTTATTTTTTATTTCAAACTTTTTATACATTTCGTAGATTTGCAAAAAAATATCAGAACATGATTTCGTACTACTTTGAAGATACCGACTTCATTTTTAAGGGAAAGACTCTGAACAACAGATGGCTTCGACTTGTTGCTGAAAGCGAGATCCGCCGTATAGGTGACATATCGATAATCTTCTGTTCCGACAACTACATCCTGGATGTAAACCAGCAGTACCTTCAGCATGATTATTTCACAGACATCATCACCTTCGATTATTGCGAAGGGGACAGACTCTCCGGTGACTTGTTCATCAGCGTCGACAGTGTCCGTGAAAATGCGCTTGAATATGGAACTGAATTCAAGGACGAGCTGAACAGGGTCATTGTCCATGGTATCCTTCATCTGATCGGTTATGACGATCACTGCGATGAGGACATAGCTGAGATGAGAGCCAAGGAAAATTATTATCTTTCGTTGAGGGAGTTGGTATAGTATGCAGAATCATTACGATGTCATAGTAGTAGGTGGTGGTCATGCGGGCTGTGAGGCTGCGATGGCCGCTTCGCGCATGGGATCTTCAGTGCTTCTCATATCGATGGATATGAACAAATTCGCCCAAATGTCGTGCAATCCTGCTATCGGAGGTATAGCTAAAGGTCAGATAGTCAGAGAGATAGATGCATTGGGAGGATACTCAGGCATAGTCACTGATGCTTCTACATTGCAGTTCAGAATGCTCAACAGGTCCAAGGGACCGGCTATGTGGAGCCCTCGAGCTCAGTGTGATAAAATACAGTTTTCTCTGTACTGGCGAAAAATACTCGAAAGTGCCTGTAAATTAGACCTTTACCAAGATTCTGTGGTCGGTTTTCTTTTCGATGGATCGAAAATTTCGGGCGTACGTACGACTACGGGCGCAATTTTCAATTCTCAGACGGTTATTCTGACTGCCGGAACCTTCCTTGACGGACGACTTTTCATCGGACGCAACATGTTCGAGGGAGGACGCATCGGAGAACTTCCTTCACATGGACTGACCCAGCAGCTCGTGGACATGGGAGTTCAGACGGCAAGGATGAAGACAGGAACCCCTCCTCGAATCGATATTTCTTCGGTAGACACAACGAAGCTCCTTCATCAGTACGGAGACTCCGATCCTGAAAAATTTTCATATCTGCCTTTCCTTTCGACAGCTCAGAACGGAACTCCGCAGATGCCATGCTTCGTGGTTCATACCAATCCGACGGTCCATGAAATCTTGAAGAGCGGTTTCGGAGATTCACCTCTTTTCTCAGGAATGATCACTGGTATAGGTCCTCGTTATTGTCCGAGTATCGAAGACAAGCTCCGTACATTTGCCGACAAGACAGAACACCAGCTTTTCCTTGAGCCGGAGGGTAGGGGAACGAATGAGTATTATCTTCAGGGATTCTCGTCGTCGCTTCCTCTGAACATTCAGATGGAGGCTCTCCATAATATAAAAGGTCTCGAGGATGCCAAGATATATCGCCCGGCCTATGCTGTCGAATATGACTATTTCGATCCGACGCAGCTCAAGCCAACACTTGAGCTGAAGAACATCGAAAATCTATATTTCGCAGGTCAGATAAACGGAACGACCGGATATGAGGAAGCAGCTGCCCAGGGTCTCATCGCAGGTATGAATGCCCATCTGAAAGTTGCCGGAAAAGATCCGTTCATCCTGAAGAGAGACCAGGCGTATATAGGAGTTCTTATCGACGATCTCATCACAAAGGGAGTAGATGAGCCTTATAGAATGTTTACATCGAGGGCGGAGTATCGTACGCTCCTGAGGCAGGATAATGCCGATTTCAGGCTTACTCCTATATCTTATGAGGCTGGTCTGGCGGATAAGCACAGGTATGATTATACCATGAGAAAATATGATTCTACAGATAGGTTGGTAGGATTTTTCGATGCTACACCGCTCAAACCTGATGTTGTCAACGGCTATCTGGAATCAGTTTCTTCGGCAACTGTAGACTCTCGAAAGAGGATTTCGGATCTTGTTTCAAGGCCTCAGGTTAAGCTGAATGATATATTTGATTTAGTTCCACGTGGAACATTTATCAAGGGAAATATTGATTTGGAGAAGGAATTTGCCTCTCCGATGAAGTCAGTTCTGGCTGATGGAGTAGAGTATTCGAACCTTCTTGATTATGGCGATTATCAGTCCCTGACTGCCCAATTTGATGATTCGTGCGGTGCGGTATCATATAAAGATGCTGCGTATGTACTTAAATTCAATACTGAATATCCGGTTTCAAAGCTTGATTCTGATGCGTTGAATGCTAAGGTTGATGCGAATTACAAACGCGATATTCTGGATTCATGCGAGATCGCCATAAAATATAAAGGATATATCCAGCGTGAACAGCAGATGGCTGATAAGATCATGAGGCTCGAGAATCTGACTATTCCGGAGGATTTTGATTTCGATAGGGTAGAGAGCCTTTCGATCGAGTGCAGGCAGAAATTGAAGAGGTATGCTCCGCGTACGATTGCCCAAGCTTCGCGTATTTCAGGAGTGTCTCCAGCCGATATTTCAGTACTTCTGGTATATTTCGGAAGATAAAGATCCACGATCATGTCGTGGATTACGGCACAAATATATAGAAAAGGTGTTCCACGTGGAACACCTTTTCTTGTTAAAGCATTTTCAAAGCTAGTTTTATTATTTCTTCCAAAGAAGCAGCCGGGTTGTTTTTCAAGACAGCTGAAACTGCTTTGTTGACGTTCGCCTTTGTGAATCCGAGCATGACCAGAGCTGTGGTAGCTTCGTCCGCAGCAGGATTTGAAGAAGGAGAGAATAGAACCGAATTGTCTGCTCCGTCTCCTTTGACGACCTTGTCCTTGAGCTCGAGTACGAGTCTCTGGGCGCTCTTCATTCCGATTCCCTTTATGCTCTTTATCTTGTTTATGTCTTCCGCAAGGATTGCATTTCTTATCTCGTCAGATGTGAGGGACGAAAGCATCATTCTCGCTGTTGATGCTCCGATGCCGGATACTCCGATCAGGAGGCGGAACAGCTCACGCTCGTCCTTGGTGAAGAATCCGTAGTACAACTCTTCGTCTTCGCGGAGGTAATGGTGGATATATACTTTTGCATCGGATTTTCCGTTGAGCCCCTCGTATGTCTGAAGCGAGATCAGGATTCTGTATCCTATTCCGTAGCATTCCAGAACAACCTCTGTGGGATTCAATTCTGTTATGTTTCCTTTGATGTAATCTATCATATTGTATGTAATTTGCTTTATCTTTGAGATAGCCGGTCACGTCGGCTATGACGAACCCATACGTCATCCCCGACCTGATTGGGGATCTAAATGCAAAATTATGATATTATTCTATAAAAGAAAGATTGTTTTTGTTAAATTTGCAAGTTCTAAATATTATGGAGATGGTCGTAAATGAAATAAGGGAAATGTTTCCGGCGCTTTCAAGGAAAGTGTACGGAAAAGACCTGGTGTATTTCGATAATGCCGCGACCAGCCAGAGGACTCAGTCGGTGATAGATGAGTGGAACAGGATAAGCGCGGAGTCCAATGCAAATATCCATAGGGCAGTCCATAGGCTTGCTGATGAAGCTACGCAGGCGTATGAAACCGCAAGGGATGCAGTAAAGGATTTCCTCAATGCTTCGGCCAGGGAGGAGATTGTGTTTACGAGCGGAACCACGGCTGCGATAAATCTTGTGGCATTCTGCTTCGGCGAGGCTTTTGTCGGAGAAGGAGACGAGGTCATAGTGACGGAGGCTGAGCACCACTCGAACATTGTTCCTTGGCAGATGATGTGCCAGAGGAAGGGAGCGGTGCTGAAGGTTCTTCCTGTCGATGACAGCGGTCATCTTATGGTCGAAAAGCTCGACGAGCTGATTACCGGTAGGACAAAGATCATGGCTGTGACGCATATTTCCAATGTGCTCGGAATCATAAATCCCGTCAAGGATATAATTGAGAAATGCCATTCGAAGGGAGTTGCAGTGCTCGTTGACGGAGCTCAGGGTGCGGTCCATTGCAGAGTAGATGTACAGGATCTTGACTGTGATTTCTATGTGTTCTCAGGTCATAAGCTTTATGCTGCGACCGGCACGGGAGCTCTTTATGGAAAGAAGAAATGGCTTGAGGCAATGCCTCCGTACATGGGTGGCGGCGAGATGGTAGGTACTGTGAAGTTCAGCGGTACGACATACGCTCCTCTGCCGATGAAATATGAGGCCGGTACTCAGAATTTTGCTTCCGCTGCGACCTTGAAACCTGCTATTGAGTTTATTAACTTATTGAATGATAGTGAGTTAATAAAATATAACGACTCGGTAAGAGATTATCTTCTTGAGGTATTGACCAAGGATGAGAGGATAATACTATATGGTGTTCCTCGTGGAACAAATGAGGAGAAGATACCTCTTTTCTCGTTTACTGTAGAGGGAGTTCATCATGAGGATCTGGCCTTGATTCTGGATAAGATGGGAATAGCCGTGAGATCGGGACAGATGTGTGCCGAGCCGGTTATGGACAGATTCGGGGTGACAGGCATGCTGCGTGCGTCAGTGGCTCCGTACAATACCATGGAGGAGGCTGAGTATTTTGTCAAGTGCCTGAACAGGGCGATAAATATGTTGATGTAAAAGATCTCTCGACAAGCTCGAGATGACAGTATTATTATGAGTTTGATAGAAGCTGAAAACGCCATTGTCGAGGAATTCTCGATGTATGAAGAGTGGCTTGATAAATATGAGTATCTTATAGAGCTGGGCAAGTCTCTGCAGGATTATCCTGAGGAGGCAAAGACTGATGATAAGCTTATAAAAGGTTGTCAGTCAAGGGTTTGGCTTGATTATAAGATGGAGGATGGAAAGGTTGTCTTCAACGCAGACAGCGATGCGATCATTACAAAGGGCATCATTTCTCTGCTGATCGGACTTTATTCGGGAAGGACTCCTCAGGAGATACTTTCTTCTGACTTTTCAGTAGTCGAGAAGATCGGTCTTAAGGAGAATCTTTCGCCGACAAGGGCGAACGGACTGGTGTCGATGATTGCAAAGATCAGAGAGGTGGCAGGAAAGAATATGTAGAAGATCCCCGATCGGGTCGGGGATGACAAAATACGGGGATGACATAATAATCGTCATTGCCGGCTTGACCGGCAATCTGTAGGATACATGGGACTGAAAGATTGGATAAAGAAGAAGGCTGCAGCGGTTGCAGAGGAAGATAAGGAAAGAAAGATGAGACTTGAAAGAGATATAATAATGGCTCTCAGGCAGGTTTATGACCCTGAGATCCCGGTAAATGTATATGACCTCGGACTTATCTACGAAGTCAAGGTCGACGACGATCACAATGTGTATATCCAGATGACTCTGACGGCTCCGAACTGTCCTATGGCGGATTATGTTGTGGAGCAGGTTAGGGCGGCTGTTGCGGATGTTCCCGGAGTCGTGAGCGTGAGGGTGGACCTTGTCTTCGAGCCTGTTTGGGACAAGAGCAGGATGTCGGAGGAAGCTCTCGTGGAGCTCGGTCTTGACGACTGAACTTCCGAAGAGGAGAGGATGATGTGGGACGGAAGGAGAGAAACAAGACATCAGCAGAATAATAAGGTCGGGCTTTACCTTGGTCTTGGCTCGAATCAAGGCGACAGGGCGTTGAATATAGAGCATGCGGTATCTATGCTCAATGTGGAACTGAAGACGCCTTACAAGGCCATTTCCTCGCTTCTGGAGACGGAACCATGGGGATTTGAATCGCAGGAAAAGTTCATGAATGCCGTGGTGCTTTATGAGCTGGAACTGCCGGAAGGATACAATCCTGAGGCGGAAGGACTGATGATCCTGGAGATATGCAAGGATATCGAAAGGAGGATGGGAAGGACAGGGGAGCCGCAGTATGATGAGAAAGGAGAGAGGATTTATACTGACCGTCCGATAGATATAGACATATTGCTCTTCGGAGACAATAAGATAGATTGTCCGGAGCTGACGGTTCCGCACAAGCTTATGTATGAACGAGACTTTGTGATGATTCCCTTACGGGAGATTGCCGGTCAGGCCGGCAATGACGTCATCCCCGACTTGATCGGGGATCTGAAACGATAATTTATTAAAACTATAATACTATTATGACACAGGAAGAACTTTTTAAAATTCTCGTAGCTCACTGCAAGGAGTATGGATTCATTTTCCCTTCAAGTGAGATTTACGATGGTCTTGGTGCCGTTTATGATTATGGACAGCTCGGTTCAGAGCTCAAGAGCAACATCAAGAGATACTGGTGGGAGGCTATGACAAGACTCCACGAGAATATCGTGGGTATTGACTCTGCTATCTTCATGCACCCTAAGATCTGGGAGGCATCAGGCCATGTAGGCGCATTCAACGACCCGCTTATCGACAACAAGGATTCAAAGAAGAGATATCGTGCTGACGTTCTTATCGAGGACTACATCGGCAAGCTCGAGGAGAAGATAGAGAAGGATGTGGAGAAGGGTAAGAAGAAGTTCGGTGAGGCTTTCGATGAGGAGCAGTTCAAGACTACAAACCCTAACGTACTGCGCAATCAGAAGAAGATCGACGAGGTTCGCCATAGAATGGCAGACGCCCTCAACGCAAACGATCTTGACGCTCTCCGCCAGATCATCATCGACTGCGAGATCGCATGTCCTATTTCAGGTACAAAGAACTGGACAGACGTGCGTCAGTTCAACCTCATGTTCTCTACTCAGCTCGGTAGCGTATCTGGTGAGTCAAACATCATCTACCTCCGTCCAGAGACAGCTCAGGGTATTTTCGTGAACTATCTCAATGTCCAGAAGACAGGACGTATGAAGATTCCTTTCGGTATCGCTCAGATCGGTAAGGCCTTCAGAAACGAGATCGTGGCACGTCAGTTCATCTTCCGTATGAGGGAGTTCGAGCAGATGGAGATGCAGTTCTTCATCAAGCCTGGTACTGAGCTCGACTGGTTCGCAAAGTGGAAGGAGAACCGTATGGCATGGCACAAGGCCCTCGGAATGGGTGACGAGAACTATCGTTTCCATGACCATGACAAGCTTGCTCACTATGCAAATGCAGCTACAGACATCGAGTTCCGCTTCCCGTTCGGATTCAAGGAGCTTGAGGGTATCCACTCACGTACAGACTTCGACCTCGGAAACCACCAGAAGTTCTCTGGAAAGAAGATCCAGTACTTCGATCCTGAGATCGGCGAGAACTATGTTCCATATGTAGTCGAGACTTCAATCGGAGTTGACCGTATGTTCCTTGCGGTTCTTTCAAATTCATACAAGGAGGAGCAGCTCGAGAACGGTGAGAGCCGCGTTGTGCTCAGCATCCCTGCGCCTCTCGCACCGGTTAAGGTTGCAGTGCTTCCTCTCGTGAAGAAGGACGGTCTTCCAGAGCTTGCGCGTGAGATCATGGGCGACCTTATCTACGACTTCAACTGCCAGTATGACGAGAAGGATTCAATCGGTAAGAGATATCGTCGTCAGGACGCGATCGGAACACCATTCTGCATGACCATCGACCACGAATCACTCAATGACCGTTGCGTTACAATCCGTCACCGTGACTCTATGCAGCAGGAGCGCGTGAAGATCGAGGATCTCCATTCAATCATTTCTAAGGAGGTGAACCTCAGCAACATCCTCAAGAAACTCAAGTAATAACCATAAAACTTAAAGGATCATGAGAATCATTTCAATCATCGCAGCTCTTGCTATGACAGCATTCGCTGCATCTTCATGCGGTATTCTTGGTGGTGCTGCTGCCGGTACTACTGGTGCTGCAACAGCAACTAACGTGAGCACAGGTTCTACAAACGGTCAGGCTGCCGGTGCAGCTCTCAAGGCTCTTTACGCTCAGTACAAGGCTGACGGCAACAAGCTCAATATGACCAACCTCACAAACATCGTGAACCTTACAACTCTTGCAAACAATGTACAGGGTCTTAAGGGAATGTCAAACAAGACAGACTTCTATAAGGAGTTTGCAACAGGTCTCGTGATGGGTTCTAACAACCTCGTGACTCAGAACAATTCAAATTCTATCATGAACGGTCTTCAGAACCTTGTGAACAATGTTGACCTTTCAGGTCTCCAGAGCAAGACTGAGAACGCTGCAGCAAAAGGCGCTGCCGCTCTCGAGAATGCGACAACAATCGCTAATTCAGTATCAAGCATCCTGAACATCCTCAAGTAAGATCCGGGATTCTTTATAAGGAAAAGGGATGGCTCCTGTCTTGGAGTCATCCCTTTTTTCAATCCTCTTCCTGATATTCCAGCAGGTCGCCGGGCTGGCAGTCCAGCGCCTGGCATAGGGCTATCAGGGTCTTGAACCTGATAGCCTTCGCCTTACCTGTCTTGAGTATGGACAGATTTGTTGCTGACAGGCCTATCTTTTCCGCAAGTTCGCCTGACGACATCTTCCTGCGGGCAAGCATCACGTCTATGTTAACTACTATAGGCATTACTCTGCAATTGTTTGTTCTTCAGCTTTTTCCTGTCCCTTGAGATATGACGGAAGGCTCATTCCGGCCATATTGAAGAGCTCTTCAAGCGGCGGAACAGACTTCATCATTCCCGAGATGAAGTTTGAAGTAGCGGTCTTTCCGTCGGCTCCCTGACCGTTTCCGTCCCATACTGTGACCTTGTCGATCTTTATGCCCTTGACAGCCTCTACCTGGGTCTTCACGAGGTCTGGAAGCTTGTCTGCGATAAGCATGAGGACAGCCTTCTGAGGGTCGCCT
This sequence comes from Bacteroidales bacterium, assembly GCA_017556765.1. Classification (GTDB taxonomy): domain Bacteria; phylum Bacteroidota; class Bacteroidia; order Bacteroidales; family UBA932; genus Cryptobacteroides. The sequence continues at coordinate 9,270 of JAFYME010000069.1, forward strand.
GCAGCGGCATTGACGAGCTGCTGGAATCCTTCCGCCTGCTTTGTGAGAACTTCGAGGATACCTCGAGCCTGCGCGTCCATCTTTGCGTAGATGGCGTCAGCCTCTCCCTGTGCCATTCTGCGGATCTTCTCAGCCTCAGCCTCGGCCTCGATGATAGCCTTTTCCTTCTCGATCTGAGCTGGAACGACTACGTTTGCAAGCTGTGTGGCCTTTTCCCTGTCGGCACGCGCGAGCTCGGCGTCACGCTCAGACTTGTAAGCCTCCTCGAGAGCGAGAGCGGCCTGCACCTTCTCGGCAGCAATGGCAATTCTTGCAGCTTCCGCCTCTTTTTCGCGTCTTTTTGCGTCTGATGCAGCGATGGCTATCTTGGAGTTGTTCTCTCCTTCTACGGCCTTTGCATTGGCATCCGCGGTGCTGATACGGGTATCTCTGAGAGTTTCCGCGATACGGATGTCCTTGTCTCTGTCAGCCTCGGCCTTTCCGATCTCACCGAAACGGTTCTGCTCGGCAACGCTCTTCTTAGCGTCGTTGATGGCCTTTGCTGCAGCCTCCTTACCGAGAGCCTCTATATAGCCTGACTCGTCACGGATATCGGTCACGTTCACGTTGATGAGCTTGAGACCTATCTTTCTGAGCTCGGCCTCCACGTTCATACTCACGTTTGCGAGGAACTTGTCACGGTCTGAGTTGATCTCCTCGATGTCCATTGTCGCGATGACAAGACGGAGCTGTCCGAAGAGGATATCGGTAGCGATGTTCTGGATGTTCTCGATAGTGAGTCCGAGGAGTCGCTCTGCAGCATTGGTCATGTTTTCAGGCTCTGTCGAGATACCTACTGTGAATCGGCAAGGTACATCGACACGGATGTTCTGCTTACTGAGGGCGTTTGTAAGGTTACACTCGATCGAGATAGGCTTCAGATCGAGGAATGCGTAGCTCTGGAATACAGGCCAGATGAATGCCGCACCACCATGGATGCATCGTGCGGATGAGACTCCGCCCGCCTTGTTCTTTCCGGTCTTTCCGTAGATGACGAGGATCTTGTCGGATGGACAGCGCTTGTAGCGCCTGAGGATGGCCGCAAGTGTCACTACGAACACCAGAACGGCGATCACGATGATGTAAATTGTCTGCATAGTCCGTTAGATTATAAGTGAGTTGATTTCTTCTACAAGAAGGGTTGAGGCGTCGAGTACCTCGGTTACTTTGATGGATGTACCGGTCTTCAGATCGTCTTCCGAGTCTGTCAGGGCGTCGTATTCCCTTACGGAATTGTTGATGTTGATCTGAACCTTACCCTGTCCCTTTCTTTCGCCTGGGACAGTGAGATATACCTTTCCGCTGCATCCTACGGCCGATTCGAACACATTGATGTTGCCGCTCTGCTGCATCTTGCTCAGGCCTTTGAACATCATCATCACGGCAAATACGATCGCAGCTCCGACGGCAAACGCAATCAGCATCAGCAGAGCCTTTGATTTGATCTGCTCGTTCAGAAGGATCGCGGTCCAGCTCATACCGAGGAGGAAGTTCACGAGATTGCGGAATGTATAAAGGTTCATCGACGGATCGCCTTCGAATCCTCCGTCCGCAATGTCGAAGTCGGTGTCCATGTCCATCTCGACGTCAGCTCCGATGAAAGTGAGCACTGTCTCGATGATGAAGATGAGGGAAGAAGCTATGGCGATGCACCAAAGTATCTTCATGAAAAGGTCAAGTGAGGTCCACCATTCAGTCATAATAAGATGTATTTAAATGTTGATGTTGCGAATCTAGTAAATTATTTTACGAAAAACAACAAAAATCTTATCAAAATCGAAAATTTTGTAAATTTCCTCCTCCGCTAATGCTTATTTTGTCGTCTTGAACTTCTTTTTGTCGCGACACAGGTTATATCGCAGAAAAGTGTGTGTCGCGGCCACAAATGTGTCATTATGCCTGTTTTCATGTTCGCGATACAGGTTTTTTGTTCAAAAAGTGTGTGTCGCGGACAAAAAACAAAAAAAGAACCCCGGAAGCTTCCGCTGACAGATAAAAGTCAGACAAACTTCCGGGGTATATTTATATGACGATTCCAGTATTATTCGTTTTTCCAGCCTTGGGCCTTGATCGGGAGTTCGACTCCGTCAGGGGTCACGACCGCTGCTCCGACTTCCGGCTTGGCAAGATGGCCGATTATGTCGAATGTCTGGAAGTCGTGGCGGAACTTCTCATGCTTGCCGATCGGGATGGTGAAGAGCAGGCGGTAATCCTCTCCTCCGTTCAGAGCCGCCGATACGGGATCTATGTTCATCTCCCTTCCCAACTCGAATGTCTTTCCTGCGAACGGAAGCTTGTCTACATATATCTTCGCTCCCAGTCCGCTGTCTCGCACGAGCCTCCTGACAGCGTCTCCGAGGCCTCTGTTCACGAGATATCCGTATGAAGGCATGATCTCCGCTTCCTCCATCAGCTTTATTATCTGAGGATTTATCTGAGGCTTCAGGTACGCTCCGATCAGGTTCTTGTACTCGTCCAGCTTAGGCTGGGCCTTCACGTCTCCGCTGTTGTCGAAAGCCCTCTTCTCCCTCTCAAGCACCTGGAATCCCATGTATGCCGCTCCGAGGTTGTCAGACACGCAGATAAGGTCCATACTCTTCGCTGCAGGACGGCGCTTGGCCATCAGAAGCGACGTCTCACCGGTACATGAAATGCTGACGGTCAGACCATTAGGAGACGGAAGAAGGTCGAGGGATACACTCTTGTATCCATGTTCCTTCGCCGCTGCAACGATCCCTTCCCATACTTCCTTTATGTGCTTGAAATCGAGTTTTGACGAGATTCCGAGGCGGACGTCCATGGTGCGAGGATGCGAGAACTCCGCATAAAGCTCTCCGGTCACTGCTGTCACGCATTTGTAGCCGAGATGTTTCAGAGGGAAATACACGAGGTCGAAATCGATGCCTTCGATGAATGTACGCGCATGAGATGTCACGTAACATTTTCCTTCCGACTCGAACCAGCTGCTCTGGAACGGCTTGTATGGTGTACCTTCGTACAGCTTTGCTATCGCCTCGACTCTGCCGAGGTCTGAGAATGTTTCTTCTGCCATGTCTTTAAAAGTATTTATGCAAAAATAGTATTTTTACATTATCTTTGAAAGATAATATCACATGCATATGATAAAGAAGATTTTCATGCTTGCTGCGGCGATGATCATGTCGCTGCCATTGCTTCAGGCCCAGGAAAGCGAAGGCCTGAAGGTCATGTCATACAATATCCGTCTTGGCTCGGCTCAGGATGGCACCAATTCATGGGCCTTGAGATATACCGCGACGGGAAAAATGCTTGAGGATCAGAAGCCTGACGTGTTCGGAGTGCAGGAAGCTCTTGAATATCAGGTACGTTACATAGAGGAGATGTGCGGATATGAGAGCGTCGGAGTAGGCCGTGAAAACGGAAAGAAGGAGGGCGAACACATGTCCATCTTCTGGAACAAGAAGACTGTTTCAATGCTCAAATGGGGCACATTCTGGCTTTCGGATACTCCTGAAAAGCCTTCTAAGGGATGGGACGCAGAATGTTTCAGAACAGCTACATGGGCCCTTATGAAGGACAAGAAGACAGGAAAGAAGTTCTATTTTGTGAACACACACCTTGACCACAAGGGTACCGAGGCCCAGAAGAACGGTCTCAAGCTCATCGTGGACAGGATCGCAGAAATTAATCCCGACGGCCTTCCTATGGTCCTTACAGGCGATTTCAACATCGAGCCTAAAAACCCTGCCCTCAAAGACCTTGACGCACGTATGCAGAGCGCGAGAAATATCGCCGAAAAGACCGACGACCATGCGACTTACAACGGCTGGGGAAAGAGCAGTACCATGATCGACTATATCTACGTCTCAGGCTTCAGCTCATGTCCTGAATATCAGACCGTTACAAAAAGATACGAAGACAGGAAGTTCATTTCTGACCACTATCCTATCTTCGCAAGACTTATTTTTTAAGTACGCTGTAGCGGATCTGCATCCTTGTAAGTTCTTCAATGAACGGTGCGGTCACGGCTACGCGGAACTTTCGTGAAAGGAATTCGATATTCCATTTCTTTTCCGGATCATAAAGGAACATTGTCAGCGGAACGCTGCCTTTGTTCCTTTTTATCATCTTCACGAGGCTGTCGCGGAACTCAGGTGTCAGCATAGGGGTCGATATGCTTATGGCGAAGCCCTTTACGAACATGTCCGTCACATTTCCAAGAAGTGATACCTTCTTTACCTTGAATGCATACGGCGAGGTCTTGCCCTGAGCCTTCTCCTCCGGCTTTATGTAGTATTTCTCCTCGATCTCTCCCTCGATGAATATCGCATTATGGAGCTGCATGTAGCTCATGAAGTTCTCATGGTCCTTTCCGAAAAGGGCGATCTCATAGCTTCCGCTGAAGTCCTCGATCACGGTCTTTGACCATGGACGTCCGGTCTTTGTCGTCATCTGCTGGGTCGAGATGATGAATCCGGCTATGTTGGCCTTCTGCTTGATCTTCTTGCTTTCGCATTCGCTCACGAGGGCGTCGAGCTCTCCCACCTGACATGTGGTGAAGTTCTCCAGCTCGAATGCATACTGGTCCAGAGGATGTGACGAAAGGTACATTCCGACAAGCTCCTTCTCCATCTGAAGCCTTTCAAGGATGTCGTCCTCTCCTGTCATAGGAGGCATCTCAGGTCTCTCGGGCTTGAGTTCCTCGACTTCTCCGAAGAGTGACACGGCGCTTTCCATGCTGTCCTTCTTATAAAGTTCGCCGTATCTGAGCAGTGTGTCCAGGAATGTGTCTCCCGACTTGCTTGGAAGGGTGAACTGCTTGCGGCAGATGCCGAAGCTGTCGAACGCTCCGGAGAACAGAAGGGCCTCAAAAGCCTTTCTGTTGACCATACCGGACATACGCTCCACGAAGTCATAGATGTCCTCAAAAAGGCCGTTTTCCTCGCGTTCTGCGAGGATTGCGCGCACGATGTTGTCTCCGAATCCCTTGATTCCTCCCAGTCCGAAGCGGATCTCTCCCTGCTTGTTCACGGTAAAGCGTGCATCGGACTCGTTGATGTCCGGATTGAGCACCTTGATGCCGTTTTTCTTGCAGTCGTCCATGATCTTCTTGATCTCCTCCATGTTGGAGAGGTTCTTGGTAAGGTTGGCCGCCTGGAACTCGGCAGGGTAGTGGGCCTTGAGCCATCCTGTCTGGTAGCTCACCCATGCATAGCATGTCGCGTGCGACTTGTTGAAGGCATATGAAGCGAACTTCTCCCAGTCTGCCCAGATCTTCTCGAGCATGTCCTGAGGATGTCCGTTCTTGGTTCCTCCCTCGATGAAAAGGCCCTTGAGGCCGTCGAGGACGTCCTTGAGCTTCTTACCCATGGCCTTACGGAGGGTATCCGCCTGACCTCTCGTGAAGTCAGCGAGCTTACGCGACAGAAGCATCACCTGCTCCTGATATACAGTGATGCCGTATGTGTCCTGAAGTGTTTCCTCCATCTCGGGAAGGTCGTATACGATAGGCTGGCGTCCCTGCTTTCGCTCTACGAAGTCAGGGATGTAGTCCATAGGGCCCGGACGGTAGAGGGCGTTCATCGCGATGAGGTCCTCGAAACGGGTCGGCTGGAGCTTTATGAGCCATTCCTTCATGCCCGGCGACTCGAACTGGAACACGCTCGTGGTGTCTCCGCGGCTGTACAGCTCGTATGTCAGCGGGTCGTTTATGTCGATCTTCTCAATGTCGAATTCGATGCCGTGGCGCTTCTTGATGTTGGCCTGGCACTCCTTGATGATGGACAGGGTCCTGAGGCCAAGGAAGTCCATCTTGAGCATTCCTACCTCCTCGATATAATGGCCGTCATACTGCGACACCCATACTTCCTCTCCGGTAAGCTTGTCGTTAGCGATCGAGATAGGTATGTATTCGGTAAGGTTGCTTCTTCCGATGATCATCGCGCAGGCGTGGACTCCGGTCTGGCGGATGCAGCCCTCGAGCTTTCCTGCGTATGTAAGCACCTCCTTTGTCTGTTCGTTTCCGTTTTCAAGCTCGTCCTTCAGTTCGCCGTACTTGAGACAGTTAGCGAGCTTCGGCTTGAACTCCTTGGTGACCTTCTTTCCGTCTTCAACGACAGTCGCCTCGAAAGGCTTGTCCGGCACCATCTTGGTGAGCCTGTTGGACTCGTCTATGGACATACGGCTCACGCGTGCAACGTCCTTGATGGCCGATTTCGCGGCCATTGTACCGTATGTGATCACATGCGAGATCTGCTCCTTTCCGTATTTTTCCTCGATGTACTGGAATACGCGGTAGCGGCCGTCATCGTCGAAGTCGATGTCGACATCGGGCATGTTGATACGGTCAGGGTTCAGGAATCGCTCGAAGAGGAGGTCATATTTGATAGGGTCTATATTGGTGATCTTCAAGCAGTAAGCTACTGCCGATCCTGCTGCGGAACCACGACCTGGGCCTACAGAGATGCCCTCGCTTCGTGCTGCAGCGATAAAGTCCTAGACGATAAGGAAGTAGTCCGGGAATCCCATCTTGCATATGGTCTTGAGCTCGAACTCGATACGCTCGGCCTGAACGTCTGACAGAGTCTCGCCGTATCTCCAGTGAGCTCCCTTGTATGTCAGATGGCAGAGGTATGCGACAGAGTTGCAGAACTCCTCGCCTCGCTCGTTTCCGTTCTTGTCGCAGCGTCCCTCGTCGATGATTCCCTTGTATTCTTCAAGATACCTGTCGATGTCTGCCATGAATTCCTCCGGAAGGTCGAACTTCGGAAGGATAGGGTCCTTGTCGACCTTGTAGTTCTGGATCTTCTCCGCTACTTCGAGGGTGTTGGCAAGGGTTTCGGGATGCTTATAGAACATGTCCAGCATCTCTTCCTCAGTCTTGAGGTACTCCTGCTGGGTATATCTCATTCTGTCCGGCTCGTCTACGAATGTGTTGGTAGTCAAGCAGATAAGTCGGTCGTGGGCCGGGCCGTCCTCCTTGCGTACGAAGTGGACGTCGTTTGTAGCGACGACCTTCGTGCCGGTCTTCTCGGCCAGAAGGAAGATTCCCTCGTTGGCTACCATCTGATGTTCATACACCTCCTGCGACTGTCCCGGAATCTCGGTCTTGTGCTGCTGCACCTCGAGGTAGAAGTCGTCTCCGAAGACCTTCTTGTGCCACATGACAGCTTCTTCCGCACCCTTCATGTCTCCGGCTATGATCGCTCTCGGGATCTCTCCCGCGATACATGCCGAACAGCATACGAGTCCTTCGGAATACTTCTCCACTATCTCATGGCTGACGCGCGGCTTCTCGTAGTATTTACCCTCGATATGACCTGTAGAGACGATCTTCATGAGGTTCTTGTAGCCGTTGTAGTCCTTTGCCAGGAGGATGAGGTGGTAGTATCCTCTGTGGTCTTTGTCCTTGAGCTTGTGGTCGTAGTGCTTGGTCACATAGATCTCGCAGCCGATGATCGGCTTGACCTCGGGGAACTTCTTCGCCACCTTGAGAAACTCCTTGACACCATACATGTTTCCATGGTCTGTGATGGCCAGGGCGGGCATTTCGAGCTCTTTTGCACGCGCAAAGAGGTCACTGATAGCAGATTGGCCGTCAAGGATGGAATATTGTGTATGGACGTGAAGGTGGACGAAGGACATATCTCTGGATTTTAAGGAGGACAAAGATATGCAAAAAGCCCGTATCAATCAAGAAGGTCAGAAGATATAAGAGAGGGTGAAACGGAAGCTGTTTCTACGGTAGAACATGTCCTTCTGATCACGGTATCTGTTCATAAGACCGAGGTCATATCCTATCTCCAGCTCTATCTGTCTGATAATGTTCAGTCCTATGCTTCCTCCCATACTAAGGTCAATCCTTTTCTGAAGCATGGCCGCCTTGCGGAATTCTTCATTCATGACTTCCTTGACCGCATCGTCATATGGAAAATAAGTGTATTCCATATTTCCGTTGTAGTTGTCATACCTGAATCCGGCGTCCAGGGCTCCGAACATGGCTATCTCTGTCTCTGATGACAATCCGTATGATATCGTCGGGCCGAGCGACATGGTGAAGCTGAGGATCTGAGGTATCATCTCTATTTCATGACGCAGGAATACGGGAAGATGCAGGTTGTGTTCGATAAGATGTTCATTTGCATTGATGCCGCTTGTCTTGTCAGGTCCAAGGGATACATCCTGACTGTAGCTGTCGCTGTACCATTGGAAACCGTACATGAGCCCGGTACGCAGGTATGTGTCCTTGTGCAGCCTGAAGTCGTATGTGAGTCCGGCGGTCATGCCGTCCGCGCTCATCTTCTCCTTCTCCTGGTCTGTACGCAGCACATGGGTCGAGTTGGTATAACCGATCCTTATTCCCGGCTGTGCGGATGCATGAAGCGGGAATATCAGAATGAGCATGATATATAATAGCTTGTGTTTCATTGTGTTACTTCTCCAGTTTCATTGTCGTGTCTGTCGCCCAGAAGCTGCCTGCGATGCCCGTTCCTCCGATTATGTTGGAATAGGTGAATGCCGGTGTTCCCATTCCCGTAGAAGGGAAGTTGGTTGTCTTGATGTATAGTCCTCTGAGGTAATGGAATGTTTCCGGTGACAGGCGGTATAGTGTCACGTCATAGCTGTCTTTGCCTCCGGAACGGACGTCAACCGATGTCCTGAATGTGACTGTGTTGCCTTCTTTTCTTGCCCTGTGCCTGTCCCATATCAGGATATCTCCGAACAGGGAACCGGATATGACCATGTCATAACTTTCGGACAGGATGATTCCGGGAGCCTCGGATATCCTTATGTCCTTGAATTTGATGCCGTAGAATCCCTCGTCTTCCTGGTCTTCTTCATATACGATCTCAAAAGTGATGAAATCTTCGTCCCTGCTTGTCATCCTGCAGCTTTTCAGACGGATTTCTTCAGGTACCGTGGTTTCAGCATGTACCTTGTCTATTCCCTCTGCCCATGCCGTTATCTCTATCTTCTCTCCCGGATGGATCTCATGAGTGAACATTCCGCCCTGTGAATACTGATCCTGGTCAATGAACTTTATCGGCCTACCTCCTATAGTTCCATACACGGATACGTCCCGCTTGCACTTGTCGTAATCTTCGCTGTGCATAGGGATGACTACCTCGGCCGTTATGACTGCAGCCGGAGTGTTGCCGATCAATGTCTCGACGAATATGCATTCCTTGCTGTCGATCCTGCTGTAGTCCAGAGGGGCCTCGCATGCCGATATCATTATGAGGATGGATATTATGAAGATGAATCTTTTCATGGTGTCAGAATTTCAATGTGTAGCTGAATGACGGTATGATCGGAACCAGACCATACGAGACGCTTCGGTCCGAGTCTGTAAATATCTGCATCTGGGCGAACATAGCGTTCATTCGGCAGTAGGCATTGTAGACGCTCAGGTTCCATATGCTCTGGTTTCCCTTGCGTGTTGTCCTTCGGAAGTTGAGGCCTATGTCAAGTCTGTGATAATCAGGAAGTCTCATATTGTTCGGGCTTCCGAAACGGTAGATTATGGTACCGTATCTGTCGTCCTTGTAGCTGACGACGGTGACTCTGTTTCCGCTATGGAAATTCCATCCGGCGTAGACGTCGAATCTGTCAGAGAACCGGTAGCTGCACATCAGGTTTATCTTGTGCCTGTTGTCATTCTTGTCCGGATACCATTCGTACCAGAGCTCTTCAAACCGCCTTTCGCTCCATGAAAGTGTGTAATACGCCGCCAGTGACAGCTTCTTTCCGGTATATTCTACTTCGCTTTCAAGTCCATATGAACGGCCTTTTCCCGTTATTACAGACTGGTCCCAATTGGTTACAGGGGGAATGTACGAGTAGCTGTTCCATTGTTCAGTAAGGTTGTCCATGGTCTTGTACCATCCGCCCAGCTTCATGTCCATGCCGAAAGGGAAGCGGTGCGAGTATTCCGCTGCAATCTGTCGCGAGAACATAGGAGCGAGCCTTTGCGTAGAAGGCATCCAGAATTCTGTCGGAAGATCGAGATATGAAGTCGAAATCTGGTGGGAGAACTGGTTCATTTCCGTGTAGGAGAGGTCCAGACGGCCGTTTCCGCCTATGTCGAACCTTGTAGATACTCTTGGCTCCAACCTGTGTCTGACCTTGTCCTTGACCCCGAAAAGCACATATCTGAGCCCTGCGTGGACGCTGAACCAGTCTGTCATGCGCAGGAATCCGTCGGCATACATGGCTGCTTCATGACCGTTCTGATACGAGCTTTCTGAGTTTCCTGTCTGGCTTTTGCTTCCGTCATATCTCCATGAGGTGTTTGCAAATTTTCTTTCAGGGGCGAATTCGTGGAACTGGTATGACGCTCCGAAGTCAAGCAGAAGATCGCTGTTGCCTTTATACGTGAAATCCGCTTTTGCGGCGCTTGTAGCCGTCAGCGACGTATAGTCTTCTTCGTATGTTCCGACTACAGGGTCATCCCATCCTTTTGAGCTTGTGATGATGTCCAGACCTGATGTTCCTCGGGTGTGATATAACGCAGAGTTCATTTCGAGGTCTTCAGCAAGACGCTTTTTCCAAACCAAAGTCGTAAGGAAGTTGCCCCATCTTATGTCCATGTCCGAAGACTGGTGACTCATACGTTCTATATCGCTGTTATAATCTCTCACCATGTAGTCGATGCGAAGGTTGTCCTTACCGTAATATGCCTTCAATTCCAGGATGTTGTCTTCTGAAAAACGATGTGAAACCACTGCATTGAAGTCCTGGAATGCGTATCTGAAGTCATGTCTCTGGTTTTCCTTGCCGGCATTGATTATCGAGAATGCAGGAAGCGTCACAGCGTCCAGCCAGCTGCGTCTGAGGGCGAGATTGAAGGATGTCTTTCCCTGAACGAGCGGGCCTTCGAGCTGCACACGGCCGTCTATCAGGCCTATGGACATGGTTCCATGGTATTCGTACATGTCTCCGGTGCTGCTTCTCGAGTCTATTACCGAAGATAGCCTGCCTCCATATCTGGCCGGGAAACCGCTTTTGTAGAAGTCGACCTGTTTTACTATGTCGGGATTGAATGAAGAAAACAATCCTCCCATATGTCCTGCCTGATAAATGGGCACACCATCAAGCAGGAAGAGGTTGTCGGAACCGTCGCCTCCGTGGACATAAAGCCCCGAGAGGAGTTCGGTGCCGGATGCCACGCCAGGAAGGCTCTGGATCGTCTTTATAAGGTCGGGGGAGCTCATGAAGGAGAATCCTTTGTCGATGTCTCGGGAATCTATTCTTTTCAAGCCTGTCGAAGAACGCCTTTCCATATCGCTGGCATGAGCTGTGATACGGGATTCTTCAAGAGTGTCGACCTGGGATTTTATGAGAATGGCATATCCTGATTTCTTGCCTTTGCCGGTCAGCACTACATATCGTTTTCTTATCTCCCAGTCGATGCCAGTGCCGCAGAGGAGGGCATCGAGGCATTCGTGGAGGGATTCCCGATCAGGTCGGGAATGACGGGAATAGCCGGAATGATCGGAATAGCGGGAATGACCGGACGACAGGACGTCATTGCCGGCGTGACCGGCAATCTGCTCGAGATCGAGCGAAGAATCATATACGAAATTGACCCCGAATGCCTCATGAACGGCCATCAGCTGGTCCTTCAGCGTCGTCTGAGCCGTCAGAATCTGCGATATCAGCAGCATGAGCGTTATGAGGATGTGTCTTTTCATGGTAAGTCCGTTTGCATATATGACGCAGGATCATGGAGATAGTACCATGCGAATATACAAAAAATCAGGGTGACTTTGCAGCCACCCTGATCTTGTCATATGTAATCTTGATTACTTGTTCTCCTTCTTAGCTCTCTTCATTGTCACATCGTACATGATAGGTGTAGCGATGAAGATAGAAGCGTAAGTACCGATAACGATACCGAGGATGAGGGCTACAGCAAGACCTCTGATCACCTCACCACCGAAGATTGCGATCGCGAGCATAGTCACGAGAGTAGTGAGTGATGTATTCATTGTACGTGAGAGAGTGCTGTTGAGGGCCTCGTTCACGTTCTGACGGAAGTCTGCCTTTGGATGAAGCTCCTTGTACTCACGGATACGGTCGAAGATAACCACTGTATCGTTGATAGCGTAACCGATGATAGTCAGGATCGCAGCGATGAATGTCTGGTCGATATCAAGGC
>JAFYME010000070.1 GCA_017556765.1 Bacteroidales bacterium
GAAGGATCGGGAAGCGTGGAGGCAGGAGCGGGAGCAGATGATGAAAAGGAGGTCAGAGCTGGAGGAGGAGATCCGAAGGATGTACCCGATACCACGGAAAGTGAGGAAAGCGGCTAAAGAGGAATGACTCACCTCATCCGTAAAAACGACGGAATTACGGACGAGGACATATGAAATTACAGTTCCATCCGTAAAATCAGGCAAATCACGGATGGAACAGGCAAAAGCATACAGTCAAATGAAGACAATAGAAGTAGTAGCGGCAATAATCATAAAGGACGGCCAGGTATTCGCAACCCAAAGAGGATACGGTGAGTGGAAGGGCTGGTGGGAGTTCCCGGGAGGAAAGATGGAGCCCGGAGAGAGCCCCAAGGAGGCACTCAAGCGCGAGATCAGAGAGGAACTGGAGGCGGAAATCACAGTCGGCAAGCTTCTCGAGACGGTCGAATGGGACTACCCTGCCTTCCACCTCACGATGCACTGCTTCATCTGCAGCCTGATCTCGAAAGACATGCGTCTGAACGAGCACGAAGCGGCGGCATGGCTTACGAAGGAAACGCTGCATACCGTAAAATGGCTGCCTGCGGACGAGGGACTGATCCCGAAGATAGCCGCCATCCTTTAATAAGCATTTGCTTGGTTTTTGCTATGATGAAACGGAAACATTTAAAACAGAAACATCATGGCAACAACACATTTGAACAAAGCTGACTTCATAAAGAAAGTCGCTGACATTGAAAACAATACGAAAGAATGGCTGTTTTTAGGCGACAAGCCTGCGATCATAGATTTTTACGCTCCATGGTGCGGTCCATGCAAGAGACTCTCACCCATCCTCGAAGAAATCTCTGAGGATTATGCAGGCAAGATTGACATCTATAAGGTGAACATCGACGAGGAATATGAACTTGCATCCATATTCGGAATCCATTCCGTACCGACACTGATCTTCGTGCCTGAAGGCAAGAACCCTCAGATGATCACGGGAGCACCATCGAGACCTGAACTGAAGAGAGCTATAGAAACCATACTCCTGGAATGAAAATCATGACATTCGAACTTTCCTCCACATTGATGATCATACTCCTTTGCTGGATCATCCTGACAATCACCGACCTGGCTGTCTGTGGGCTGCTGAAACTTATTTTCGGCCTGCCGTTCAAGAAGGCATTCCTATGGGGGCTGCTCGCCCTTCTTCTGCCTCCAATCATAATTGCATACGGATCACTAATCGAGAGGAACTGTTTCAGAATCAAGGAAATAACAATCAAGACAACTGATCTTCCGGAGAGCTTTGACGGCTACCGCATCGTCCACATCTCCGATATCCATGCCCGTTCATTCAACGGCCGCGAGAAGCATCTTCAAAGGGCCATGGACAAGATAAACGAGCTTAAACCGGACATGGTTGCATTCACCGGCGACCTCATCACCATGACCCCGGACGAGCTGGAAAGCCACACCCATGCACTCGGCAGCCTGAAGGCCCGGGACGGCATATTCTCCGTTTTGGGAAACCATGACTACAGCATGTACTCAGACGCAACCCCTGAAGCCCGCCAGAAACATATGGAGACACTGATCTCCGCTGAAGAGGCTTTGGGCTGGGACCTCCTGATGGACGAAAACAGGATCATCAGAAGAGGCACCGACTCGATAGCCGTGATCGGAGTCCAGAACACATCGCCATCGCACCACTTCCCGTCGAAAGGCAACCTAAACATGGCTTCTGAAGGCACTGAAGACATGTTCCGGATCCTCCTGAGCCATGACCCTATGCATTGGGAAGCTGAAATCCTCGGCCAGAACTACCCTCTCACCCTTTCCGGCCACACCCACGCGATGCAGTTCTCCTTCCTTGGCTGGAGCCCCAGCAGCCTCATGTTCAAGCAGTTCCGAGGACTTTATACGAGAAGCGACCAGTCGCTCCACGTGAACCCGGGCCTCGGTGAGACCATCTTCCCCGCCCGCATAGGAGTCCGCCCTGAAATCACCCTCCTGACCCTCACCCGCTGACCCGCCTGTTCCAAAGCCATATCCACTTGAGCGCAAAATCAGCAAAAACGTGCTCAAAACAAAGGAAAACTCCCCAAATGAGCACGAAAAAGCCGAAAACGTGCTCAAAATCAACGATTTGCCCTCAAATGAGCACGAAATCGAGGAAAACGTGTCCGGAATCTATACGATTTTCCTATATTTGGAGCAGATAATGCTGATTCCTGTAAGATTATGTAAAAGCAAGCTCTGCAGGCCGCTCTGGCCGGGTATCTGACACCCTTTCTATGGAACGCATTTCAATACCCTTATTGTTTAACGTCGGTACCCATACCGGCATATAAGCCTTTGAAATGAACAGAGCTACGTTTTACGACATAGAAAACCTATGTCAACATTACTTTGAAAAATTCGGATGTGTCTATCACCTGTGTACCCCTGAGAACCATCCGCTTGTCTTCCACAATGATGCGGAATTCAAGACAGGCATGAATCTTATCGGCATAGTCGCCAAGGCTCATCCGGAAATCCAGGTCCTGACATTCGAACTGATGAACAACCACCTGCACATAATCATCGCGGGCAAAAGAGATTTCATCGCAGAATTCTTCGAATGTCTAAGGAAACTGATGGGCAGATGTTTGTCTCATGATATGCATCCCATTGATTTGAGCGGCTTCACAATGCAGCTTCATGAAATCAAGACATTGGAGAATCTCAGGAACGCAATAGCGTACGCCAACCGCAACGGTTCAATCGCAGACCGTCACGTATGTCCATATACATACCCATGGGGAGCCAACAGATATTTCTTCAACAATGAAGCGAAATCCAGATACATGGAGCAGAGAAAGAAAGTCTCTACACGCCAGGTCAGAAGCCTTACCCAAAGCCGTAAACATGACAATGTCAGCGAATTATACATGGTAGACGACTACATATGTCCGCTATCCTTCTGTGCCATTGATGATGCAGAGAATTTATTCCGTGACGCCAGGCACTACTTCACGAAGGTGTCCAGGCACATTGAAAGCTATGACGAAATCGCTAAAATGATAGGAGAACAAGTCTACTATACTGACGATGATCTCTTTGCAATCGCATGCACATTATCCTCGAAAAAGTACGACTGCAGGATCCCTTCACAGCTCCAGAAAGACGAAAAGTTAGAGTTGGCAAGACACCTCAACCGAGAATACAACGCCGGAGTCAAGCAATTGCAGCGTATGCTGAAAATGGACATGGCCATACTGACAGCTATTTTTGGCAGTTCAAGTAAATAGCCGCTCAAAATGAGCACAAAATCTGCAAAAACGTGCTCAAAACAAGGCAAAACCCCAAAAACGAGCACGAAAAAGCCGAAAACGTGCTCAAAAGCAGGACAAGAGGCCAATGAATTCACTATATTTGTAAGGTGACTATAAGCAATGGAAGATAGAGAGAAACAGATACGGAATGTGACCCTTTGGGGTGCGGTGGTGAACATCTTACTGACCGTAGCGAAGCTGCTGGCCGGAATATTCGGAAGGAGCGCAGCCATGGTCGCTGACGGAGTGCACTCCCTGTCCGATCTGCTGAGCGACCTGGTCGTACTCGTCTTCACACACATCTCTTCAAAGGACAAGGACAGGGAACACTCATTCGGACATGGAAAGTTCGAGACCATGGCGACATTGATAGTCAGCGTGATACTGACCGTTGTCGCGTACAAGCTCATGAGCAGCGGAGTCGAAAGCATCGTTGACATTGCGACGGGAGAAACACTGCCTGAGCCCGGCTACATAGCCCTTATCGCCGCTGTGGTATCCATAATAGCGAAAGAGATCCTGTACCAGTGGACGGCAAAAGTCGGCAAGAGGACCAACAGCACTGTAGTCATAGCGAATGCATGGCACCACAGAAGCGACGCCCTCTCCTCGATCGGCTCGCTCATCGGTATCGGAGGAGCTATCATCCTCGGACACGAATGGACAATGCTCGACCCTATAGCCGCATGTGTCATAAGTGTGGTCATCGCCGTCACAGCTATCAGGATAGCGATCCCGAGCCTGGCTGAACTGCTTGAAGCATCACTCCCGGAAGACATTGAGAATGAGATAATAAAGACGGCCTCCGAGGTGCCGGGCGTGAGTGACATCCACGAACTCAAGACCCGCCGAAACGGAATATCGTTCATCATAGATGCCCACATAGTCGTAGACCCGTCAATGAGTATCGTGGAAGCTCATGACATAGCGACAAATGTGGAGGAAGCGCTGACAGCAAAATTCGGAAAGGAGACCCAGATGAACATCCATGTCGAGCCGGACAAAGCATCCAGATAGATTTACATATTAACCCCTAAACTAAAGAATCATGAAAAAGTATTTAGCTGAAATGGTGGGAACTATGGTTCTCGTACTTATGGGCTGCGGTAGCGCTGTCATGGCGGGAGGCGCAGCTGCAGCATGTGGAGCGGGCGTCGGAACAATCGGCGTAGCTCTCGCATTCGGTCTCTCTGTTGTATCAATGGCTTACTGCATCGGCGGCATTTCAGGATGCCACATCAACCCTGCAATCACTCTCGGCGTATGGATGTCCGGCCGTATGAGCGGTAAGGACGCAGGTATGTACATGGTATTCCAGGTGATCGGAGCCATCATCGGTTCAGCCATCCTCTTCGCCCTCACATCGACAGGTGCAAATGACGCAGGATGTACAGCTACAGGAGCAAACACCTTCGACGCAGGCGAAATGTGGCAGGCACTCATCGCTGAGGTAGTATTCACATTCGTATTCGTTCTCGTGGTTCTCGGAGCTACAGACGAGAAGAAAGGTGCAGGCAACTTCGCAGGTCTCGCAATCGGCCTCACACTCGTCCTCGTTCACATCGTATGCATTCCTATCACAGGTACATCTGTGAACCCAGCTCGCAGCGTCGGTCCAGCTCTTTTCGCAGGCGGACAGGCTCTTCAGCAGCTCTGGCTCTTCATCGTGGCTCCATTCCTCGGAGCAGCCCTCAGCGCAGTAGTCTGGAAGTGCCTCGGCAGCGACTGCAGATGCTGCTGCAAGAAGGCTGAATAATCCGCGTCATAACAGCAGATCACAACCTGCTGATCATCAGCAACATACAAAAACCACTTGCCGTCCCTGGGATAGCAAGCGGTTTTTATAATTCACTGAGTGACAATTGATTATCGCCCTCCTGTTTTAGAAAGGGAAGAACATCGGAAGGACGAAGACCATCACCACACCCATCAATATCTGAAGCGGGAGGCCGACCTTCACATAGTCCATGAATGTATACTGTCCGGCCGACATCACCAGGGCATTAGGCGGAGTCGAGAACGGCGAAGCGAAGCACATGCTGGCCGCCACGGTCACTGCAAACATGAACGGAACCGGGCTCACACCTATCTGCATGGCGCACTGGAGGGCGATCGGAGCCATGAGGACGGCCGTCACGGTGTTGCTGATGAAGATGGTCATCACCGACGTCGCCGCATAGATTCCCGCAAGGAGAAGACGCGGGCCGCTGCCGCCGAGACCTGTCACGATGCCGTTTGAAATCATCTCTGAAACTCCTGTCTTCTCGAGGGCTATGGACATAGGGAGCATAGCGGCAAAAAGCACGATGGTCTGCCAGTTGATGGTCTTGTACGCCGCCTCTACGCTACGCACGCATCCTGTTATGACCATCAGCACCGCAGCCAGAAGCACAGATGTAACCGGAGCGACCGGAATTCCGTCCACTACCATCATCACGATCATCGCGATCATGATCGCCGCAGCAATCGGAGCCTTATGGTCAAGGGTCACCTTGGAAGCTGCCTCAAGAGGCTCTCCCAGAACCACCCAGTTGGTCGACTCGCTCTTCATCCTGGCGATATCCTTCCATGCGCCCTGAACCAGAAGCACATCACCGTCATGCATCTTGACCTCTCCGAGGTCGTTCAATATATACTCTTTCTTTCTTCTGATACCCAGCACATTGACGCTGAACTTGCTTCGGAATCCGGCTTCTATGATCGTACGGTTGATCATCGAAGACGAAGGCATGATCAGAATCTCCGCAACTCCGATGTCGAAGAAGTCCATGGAAGCATTTGAAGAGCTGCCGTCGATCTCATCCGTATGCTTGTCAAGAAGTCGGAGCGAATAGTCCTCGGCAAATTTCGTGATCATCTCGGGCTCACCCGAAAGGTAAAGCACATCATTCTGCTTCAGAACGAGATCCGGTGACGCAAGCTGCTGATTGACAGTACGTACAAAGCGGTTCTGACCTGTACTTCGTCTGAGCTCGAGCACATTAATCCCGTATTCCCTATAGATGTTCAGATCCACGACGGTCTGTCCGATTGCCTTCGAATCATGGCTCTTGATATGTACACGGAAAAGGTTTTCAGTCACGCCATACTCCTTCACCAGCTCCTTCAGAGACTTACCTCCTTTCTTGCCTTCCTTCTCCTTCTCTTTCGAGGTAAGCATCTTTGTCGCCGGAAGCATGTAAAGAATACCCACAAGAAGCGTCACCAGACCCACTGGCAGGAACGAGAAGAATCCGAGGGGCTCGAAACCGGCCGACGCGAGGGTGTCGCTCACGATAAGGTTCGGAGGCGTACCGATGAGGGTCATCATACCTCCCATGCTGCTGGCAAATGCAAGAGGCATGAGCAGACGGCGAGGAGATGAGCCTGCAGCTGCGGCCATACTTACCACGATAGGAAGCATCAGGGCCACTGTACCTGTGTTGCTGACGAACATTCCGATCGCCGATGTCACTATCATCACGAGGAGGAAGAGACGAAGCTCGCTGTTTCCCGCAAGGGTCATCACCTTGCTTCCGATCATCTTTGCCAGACCGGTCTGGAAGATACCTCCGCCGACGATGAAAAGACCTATCATCATGATCACTGTCGTATTCGAGAAGCCCGAAAGAGCCTCGGAAGGCTCAAGAATCTGGCACAGAAGAAGAGCCAGAAGGGCACACAGGGCCACCAGGTCGGAGCGGACCTTGCCGCTTACAAAGAGGATGGCCGATATGAATAAGATTATAAGGGTTGCTATCATATGCCGATGTTTAGAAAAGGTTGCAAAGATAAAGATTTTGCAGATGAGATTTATGCCTTTAAGGGCACACTTAACGTATTTTTAACCTCTCCGATCACGAAGATACTGTGCAGGGAGCCGATGCAGTCGAGATCTCCGAGGGTTCCGAGCACAAATTCCTGATAATCCTGCATGCTGCGGGCATAGATCTTCAGCTGATAGTCATAGTCTCCAGATGTGTTGAAACATTCCACAACCTCGTCTATTTCAGCAATCACCGATGTGAACTGACGGCTGAATTCCTTGCTGTGATGCTTCAGACGCACGTTGCACAGGACCATGATGCCGTTACCGGCCTTTATGGGGTCGACTACCGCTACATATTTCTTTATGTACCCTTCCTTTTCCAGCCTCTTCTGCCTCTCGAAGACAGGAGACGGAGAAAGGTTCACCTTTGCCGCCAGCTCCTTGGTGGTCAGCTTTGCGTCCTTCTGCAGTTCGCGAAGTATCAGAATATCGGTTCTATCCAATGTTTCCATGTTCAAAATAAGCTTTTTGCAGAATATTATTCTGTATTCTGCCGTTATTTCAGCAAATTTAGAATATTTTACCGAATATTTCAGAAAGGTTGCATATATTATTCCAATATACCATCTTTGCAGGCCTTTTAAGGAAGAAAAATAGTATCTTTGCACGTTTTTTCAGAATCGGCTAACCGATTGATTATATGATAAGAAAGGAATACATACATAAGGATATTTTCGAGTTCGAGGCAGGCGGAAGCGTCGAGGGTCTCAAAGTCGTCTATCACTGCTCGGAGAGAGAGTGGCAGAAGGACGATCAGCGCAAGGTCATATGGATCTGCCACGCCCTTACCGCAAACTCGGACGCGGAGGACTGGTGGCCGGAACTCGTAGGCCCCGGAAAGCTTTTTGACACCGAGAAATATTTCGTCGTATGCGCCAACATGCTCGGATCCGCATACGGTTCATCAGGTCCTTCAACCATCAACCCGGAGACAGGAAGTCCGTATTATTTCGACTTCCCTCGCATCACGGTACGTGACATCGTCCGTGCGAATGACCTCGTCCGCGAACATCTCGGGATAGAGCACATCGACTTCATGGTCGGAGGATCAATCGGAGGATTCCAGTCTGTGGAGTGGTCGGTCATGAGGCCGGAGGTCATCAAAAGAGCGGTGTACATAGCATGCGGAGTACGCGTAACACCATGGCTGACAGCATTTAACGAATCAATGCGTATGGCTCTTGAGGCAGACCCAACATTCCGCGAATGCGCTTCCCTCAAAGGCGGAGAAACAGGTCTGAGATGCGCGCGAAGCATCGCCTTGATCTCATATAGAAGCTACGAGGGATACAACGCGACCCAGTGGGAGAAGGATGAAGACTGCCTTTTCGCAGACAGGGCGGGATCGTACCAGAGATATCAGGGAAAGAAGCTTTCTGACCGCTTCGATGCATATTCATACTACTACCTCTGCGGTTCGGTAGACAGCAACAACGTCGGACGCGGACGCGGAGGAGTCGAGAAAGCGCTCGGTAGCATAAGGACAGAATGTACCGTGATCGGTATCGACAGCGACAGGCTTTTCCCGGTCGAGGAGCAGAAGCTCATCGCCGCAAATGTGCCGGGAGCAGTGTACCACGAAATAACCTCAAAGTTCGGTCATGATGGATTCCTCCTTGAAAACGACCAGCTTACTAAGATTATAAAACCATTATTACCATAACATCGATATGCAGGTATTAAAATTCGGCGGCTCATCCGTAGCAAACGCCCAGAACATGGCGAAAGTGATCGACATCATAGTCAATGCGGTCGATCGCGACAGGACAATCCTCGTATCTTCTGCCATCAGCGGATGTACCGACACACTCATAAAGATCGGAACCCTCGCTTCACAGCGCGACGAGAGCTACAAGACCCTCATCGACGGACTCCAGAAGCAGCATCACGACATAATCGACGAACTCCTTCCGCGCGAGAAGCAGCAGGAGTCGCTCGAAGTGTGCGACGGTCTCTTCGATCTGCTCAGAAGCATCACTCAGGGCGTGTATCTCCTCGGAGAGCTCTCCCCTGCCAGCCTCGACGCGATCCAGTCCTTCGGCGAGCTATGGTCGACCAAGATTCTCGCTACGAAGCTCGCTTCAATAGGCATCGCCACCAAATGGATCGACTCACGTCAGATCATCCGTACAGTAGCGAAGGGTGACAAGAACGTCGTAGACATCCAGAAGACATACTACAGGGTGAACGAGATGGTGGAGAACAATCCTATCACCCAGCTCTTCGTGCTTCCGGGCTTCATCGCCTCGGACAAGCAGGGCCGCACAACGACCCTCGGACGCGGTGGTTCTGACTATACCGCATCGCTCTACGCCGTTGGCTGCAAGGCACGCGTACTCGAGATCTGGACTGACGTACCGGGCATGATGACCTCGAATCCTAAGGTCGTTCCGACTGCCCACACCATCAGCAACATCTCGTACAAGGCAGCCCTCGAGCTTTCGCACTTCGGAGCAAAGGTGATCTATCCTCCTACTATTCAGCCGGTTGTGGCAGAGGGAATTCCTATCTATGTAAAGAACACATTCGATCCGCAGGCTCATGGAACCTTGATCGAGAAGCATCCGCCTCGCAGCAAGGACAAGCTCATCGGCATATCAAACTCTGACAACATCGCCCTTCTGAGCCTCGAGGGAAGCGGAATGGTCGGAATCCCCGGTTTCTCCAGCCGTCTTTTCGAGACATTGAGCCAGAACGACATAAACATAATCCTCATCACACAGGCTTCTTCAGTACACACAATGTGTATCGCCGTGTCCGAGAAGGATGCGGAGAAGGCGCGTGAGGCAGCCGACAAGTGCTTCGCTTATGAGATCTCGCTGGGCAAGCTGAACCCGCTGAAGGTTGAGAAGGGATTCTCGATCGTATGTCTGGTAGGAGACGACGTGCTGAACCAGACAGGAGCGACAGGCCGAATGCTGGCGGCCCTCGGACGCAACAGCATTCCGGTAAGAGCTACGGCACAGGGATCGTCTGAGAGGAACATCTCCGTGATCATCTCATCTGAGGACGCGGAGGGAGCGATCAAGACTATCCACAACGAATTCTTCGACAAGAGAAGCGGAAAGGACATCAACCTCTTCATCGCAGGGTTCGGAACAGTCGGAAGAGCCCTTGTCGACATCATAGCAAAGAACAGGGACAAGATCGCGGCACGCACCGGACGGCGTCTGCGCATCTGCGGACTTTCAAACAGCCGCAAATTCATCGTTGACAAGAACGGCCTTGACATGAACGACATAAAGGGACATCTTGAAAACGGCATCAGCGCGGCTGACGAGGCATATTTCACACAGCTCGCGACCCTCTCGCTCGAGAATTCGGTATTCGTAGACTGCACAGCTTCCGCTGACATAGCATTCAAGTACATGAACCTCTTCAAGAGAGGATATTCGGTAGTCGCATGCAACAAGATCACATTCTCATTGCCATACGAACAGTATGCGGCATTGAAGGAGGCGGCCATCGAGATCGGAGCAACTCTCCGTTATGAAACTACGGTAGGCGCAGCCCTTCCTATCCTCGAATCCATCTCACGCAGCGTCCACAGCGGTGACGAGATCATACGCATCGAGGCAGTGCTCAGCGGTACCCTAAACTACATCTTCAGCAACTACGCAGGAGGCGAGGGCGGTACATTCGCAGAGGTTGTCAGAAGAGCTCAGGACGCAGGATACACAGAGCCGGACCCAAGGCTCGACCTCAGCGGACGCGACGTTCTCCGCAAGCTCCTCATCCTCTCGCGTGAGGCTGGAGTTCCGCTTGACGAGAAGGATGTACAGGTATCCCCTATCCTCGGCGAGGAGTTCTTCGAGGGAGATGTCGATGCATTCTATTCAAAGCTTGCCGAAAACGAGGAAGTGTTCGCAGCCCGCTACAATGAAGCGGCTTCCAAGGGCCTGAGACAGCGTTTTGTGGCTTCTCTTGTCAAGGACGATGCTTCGGATCTCGGTTACAGAGCAAAGATCGGACTTGAAAATGTAGACGAGTCACACCCTCTCTTCACCCTCAGCGGCACAGACAACTGCGCGATCATCCAGACCGACTTCTACCCTTCACCATTGGTTGTTCAGGGAGCCGGTGCAGGAGCATACCAGACTGCTTCAGGAGTGTTAAACGATATCATCATGTAATTGACTATGAAAAAGAAAAACTATAAATTCGAGACCCTTCAGGTAAGAGCCGGACAGGAGATCGATCCTGTTTCAAAGGGAACTGCAGTGCCTATCTACCAGAGCACCGCATACACATTCGACAGCATGGAGTACGGAGCAGAGCTTTTCGAGCTCAAGCGTCCGGGCAACATCTATACACGTATCACCAACACCACAAACGAGGTGTTCGAGAAGCGCATGGCTGCCCTTGAGGGCGGTGTGGCGGCTGTTTCGACAGCATCCGGCCAGTCAGCCGTGTTCCTTTCGATCACCAACATCTGCGGCCCTGGCGACAACATCGTGGCGCAGCCATTCCTCTATGGAGGTACATTCACAATGTTCGCGATCACTCTCCGTGACATGGGCATCGAGGTACGCATGGCCAAGAGCGACAGCGCTGCCGACCTCGAGGCTCTTGTGGACAGCCGCACGAAGGCCCTCTTCCTCGAGAACATCGGAAACCCTGCGTTCAACATTCCGGATTATGAGCCTATCGTGGAGATGGCCCGTCGCAGAGGCATCTGCGTGATGGTGGACAACACATTCGGCATGGGAGGTTACCTCTTCCGTCCGTTCGAGTGGGGATGTAATGTTTCCATCCATTCTGCGACAAAGTGGATCTGCGGCCACGGAACAGCCCTCGGAGGCGTTGTTGTGGACGGAGGTAACTTCGACTGGACTCCAGAGAAGTATCCGCTGCTTGCGGCTCCGTCTGAAAGCTACCATGGTCTCGTATATAAGGAAGTGTTCGGCGATGAGGCTTTTGCCGGCCGCGTACGCGTGGACGGTCTCCGCAACATCGGACCTGCAGCTTCTCCTTTCAACTCATTCCTCATGCTCCAGGGTCTTGAGACTCTGTCTTTGAGAGCTGAGCGTTGCTGCGACAATGCGCTTGCAGTAGCCGAATTCCTCGAGAAGCACCCGGCTGTCGAGAGCGTGAACTACCCTGGTCTGAAGAGCAACCAGTACCATGAGCTCGGAAAGAAGTACCTCCAGCATGGTTTCGGCGGCGTGCTCACATTCCGCGTGAAGGGAGGCTTCGAGGCAGCTGCATCGCTCGTGACCCGTCTGGAGCTCATCCTCCATGTGGGCAGCGTAGGAGACGCGAAGTCGCTCATCGTACACCCTGCATCGACAACCCATTCTCAGCTCAGTCCTGAGGAGCAGGTAGCGGCAGGTGTTTACCCTAACATGCTCCGCCTCAGCGTCGGCATCGAGAACGTAGACGACCTCATCGCCGACCTCGCCGCTGCACTGTAAGGTCTGGGCGAGCAAGCAGGGTGATATGTAACTCACTAGCATTCAATAATATACCGCATCGTGGGTGGTCATTTACACCCACCCACAAACGTATAACACATTGAATCTCAAAACTTTACGTAACACCACCTGCTTAGAACAAAGGTATGGCAAGTCCCTTTCCCGAGGAAAGGGATTTAGGGAAAGGGTAACGTGGACATATTTTCATATGCATGCACGTCCTTTAAAAAAGTAATAAGTTAATTGAAGTCAAATAAAGCAATAAAGTAGAAAATATGAAAGTAGCTGTAGTGGGTGCCACAGGACTCGTAGGCACCAGAATGCTGGAGGTTCTCGCTGAGAGGAACTTCCCTGTAACAGAGCTCCTTCCGGTAGCTTCTGCTAAGTCAGTAGGACGCAAGATCACATTCCAGGGCAAGGAATGGACTGTAGTGAGCGCTGAGGATGCGATCGCTGCACGCCCCGACCTCGCTCTCTTCTCTGCAGGCGGAAGCACATCTGCAGAGCTCGCTCCCAAGTTTGCGGAAGTCGGCACACGCGTGGTAGACAACTCTTCACACTGGCGCATGGACCCGACCAAGAAGCTCGTTGTTCCTGAAGTGAACGGAGACGTGATCGAGGAAGGAGACATGATCATAGCAAACCCTAACTGCTCGACAATCCAGATGCTTCTTCCGCTCTGGCCTCTGCATAAGGCATACAAGATCAAGCGTATCGTAGTATCTACATATCAGTCAGTTACAGGTACAGGCTATAAGGCCATGGACCAGATGACAGCAGAGCGTGCAGGCGGAAAGTGGGGCGAATATGACGCTGTATACCCACATCCTATCGACCAGAACATCCTCCCTCACATCGACTCATTCCTTGAGACAGGATACACAAAGGAGGAGATGAAGATGGTCAACGAGACTCATAAGATCTTCGGAGACGACAGTATCGGAGTATCTCCTACAACTGTCCGCGTACCTGTTCAGGGTGGTCACTCGGAGTCGATCAACCTCGAGTTCGAGAAGGAGTTCACTCTTGAGGATGTACGCAAGATGATGGAGGAGACTCCAGGCGTGACCCTTCAGGATGACCCTGCAAACAATGTCTACCCTATGCCGCTTTTCGCATGGGGCAAGAACGACGTATTCGTAGGACGTATCCGCCGCGACCCTTCAGTAAAGTACGGCCTCAACTTCTGGTGCGTAGCCGACAACCTCCGCAAGGGTGCCGCAACCAACGCAGTCCAGATCGCAGAAAAGCTCATCGAAAAGGGCTTCCTTCCAAATGAATAATAATTTAAACAACAATACAACGAATATGAAAAAGTTATCCCTTCTTTCTATCTTGCTGGTATTTCTGGCAGGATGCAACAACACAACTCCGGAACCGGATCAGACCAAGCAGTCGCTCATCTGTACCCTTACTGCTCCTGAAGCCAACACCGAAATCGATCTTGCTGACGGCAGTTTCGAGATCGCAGGAAACGCCATGGTAAATGTGGGAGAGATATCAAGCGTAACACTTAAGGTCGGAACAGACGTGATCAACGAAATAACTTCAGTACCATTCTCTTACACATACACATTCAACGAAGGTCAGGAAGCTGGAAGCCTTACCGTAACATTGACTGTAACCGGTGACAAAGGCGCAGAAGACCAGGATCAGGTTACCGTGACATTGGTAAAGGAGGAAGAGCCTGTAGTGCTCCCTCAGGAAATAACAGCAACTCTGACCGCTCCTGCTGACGGCAGCGAATGGGTTTCTGACGCACCGCTCGCAATCTCCGGCGAGGCTGTCCTTTCAAAGGGAGAAGTGCAGTCGGTTGTCCTCACTGTCGGCGATGAGGTAATCAGCGAAGTCACATCTGTACCATTCACATATGACTATACAGCACCGGAAGGTCTTGCCGAGGGAGATCTTCACATCACCCTTGAGGTAATCGGAAACGAAGGCGGCAAGGCATCAGCGAAGGCAAAGGTGATCCACAAGAGACCGGCAGAGCCTACTCCTCCGCCGACTCCGGATTACGAGACCATGACCGACAGCCGTGACGGAAAATCATACAGGATCGTCACACTCGGCAGCCAGGTATGGATGGCAGAGAACCTTGCATGGCTTCCTGAGGTGTACCCATCTGCTGCAGCGGCCGACTCCGGCACTGAAATGCGTTATTTCGTCCTCAACTATGAAGGCAATGATGTAGCGGAAGCCAAGGCAAAAGAGGAGTATACTGAATATGGAGTCCTCTATAACTGGTTTGCAGCCAACGGATGCACAGACAAGACAGGATTTGACGCTACTGCAGTTCCAAGCGGCGTACGTGGAGCCTGCCCTGAGGGATGGCACATGCCAAGCAAGGCTGAGTGGCAGATCATGGAAGCGTGGGTAGCAGATCAGCTGGAGCCTGTAACCGGCCTCAACAGCAGCTATGAAACCGACCATAACATGAAGAATGTATGGGCAGCGCTTGCCGGAGTAGAGGTCGGCTGGAGCGCATCGGAAATGGTTGAGGAGAATCCTGATCTTGAATATGGTCCTCGCGACCTCTTTGGATTCTGTGTGAAGCCTGCTGGAAAATGCTGGCAGAGCGGTTCGTTCGGAATGTCAGGAAATGACACCGGCTTCTGGACTACCGACATGCAGACATATGGCGGCGGATGCGTGGAGTTCCGCAACTCTCAGTATGGCATCGCATATACAAAATCAGGTTATAACGAACGCCGCGGATATTCAGTACGTTGCGTAAAAGACTAAGCATCATATCATGAAGGCACTATATATATTGCTTCTTACCTTGGCGCTCGCACTTACGTCATGCGAGAAGCCTGCTCCAGCACCTGTTCCGCAGCCGGAACAGCCTGAACAAGAGGGAAAAGAAGAAGAGAAAGATGAAGAAAAGGAAGAGGATAAAGAGGAAATCAGCCTGCTCCCTGAGGAAGGAACCATGACCGACCCTCGTGACGGAAACGAGTACATCACAGTAAAGCTCGGCGAACAGGTCTGGATGGCGGAAAATCTTCGTTATCTTCCAGAGGGAGAAACACAGGATTTTGATATTTCTCCGATCTCTCCTCGCTATTATGTGATATTTGATAACGACCTTGATACAGAGCTGGGAATCGCGTCTGTGGATATGTACGGAATGTTCTACAACCTTCCTGCAGCTACGCAGGAGGAAGAGCTTGTGACTGTTGGCGAAGACCGCATGGTGCAGGGCGTATGTCCTGACGGATGGCACCTTCCTTCACAGGCAGAATGGGACGCACTTGCACAGTTCCTTCTGAAGGCCGGCATGGCAGCCAAGCTGGATGACGGCACAGTAGACGAGACGGCGCTCGGCAAGGCATTGGCCTCTACAGACATGTGGATCATGCCTGAGATGACCGAGATCGAGCCTCTGCCTACATGGGTGGCATATGACCCGTCAACCAACAATGCTTCGAAGTTCAACGGCAAACCGCTCGGCTTCCGTGCATGTTCGGTAAATTCCGGCGAGGATGTATGGATGCATGCATGTTACAGCGCCGGATGGTGGAGCAGCAGCGCTGCAGTCGCGATGACAGGCATGGGAGTGGACTTCGGCATCCCTGTAAGGATCTGGTCAGACTCTCAGAACTTCATCACAGTTTCCGAGTTCAACCCGGCAGTAGCCCTTCCGGTCCGCTGTCTGAAGAACTAACGTCCAGGGTTGCCCGACATTATTGGCGGACAATTTCCTGAGTATCAATAAAATAGCAAACCCGCGTGCCGCCAAAGTGCAGCACGCGGGTTTGCTATTTTATTGTGGTTCAATGGATTACGGGCCAGCAATAATCACTCATTCATCGATACATGGTAGTAAGATGATCCATAACCTGCCCAATATCCAAGGCCTCCTGTCACGTTTGACTTGATGGCATTGGAAACCGGAAAGAAAGGATTACGGGCCAGGGATTGTATCTCTTCAAAATCACTCCAATATTTCCATGACGCTTCATCAAGGGTACTGAGTCGTACATCCACGATATCATCTGCCTCGAAATATTGATTTAATTCGTTTTCACGCACGCTCATTCCATTATAAACTGCGATCTCACTCACACCATCACCAAGCACTTCATCATTCACAAGACCCAGAAACGATGACATATACGTGCTGTCTTTTCCGACTCTTCTCACGAAGAACTTATAATAGTCCTTCCTGGACGGATCATCTTTCAGACCAGCAACGATTCTGTATTTTCCTGGCATGACCTCCTCGCCACGGATATATTCAAGCTCTTTTCGATCTGGTATGACGGTACTTGATGTGACTACATGACCGTCATATTCAGCCTTGACAGTATAGGTCTTGCCAGCCTGACCACGTATCCTTGTTGTGGTATATGAATACGGAGGAATAAACCTGCTGTCTGGTCCTCCTGTAAGAATGACCTCCTTTTCTCCGTCAGATATGGTGACCTTACCCCATCTGACGATATGGTCCTGCAAAGACTCAAGATTCTGAGAATCCGTACTTACAGGAACCGAAGTACTTAGAAGGACTACCGGAAACTTTCCGTCTTCTATCCAGCCTTCAAGTACCAGAGAGGACCTCGTCTCAGAAAGGCGAAGATCCGTACATCCGCTGCATGCCAGA
>JAFYME010000013.1 GCA_017556765.1 Bacteroidales bacterium
AACATCTCTTTTGTGTTCACAAGACCGAGTTCCTTGTAAGATACCATAGTCTATAATTTGTTTAAAAATCGTTTGCTTATCTCAAAATCTTGGCAAAAATAACTATTTTTGCGGAAAATTAAAATATTACGGAAGCTAATTCTTCACATATCACCATGGACAATAAAGTAATCATATTCTCTGCACCTTCTGGAGCTGGCAAAAGCACAGTTGTAAACCATCTTTTAGGCCTCCATCCGGAGCTTGAGTTCTCAATATCAGCTACTTCAAGAGCTCCGCGCGGCCAGGAACAGCACGGCGTCGAGTACTATTTCTTCACATCAGACGAGTTCAGACAGATGATTGCAGAAGACAAGTTCGTGGAATATGAAGAAGTATATGCCGGATCATTCTACGGTACACTAAGATCGGAGGTAGAAAGAATCTGGGCCAAAGGACATACCATCATCTTCGACATCGATGTCCAGGGAGGCGTAAATCTCAAGAGAATCTTCGGTGAGCAGGCGCTTTCCATCTTCATCCAGGCTCCTTCTGTGGAGATTCTCCGCGAAAGGCTCATCGGTCGCGGAACTGACACAATGGAAGCTATCGAGAAGAGGGTTGCAAAGGCTGCGTCAGAAATGGAGTTTGCTGCAGGCAAGTTCGACTATACCCTCATCAATGACGACCTTCAGACAGCGCTTGCAGAGGCTGAGGAGGTTGTGGGTGGATTCCTTAAGAAATAGATTCCCGATCAGGTCGGGAATGACGAAAACAGAGGAAGGACGAAGACAGAGGAAGGACGAAAACAGAGGAATGACGAAAACAGAGGAAGGACGAAGACAGAGGAAGGACGAAAACTGAGGAAGGACGGAAACTGAGGAAGGACGGAAACTGAGGAAGGACGAAGGCTCTATGGATATAGCGGTTTACAGCGGATCATTCAATCCATTGCACATCGGCCACCTCGCGATCATGAAGCACATGACCGAGGAGGCTGGTTTCTGGTATGTATACCTCATCGTATCTCCGAAGAATCCCCTCAAGGAAGGCATCAGCAGCGCGACAGGCCGCGAGCGATACGAGGCGGCCATAGAAGCCGTCAGGAGGCATGAAAGGCTTCGCGTATGGGTAGACGACATAGAGCTGAACATGCCGGAGCCACATTATACTATCCGAACGCTTGACGCCCTCCGCGAAAGAGAGCCTGAAAACACATTCACGCTCGTAATAGGAGCCGACAACCTGGCCGACATTCGCCGCTGGCGCGACTACAAACGCATTCTCAGCGAGTACGGTGTAGCAGTATTTCCTCGTACAGGTTTCGACCTCCCAGCTATCAAGGAAGACCTTCTTGCCGAAGACCAGTCATACCGCATCACCCTGCTGAATGCAGAAATGGTCGACATTTCGTCGACCACTATCCGCGAAGCTCTAGCTTCAGGCCAGGACATGTCCGCCTGGCTTATGTAATCCGCACTTATTTCAAAAGAGTTCCCAAGACTGTTCTGGTGAGCTTTCTTGTTGCAGCTCCGACAGCCTTGCCGGCTATGTCCTTGGCAGTCGTATTTGACTTCTTGCCTGTGACCTTCTTGGAAACCTCTGTTCCGATCGAGCTTGTGACGCTTGTCACGGCAGCTCCAAGAACGGCTCCGAAAATACCTCCCAGAACACTCTTGCCTGCCTTTTTAGACTTAGCGTTCTCCTTTGCGGCCTTCTCTTCAGCCTCCGCAGCAGCCGCAGCCTCAGCTGCTTCCTGCTCCGCCTTCAGCGACGCCTCGGCCTCCTCCATCAATACTTCAAACGCGCTCTCACGATCGACAATCTTGTCATACTTGCCATAAAGACGCGACTGATTGATGATCTGTCCTCTCTGGCCCTCTGTGACAGCACCGATCTGGCTCAAAGGGAAGAGAATCTTAGCACGCTCCACTACCGAAGGAGCACCCTTCTCATCAAGGAAAGACACGAGGGCCTCACCTGTTCCAAGCTCCATGATCGCATCGGCAGTCTTGAACTCAGGATTCGCTCTGAACGTCTCGGCAGCAGTCTTCACAGCCTTCTGATCCTTTGGAGTAAATGCCCTGAGAGCATGCTGGACACGGTTTCCGAGCTGTCCGAGGATCTCCTCTGGGATATCCGTAGGGCTCTGTGTCACGAAATAGACTCCCACACCCTTGCTTCGGATAAGACGTACGACCTGCTCGATCTTGTCTACAAGAGCCTTCGAAGTCTCGTCGAAGAGCATATGTGCCTCATCGAAGAAGAACACAAGCTTCGGAAGATCCATATCGCCGACCTCCGGAAGCTGAGCGTAGAGCTCTGTAAGGAGCCAGAGAAGGAATGTTGAATAAAGCTTAGGCTGAAGCATGAGCTTGTCAGCTGCCAGCACATTCATAACACCCTTGCCCTGCTCGCACTGGAGAAGGTCGTAGATATCAAATGACGGCTCAGCGAAGAACTTGTCAGCGCCCTGATTCTCGAGAGTCAACAAAGCGCGCTGAATCGCACCTACGCTCTGCGCTGTGATGTTTCCATATGATGCAGTATACTGCTTCGCATTCTCCGCTACATAATTGAGCATTGAGCGAAGGTCCTTCAGGTCAAGCAGAAGAAGTCCACGGTCGTCAGCGATCCTGAACACGATGTTCAGGATTCCCTCCTGAGTCTCATTCAGCTGAAGAAGACGGGAAAGAAGCTGCGGGCCCATATTGGAAACGGTAGTCCTCATAGGATGTCCCTGCTCTCCATACACGTCGAAGAAACGTACAGGGCATGGTCCGAATTTCGGATTCTCGATGCCGAACTCCGCACATCTCTTCTCGATGAATCCGCTCATCGCTCCTGTCTGGCTGATACCGGAAAGGTCTCCCTTCATGTCGGCCATGAAGCATGGCACTCCTGCCTGACAGAATGTCTCCGCAAGCACCTGGAGCGTTACAGTCTTTCCCGTACCGGTAGCGCCGGCGATGAGACCATGACGGTTCGCCATCTTACCGCAGATTGAAATAGGGCCGTTCGGGCCGTGGGCCACATACAGGCCGTGGTCTTTTGTATACATAGTATTGGTCTTTATTTCTTTACAAGTTCGCGTGCCTTTTCAAGGGCAGGCACGATGTGAGGATAGATGCAGTCCTGTCCGAGCTCAAGATCGACACCGAACTTCACGAGAGACTGATGTACCTTCTCAGTAACACCTGAAAGGATCACTGTCACTCCCCTCTTATGAGTTCTCTCGCAGAGGTTGCGGAGGTTGTTGATACCGGTAGAGTCGATGAAAGGCACCTTACGCATTCTGATGATACGCACCTTTGTTCCCGGCTTCTTCATCTGCTCGAGCTCCTCGAAACGGCTTGCAAGACCGAAGAAGAAAGGTCCGTCGATCTCATAAACCTCTACTCCATCAGGGATGTCAAGTCTGTCTGTATTCTCCATCGAAGCGACTTCATCGTCTTCTGTCGCTGCAAGATGATGGCCTTCAAGGACAGAGATGTTTGAAGTCTGCATCACACGGCGGACGAAGAGCACGATTGCGAGCACAACACCCACCTCGATAGCCACTGTAAGGTCGACGATAACTGTAAGGAAGAATGTGATCAGAAGCACAGCCACATCCGACTTGTCACCGCGGAGGAGGTACTTGAATGTCCTCCACTCACTCATGTTGTAAGCGACCTGAACGAGGATGGCTGCAAGGCATGAGAGCGGGATATAGATTGCATACGGCATGAGAAAGAGGTAGATGAGCAGGAGAACCACTGCATGTATAAGTCCTGTCACAGGGCTCTTTCCTCCGTTATTGATGCTGGCCATTGTTCTTGCAAGGGCTCCTGTAGCAGGAATACCTCCGAAAAGCGGAGTTATGATGTTTGCTATACCCTGTCCGATGAGCTCTGTATTTGCATGGTGACGCTTTCCTGTCGCACCGTCCGCCACCATGGCAGCGAGGAGAGACTCGATCGCGCAGAGGATGGCGATTGTGAAGGCTGGAGAAACAAGACCCTTGATAGTCTCATAATCAAACTCAGGCGCAACTGGCTTAGGCATAGGGAGTCCGTTTGCAAGCTCAGGGAACTTCGAGCCGATAGTAGCAAGCTCGATTCCGGCAAACTTACTGAGAAGGACTGAAGCCAATGTTCCGATAATCAGCGCGATAAGCGATCCAGGAACCTTCTTTGTGACCTTACCCCAGCTAAAGCAGATCACCAGACAGAAGATGCTCATGACGAGCTCGATCCAATTGATGCTGCCGATATTCTGGAAATAGCAGATCCACTGTGGGATGAATCCTGCCGGTACTGCAAGGTCAAGCGGAAGGCCGAAGAAGTCCTTCATCTGGGTCGAGAAGATGGTGAGGGCGATACCGCTGGTGAAACCGACCACAATAGGATATGGGATGAACTTGAAGATCACGCCCATCTTGAACACACCCATGAGCACGAGGAACACACCGGCCATGATGGTCGCGATGATGAGGCCCTGCATGCCGTACTGGCCGACGATACCCGCCACAATCACGATGAACGCTCCGGTAGGACCACCGATAAGGAAGTTGGATCCTCCGAAGAACGAGATAAGGAATCCTGCCACAATCGCAGTGATGAGACCCTGCTGAGGAGTCACGCCGCTGGCGATACCGAAAGCGATCGCCAATGGCAACGCTATGATACCGACAATGATTCCCGCAATAAGGTCTGAGGTAAATGTCTTGCTGTCATACTTACCTTTTGCAAACAGCCCGAAAAGCTTGGGCTGGAACACTTCTTTCAGGTTAAATTTCATGATACACTTAATTAATCCACTACTATATTTTCAAAAAACGAGAAATGCACATTCCCGTATTTCTTTTCCTTTACGAACTTAGGATGATATTCGAAATTGTATTCTTCCGGATGCTCGAGAATGAAATAGGCACCCGGATGAAGGATATCCTTTGCGAACACCTTGTCTGGCAAAGTAGCCAGATCTTCAAGAGCATATGGAGGATCCGCAAAGATGATATCAAATTTCTCACGGCAGATCTCAAGAAACTCGAACACATTATGTCTGACGACAGTAAGATTATTCATTCCGAATTTCGCCGCCTGAGATTTGATGAAGTTGGCATGTAACGGAAGCATCTCTACACAGTAGACCATTGACGCTCCTCTGGATGCGAACTCATACGATATGGCTCCCGTTCCTCCAAAAAGATCGAGAACCTGCAGGCCTTCCATCTCATATTCGTTATTAAGGATATTGAAAAGGCCTTCTTTAGCAAAATCCGTAGTCGGGCGCGCCTTATATCCCTGAGGAGGCAATATGGTCTTGCCTCTGAGTCTTCCACCGATAATCCTCATACCTATATATTATTATATCTGCTCGACATTCTTGAAATAACGATACAGGGACATTTCCTGATCTTCCTGAAGCTCAGTCCTGAAACATATTGTCGAGACCTCTGGATTTAGCTGAAGCTTCTTCATTGCCATGAATATGAAATATTCTGCTGTTGTAAAATCAGGGGCCTGGAAAGAATTGCAAAGCAGAAGGCTTCGTCCCTGAGCTATCACAAGATACAGCCATCCATCCATATATGAGGCAATTATCTTGTTATACTCCTGTATCTGCGGGATCTGTTTCAAGAGGTAGTATGCTTCAGGAAGCGGATCTGCTTTTGTTCCATCGAGCTTGAGCACCGACTCTGATATGACCCTGGAGAGAGTCTCTCCGATAGTGTTTGAATAAACAAGAACGGCAGCACACTCGGGAACCTCCACGAACTCCACAAGATCGTTCTCTGCGACATTAACTACCTCCTCCAGCATCTTCCTGGCATGGAGAGGATGATGGAAATGCGACGGAACCAAAGTGAACTTAGGAGTAAAAAGGGAAATCTCCACCTCCCCATACCTCTTCTGGAATTCCGGAGTTGTGAAAATCCGCTCCGCACCCATCCATGAAGAAGAGTGCTGAACATTGTCGGCCTGTATCTTAAAAGAATATCCACTCAAGCCGACTTGAATGGATATCCTGTTTTTCATATTTGTCATAGTCGGTGACTACTCCCAGTTTCCTGCGTTGTTGTTAGGTGCTGTGATACTTCCGACCTGAAGTCCCTTGTAACGACCCTTGTCCTCCTGCTCTGCATCGAGGTTGATTCTGAGCTGGTTGTCAAGGCCCTTGAGGAGGCTCTTGTAAGGCATTGAAGCCTCGAAGAGAGGAACGTTCACTCCAGATACCTTCTTTACAGTAGACTCCATGATCACTGAATCACCGCTGAAAGGAATGAATGCGATAGAGTCAACAACGAAGTTTGGACGGTCATTGAAGAGAGTATCCCTTACTGGAATCTCGCTTGTAACCTGGAACACGAGGTTCTGCTCACCTGCAAGGTAAAGCTCGTGGAGCTTCTGGTTGAGCTGCTCTGGCTTGAGGCCACGGAACTTCTTCTTGAGCTGCTCTGTGTGAGCCATTGCAAGAGAGTCGTCCTTTGAGCCGACCTGAAGAGTGATCTTCATCTTTCCGTCGTTGTAGAACTGGATAAGTGAATCAATTGTAGATGCATAGTGTGCATTTACATTCTTGAAAGCAACCTGAAGGTCACGGATATCCTTAAGACGCTGTACCGCGATCTCAGTACGATAATCCTTGTGCTTGTTGAACTTTACAGGCTCCATGATGCTCTGCACGAGAAGATAAGTCAATCCCACGATAGCCGCTGGGAGAAGCAAATAGGTAAATACCTTTCTGATAATTGAACTCATTATTTTAGTGTTTATATTTTTCCTTACAAAACAACGGACAAAGTTAGCAAATTGATTTCTGAAATGCAATATAAATTTATAATTTTGCAACCGAAAAAGTTTACAACAAATGCATGATATCAATTCAGACAACATAAGCAGGCTCGAAAAGCTGATTTCGCAGGCCAGAAGGATTGCCATAGTGACCCACATGAAACCCGACGGCGACGCCATGGGCAGCAGTGTGGCACTATATCATTTCATCGGCATGTGCGCCGGTCATAGCGTCAAGATCGTCCTCAATGACCGATATCCCGACTACCTGGGTTTCCTTGCAGAAGACATCCCCGCCTCGGACATGATCATATGGCAGGAACGTCCTGCCGAGGCGGAGACAGCCATAAAGGACAGCGATCTTGTCATTTGCCTGGACTTCAATGTCTTCCACAGGACCGACAAGCTCGAGCAGGCATTGACAGAATCAAAGGCAGACAAGGTACTCATCGACCATCACCTGAATCCGGACAGAGCGTCTTTCGAACTGAGTTTTTCCGAGACCGACATATCTTCCGCATCGGAATTGCTGTACCACATCCTCATGGAGACAGGAAAGATCGCCCACGACGCTACAATGCTCCCACATCGCGCGGCTACAGCCTTGATGACAGGAATGACTACAGACACAAACAACTTTGCCAACTCGACATACCCGTCAACCTTCCGCATGGCATCAGCCCTCCTGGCGTCAGGAGTCGACAGGGACGAAATCCTGTCAAGACTCTACAATCAGTATGGGGAGAACCGCCTGAGAGTCCTTGGGCACATGATGAAGGACCTGCTTACAATTACAGAAGACGGCGTGGCATACATAGTGCTGGACAAGGCTACACTCGAGCATTACAATGTCCAGGAAGGTGACACCGAAGGATTTGTAAACATGCCGCTTTCGATCGCCGAAGTCAGGATGAGCATTATGCTCAAGGAAGACAAAGACAGAGTAAGGGTTTCGATCCGCTCAAAGAAAGGCACATCGGCAAACACATGCGCACGCATCTATTTCAATGGAGGCGGACATGAGAATGCGGCTGGAGGCAGGCTGAACATTCCTGAAGACATATCGGGAATATCCGAAGCCGCAGGCTATATAGAGGAAAAAACACATGAATATTTCACAAAGGAAAATGGAAATAAAAACTAAAATATTCGCCCTGGCGCTGATATGCCTTGCAGGAACTTCCTGTCTCAAGGAGAAACTTGAAGCAGGATACAACAAGCAGGAGACCAGCATAGATACATACATATCGAAGAACCCTACCGCCAAAAGGACAGCGACGATCGCAGACACATTGATGGTCACAGACACGATTCCCGTCTACGACACAACGTACATATATGAGACGGACGGGAACGGATCCATTGACACCATAATGGTCATCGACACAACCGAAAAGTACGAATCGAGAGTGGAGATACAGAAACGGGACACCACATGGACGGACACTCTCCGCGTGGTATACAACAACGGTTCAACAAGACTTGTATGGGAAGAAGGAAGCGGCCCTATGCTTGAGCCAGACGGTTCAATATCATTCTATTACGCAGGGTACACATTCAGCGGAACGATCGACAAGAAGAATCTTTTCGTAACGAATCATCAGGAGACCGCCGAAGCAGCAGGCTTTGCACTGTCTGACCCTGATTACGAACTTTACGAAATCAATCTCGGCGAAACTGACCTCATAGACGGCCTCAGAAGCGGTCTCACAGGAGTCAGGGCCGGGGAAAGATGTGACATTCTTTTTTCAGGAAAATATGCATTCGGAAACAGCACCTTTGGCATAATTCCTGCAAATTCCGCCCTGGCCTTCCAAATTTGGGTGGTTGGAGTTTCCAATGATTAGGGCCAATGACTTTTTTTACTATCTTTGTCGGTTAAATTTTCAATACGAATAATGAAAAAGACAATAAAGACTGCAGCAT
This sequence comes from Bacteroidales bacterium, assembly GCA_017556765.1. Classification (GTDB taxonomy): domain Bacteria; phylum Bacteroidota; class Bacteroidia; order Bacteroidales; family UBA932; genus Cryptobacteroides. The sequence goes on from JAFYME010000013.1 coordinate 8,685, forward strand.
TCATTGCTATCGCACTTGCAGCCATAGGCTGTGCCAAAGTCGAGAAGACAGGAGCAAACGAAGCGAACGAAAGATATTTCAACGCTTGGATGGAAGTGAACCACCCGGGACTCAAGCCAAGCGGACTCGGCATATATGTACTTGAAAATGAAGAGGGTACGGGAGCCGAAGTAAAGAAAGGCGGCTATGCCATAGTTGACTATGTGGTCACAGACCTTGAAGGCAACATATCCACATATACAGACAAGTATACAGCCCAGCAGCTCGGTACATACGACACGACAGCATACTACGGCCCTAAGGTGATGACAACTATTGACAACACCATTCAGGCAGGACTTGCAGATGCTATAGTCGGCATGAAGGCAGGCGGACGCAAGAAAGTGATCATCCCAAGCTGGCTCATGACATACAAGACATATGACAATCCAGCAGATTACCTGAAGAACGCTTCGACCGGCACAAGCGCGATCTATGACATCACAATCAGGAACTACACAGACAGCATCTATAAATACGAGATCAACAACATCGCTGAATATTTCAAGGCAAACAGCGACATATTCGGCAACATGACAGCAAGGGATTCTGCAAAAGTATACGGATTCTACTACAAGCAGCTCCAGGCCCCTTCTGACACAACATCATTCCCTAAGGACACATCCATCTACATCAACTATACAGGAAGACTTCTTAACGGCCTTGTTTTCGACACCACAATCGAGAAAACCGCGAAAGACAACGGAATCTGGTCTTCTACAAGGACTTACGAACCGACCAAGATCAACTGGGGAGAGAGCTATGAGAAAATAACCATGGGTTCGAGCAGTTCAAGCACAATCAGCGGTTTTGCTCTTACTCTCTGGAAGATGAGGGCACACGAGAAAGGCATCGGTGTCTTCTACTCGCCTCTCGGATACGGATACAATGGCAGCGGAGCAAGCATTCCGTCATATTCACCGCTGATTTTTGAAATAGAGATAGTTGACAAACCATAATAAGGATGGCAGAAAAATCAGCAATACCTGTAGAACTCGGCACAGAAAAGATCGGCAGGCTTCTGAAGCAGTATGCATTGCCGGCGATCATAGCGCAGACTGCGTCTTCGCTTTACAACATGGTGGACAGCATCTTCATTGGGCAAGGTGTGGGTCCACTTGCCATTTCCGGCCTCGCGGTCACATTCCCGCTCATGAACCTCTCAACAGCCTTCGGCACCCTTGTGGGAGCCGGAGCAGCGACAATGCTGTCTGTCCTTCTGGGTCAGAAGAACTATAAGGCTGCAAACAAGGTTCTCGGAAACGTAGTCAGCCTGAACGTCATCCTCGGCCTGCTCTTCATGGCCGTTGCACTGATATTCATCGACCCGATACTCTATTTCTTCGGTGCCAGCGAAAACACCCTTCCGTACGCAAAGGAATACATACAGATCATCCTCTATGGAAACATAGTGACCCACCTGTACTTCGGCCTCAACGCCGCCATGCGATCTTCCGGAAATCCGAAGAAGGCGATGGCCCTGACCATATTCACTGTGGTGTTCAACACCATACTCGACCCGATATTCATCTTCGTGTTCGATATGGGCATCGCTGGAGCAGCATGGGCTACGGTAATAGCGCAGACAGCAGCTATGATAGTGGTACTGAAGCACTTCAGCGACAAGAGCCGTGCATTCCACTTTGAAAAGGGCATATTCAAGCTTGACCCACGCGTCGCGAAAGACTCACTGGTCATCGGTATGGGACCTTTCCTTATGAATGCCGCCGCATGTCTCGTGACCCTTTTCATCAACCAGCAGCTGCGCGACTACAGCGGCGACCTCGGAATCGGCTCGTATGGAATCTGCAACCGTTTCATATTCATGTTCATCATGATATGTATGGGCCTGAACCAGGGAATGCAGCCGATCGCAGGATACAACTACGGCGCGAAGCAGTATTCACGCGTCAAGGAAGTATTCTGGATGACGGCGAAATTCGGAACGATCGTGACCACCATATGCTTCTGCATCGGTATGTTCATACCACGTCTTGCATCGGGAATCTTCACGCATGACGAAGCGCTTCTGAACATGTCGGCAGAGGGCATGAGGATTCTGACAATAGGCTTCCCTATCGTTGGTTTCCAGATGATAGGAACAAACTTCTTCCAGTGCCTCGGCATGGTGAAGAAATCCATAATCCTGTCACTGTCGCGACAGCTTCTCTTCCTGCTCCCTCTTCTTTACTGCCTTCCTTTATGGATGGGAGCGAACGGAGTATGGATGAGTTTCCCTATATCGGATGTCCTGTCAGCCATCCTGACAGCCATCCTCCTGAGAAGACTGTTCAAGAAGTTCAACACGCTCAAGGACGGTGAGGAATCAACCATTCTCGGAAGTAACTTATAAGTCATAGCCATGGAGAAGAAGATAATCATCAATATCGGCAGACAGTTCGGAGGCGGAGGCCTCGGCGTCGCATATGAGCTCGGAAAGAAGCTCGGTATCCCAGTATATGACAAGGAACTGATCGCGAAAGCTGCCCAGGACAGCGGCTTCAGCAAAGGAATCTTTGAGGAAAGCGACGAGAAGAAGAGACTCTTCTCTCTTTCTTCCATCTTTGCCAGCAGATTCGGCGACACAGAGAACTACATGAGCGACAGAGGTCTGTTCAAGATGCAGAGCGAAACGATAAGGAAAATAGCGGAACAGGGGTCAGCAATCATCGTAGGACGATGCTCGGACTATATCCTCCGAGACATGGAATGTACACTTGACGTATTCCTCACATCCCCACTGGAAGTGCGTGCAGCGCGTATTGCGGAGAGGAGCGGCCTGTCTTTGGAAGAAGCTGAAAAGCTTGCAGAGGAAAAGGACAGGAACAGGGCTGAATACTATAACTATTATACATTTACCGACTGGGGCGTAGCTTCCACATACGATCTTTGCCTTGATTCCAGCGTACTCGGAATCGAGGGTACAGCTGACATGATCATTGAATTTGCCCGCAAGGCAGGAAAACTTTAACGAATGAAGAAAAGAAAGAAGATGTCAATCATATCCATAATGACAGCTGCCGCGCTTGCGACAGCTTTTATGATTTTTCACAAGCCCATACCGAAACCGGAAGACCTTGAGGGCCCGAGAATATACCTGAACGACACATTGAAGAACTCCATGTCAGAGATTCCTGAGCTTGCAGGGCTTGACAAGAAGGTGACAAAATACATGCGCGACTGGCAGCTGAAGGGTGCATCTCTTGCCATAATGCGCAATGACTCCCTCGTATATGCAAAAGGATACGGCTGGGCAGATGAAGAAAAAGGCTTGAACATGGAGCCATCAAACATCCTGCGTATGGCTTCGGTATCCAAGCTGATCACAGCCGTGGGCATCATGGTCCTTCAGGACAGGGACTCGCTCAGCATCAAGGACACTGTATTCGGCCCGTCAGGAATCCTGAACGACTCTCTCTTCAACTCAGTGATCAAAGACCGCAACTATCATAAGATCACAGTCGAGCATCTTCTCAGACATCAGGGAGGATTCTACCGCGATCCGCTGTTCTCTTCGAAGGACGTCATGCTTCAGATGAGACTTGACCAACCTCCTGTAAAGGAAGACTTCTACAAGCTCGTGCTCAGCCGTAAGGTCAGCTTCATGCCGGGACAATCCCAGAGATATTCGAATTTCGGCTACCTTCTGCTTTCTGAGATCATCGAAAAGGTATCTGGAAAACCTTATGAGCAGTTCATCCGCGAAGAGGTACTCAGACCTGCCGGATGCTTTGACATGCACATAGGAGGCTCATATTACGCCGACAAGCGCGACAATGAAGTAAGGTATTACACCCACGAAGGCGACGGTAAATTCATCGAGGAATACACAGGAAGCGGCAGGATGGTAGAGCGCTGCTACGGAGGAAACAACATCCCTCTCCTTTCGGGTGCGGGAGCATGGTGCGCTTCTCCTGCTGAAATAGCAAGACTGGTAGCTTCGATTGACGGTCGTCCGGAGGTAGAGGACATCATATCTCCAGAGGCCGTGGCTCAGATGACAGAATACTTCGACAAAGACACCTATTCACTCGGATGGAACGACACTGCTCCGGAGAAAGGCTGGAGCCGCACAGGCACGCTTTCAGGAACAACAGCTCTGGTAAAGTATTTCCCTGACGGCGAATGCTGGATAATGATCACAAACACCAGCACATGGCGCGGTCCAAGCCAGTCCCGCCAGACTGACGCCCTGTTTAAACAATGCAGGGAGCTCTACTCTGAGAAACTCCCTGCACGAAATATGTTCGAATTCCCTAGTCTATAACTACATTTTCAGAGTTATGCTGGGATACGGTCGGCAATACTCCTCTGCCGGAATCAGTACATCCATGCATGACTACATTCCTGCAGTTTGAAAGTACGAAACCGAGGCTGTCTTTCTGAGCCAGATCCAGGTTCTTAAGGGTCACGCCGGAAGAATAGCGGATATCGGCACCTTTTCCTGCAACAATGCTGCAGTCCTCTATCACGATATTCTCAATGGTCTTTTCAGGAACGCCGCCGAAGTACATGGCCCTTGCAGCATCGCTGCATACCATATCGGTTATATGAATGTTCCTGAATGTCGGCGTCGTACCGTCTGCCGGCACATAATCTATATCCACAGCAGCCTTCGGCTTATTGTAAAGGTCGAAGAACAAAGGATCAGCGGAAATATCAGTCATCATCATGTCATTGACATACAGACCGTCCACAACCGCACCCGTACCCCTTGCACATATGAACCTGAAGCCATGGACTGCAGACAGTACGCGGCTGTCGGATATGCTGACGTTCTGAATGGTACCGGCCTTCGCTCCATCAACCACAAATGCGCCATTGCAATTCATGATGTTGCAATTGTCAGCAACCAGATTCCTTACCGACTTAAGACGGACTGCATCAGACTCTACATCAAAGGCCGAATTGACAAGAAGAACATTGGCACATGAATCCAGGCTCATTCCTTCACCACCTTTCGGATATGACGAATTGACCTGTATATTACTGAATATCAGCTTGTCCGACCTCTTGGAGTCGATAATGATTCCTGAAGAATTACGGAAAATGCAATCCGCAAGAAGCACTGTCTCACAATCTTCAACAGATACAAGAGAAGCCCCTGCAAGTTTCTTGGCATCACCGTTTCCGTCAATTATACCCCCACCTGTAATCGCAACATTACTTGCACCGGAAACGGAGATCATCGTCTGGCTGGAATCAGCCGCAAAGAGCAACACCGCATCATTAGTGACATGAAGCTCAATATTGTCCTTGAGTGTAAGCGGACCTGTACGCCATATGCCCTTCGGTACCGTGAGACGTCCTCCACCGTTCTGGGCAAGTACATCGATCGCTTCTGCAAAATAAGACGTATTCATCGTAACTCCGTCACCGACTCCTCCGAAATCCTCGACATTGACCGTACGCGGTTGAATATGAGGTTTATGGATGTTTTCCATTTCGAAAGGCAGCTCCCTGTAGAGATAAGAATACTCGTAATCGGAGCTACAAGAAAGCAGGCTGACGCCGCAAGAGACGACGACAGCCAGCCTGATAAGCTTTGTATGTAATCTTTTCATTAGAAATGATCCGGATGATAATATTTTATGTCAAACTCGCCGGCAAGTATTCCATATCCGTTTTCGGCAAGAGACTCAAGCTCGTTTTCTCCGGCATATACCTCCACAGGAGCTATGAAACCTACACGTGCCTTGATATCCTCGACCATTGCCTTGTTGTGGGCGATTCCTCCTGTCAGGACAATGGCATCCACCTTGCCTCCTACAACTGTCGCAAGCGCTCCGACATACTTGGCTACAGAAACCGCAAATCCCTTCAGGAATGTAGCGCAAGCCTCTTCACCGGCTTCAGCACGAGCGGCTATCTCGCGCATGTCATTTGTACCGAAGTATGCTACAGCACCACCCTTTCCCACGAGCTTCTTCTTGATCTCGTCCTTGGTATACTGACCGCTGAAGCACATCTCTACGAGAGGGAAGCCAGGCACAGAACCTGCACGCTCCGGGCTTATAGGGCCGTCGCCGCCGAGAGCGTCGTTTGTATCGATCACAAGGCCGTTTCTATGGAGGGAAACAGAAGAGCCGCCACCCATATGTGCCACGATCACAGTCACTTCCTTGTTGGTCTTGCCTACGCTGCGGGCATATCTGCGGACCATAGCGCGTGAGTTCAATGCATGGAAAAGAGTCCTTCGTGGGAACTCAGGAAGACCTCCGACCTTTACTTCAGGAAGCATCTCATCAGCCATAGGAGGGTCAGCGATGAATGCACGGCACTTTCCTTCGATCCCTTTGGCTGCACGGGTTTCATTGACCATGACAGCGATATCGTCTGCGATCAACGCGCTGAGATTGCACGCATGAGCTCCTTCCTTCGCCGCCATCAAGGCATCACGCATCTCCTGATTGACCTCATACACGCCGGTTCTGATAGGAGTTATGAGACCTCCGCGGGCCATGGCCACATCGATTGTCTCCAAGGCGATGCCCTTCTCAGCAAGAAAATCCGTAATAGTATCACGGCGCATGCCACCCTGATCCATAACAGACTTATACTGAGCGACTTCCTCCGCAGAATGTGTGAGATTCTTTTCAAAAAGCATCTCACCCGCATCATAAAATCCGATCTTTGTCGATGTAGATCCTGTATTGACAACTAAAATTCTTCCTTCCATAGGATATCTTATTAAAAGATGCCCGATCAAGGTCGGGCATGACGATTTATTTCACTGACATTGCAGCGATTGCAATGGAATTGAGCTTTGTATCGATGCTGTCCGCACGACTTGAAAGCACGCATGGAACCTTTGCACCGACGAGGATTCCTGCCTGCTTCACACCCGGAACGAGCTTCGAATTTGCCTTGTAGAAGACATTTCCAGACTCGATATTCGGGAAAAGAAGACAGTCTGCATCTCCTGCCACAGGGCTTACAAGTCCCTTGATCTCAACACTTTCCTTATCGATAGCGACATCAAGAGCCAGAGGGCCGTCTGCCACGCATCCCTTGATCTGACCGCGGTCAACCATCTTTGCAAGCATTGCAGCCTCTATCGTAGCCGGCTGGCTAGGGAGAACCTGCTCTGTCGCAGCTATGATCGCAACCTTAGGCTTTGCTACTCCTACAGCCTTTGCAGTCCTTACAAGGAAGTCCATGATAAGCTGCTTCTGCTTGAAGTCCGGAGCCGGGATCACAGCCACATCACCTACGAACAGAAGCTTGTGATAGCTTGGGATCTCAAGGGTCGTACAGTGAGTAAGCGTGCCCTTCGGCGGCAGAAGTCCTGTCTCCTTGTTCAGGATCGCGCGGAGGAACTTATCTGTAGAGCAGAGTCCCTTCATAAGGAAGTCGCCCTGTCCCTCACGGATCATCTGCACAGCCTGAGCAACAGAAGGAAGCTCGTCAGGATTGTGCACTATAGTGAAGATGGACATATCCACGTCCTCTTCCTTGCAAGCCTGTGCTATAAGATTCTCATCGCCCACGAGTGTCACATCCGCCAGTCCAAGCTCAACAGCCTTTGCCGCTGCAGCGATTGTATGGCTGTCTACGCCCCATGCGGCAACCATTCTCTTCCTCGCTCCCCTGCTGCGGAGTTCCGCGAAGATCTCTTCGAAAGTAGTAAACATGATTATTCTTCGTTCTGGACAATGTTCATTGTATCACGGGCGATCATAAGCTCTTCATTAGTCGTGATAGCCGCGATCTTGACCTTTGAATCAGGGAGAGTGAGCATCACATCCTCACCGGCGATGACGTTTGCATCATAGTCGAACTTGACTCCCATATATGTAAGGTTCTCGCAAACGCGACGACGCAGACGTACATTGTTCTCTCCGATACCTCCTGTAAACACGATGAGGTCAACACCGTTCATTGCAGCAGCGTAAGCTCCGATGAACTTGGTGATATCGTATGTGAGCTTCTTGAGAGCGAGCTTCGCCTTTTCGTTACCCTCGTTCGCAGCCGCGCTGAGGTCACGTCCGTCAGAAGACACGCATGAAAGACCGAGCAGACCGCTCTTCTTATTGAGGACCTTACTCATCTCTGATGCTGAAAGTCCTTCCTTCTCCTGAATGTATGTAACGATCTCAGGGTCAATGTTTCCGCATCTTGTACCCATGATGAGACCTTCGAGAGGTGTGAATCCCATGGTTGTATCAATGGACTTTCCATTGAGTACGGCGGTAATCGAGCTACCGTTGCCAAGGTGGCATGTGATCACCTTTGAATTCTCAGGATCAAGACCGGCGAACTTCGCGCCCTTTGCAGACACATATCTGTGGCTTGTTCCATGGAATCCATAGCGGCGGATGCCATACTTCTCATAATACTCATATGGAAGCGCATACATGTATGCATACGAAGGCATTGTCTGGTGGAAGGCTGTATCGAACACGCCTACCTGAGGTACTGTAGGGAGGACTGCAGAAACAGCCTTGATGCCGAGGATGTTTGCAGGGTTGTGGAGCGGCGCGAATACAGAGCACTTCTCGAGCTGCGCAACCACCTTGTCAGTGATGAGCTGGCTGCATACGAACTCCTCTGCTCCATGCACGACGCGATGTCCTACAGCCTCGATATCCTCAAGAGTATTGAGCACGCCATATTCCTTGTCAAGGAGAGCATCCATGACAGATCTGATGGCTACAGTATGGTCCTCGATAGGCATTTCCTTAACGAGAGGCTCCTTTCCGGTCGCCTTATGCTTGAGGCAACCTGTTTCCATTCCGATTCTTTCGACAAGACCCTTGGCGATGAGATCGTAGACCTCGTCGCTCTTCATATCAAGAAGCTGATACTTAAGCGATGAACTTCCGCAATTGAGTACTAAGATGATCATTTTTCTATTGTTTTATTTTGATTTTCCGAGCTTAAGATTGAAAACCGGAAGAAATTCCAGTCCATCTTTGCAAAGTTATAAAAATAATCGCTACTTTCGCAAAAAACAGGTACGAAATGAAAGTGGAGAGAGAGATTGCGGGGTTCACGTTACCTTTCGCCGCCGGCATACTCCTGATCAGCCTTGCCGGGAATCATTTTTTCAGCAGTCATCATGTCTGGGCTTCGGCATCTCTCGGAGCCTGTTCTGTCATGCTCATGCATTGCATTCACCCTTCGCACAAGAATATCGGTACCATCGGCCGGGCCTTCCTTATCGGAGGTCTTGCGCTATGCCTGGGCATATTCTGCGGAGAATGCGGGAAGATATTGTCTGTCAGCTCATTGGACAGCGGATTGCTCATCCATGCCGAAAGATATGGAAAGCTGTTGCAGACAGCTGTCGACTCTATCCCGTTTTCTGACTCACAGACAAATGCCGTCATAAAAGCCCTGCTGACCGGAGAAAAAGCAGACATTCCCCCTTCCGTGACCGCTGCGTTCAGAGACAGCGGAGCATCGCATATCCTCGCCCTTTCAGGCTTTCATCTGGGAATCATTTACGGAATCGTCCGAGCGCTGCTGTCGGTCCTCGGCAACCGAAGGAAGGCATTGATTCTGCGGGCAGCGGCTACGATTGCAGCCTGCGGATTATATACAATGGCGACCGGTGCCGGACCATCGATTGTCAGAGCATTCCTGTTCATCACGCTCCATGAAACCGCAAGCCTGTCCCACCGCTATCACAGCACCGGCAGCATACTCCTTGCCGCCTTGTTCATACAGCTTGTCATTTCACCGGAATCAGTCACATCGGTCGGCTTCCAGCTCTCGTACGCCGCCATGGCCGGAATAGCATTCATCTTCCCATGGCTCAAGGGTTTATGGCCAGGAAATCCATACAAAGACAAAGGGTTCACAAAGGGTGTACGATGGGTCTGGAACTCAGCCGCAATGTCGATTTCATGTCAAGTCACGACCGGTCCTCTGGCATGGATATATTTCCAATCGTTCCCCCAGCATTTCCTGCCGACGAACCTCATCGTCCTCCCGCTCGCCGGCCTGGTCATCCCCTCCGCGCTCGCCACGCTCACGCTGCATTCCCTCGGCCTCTGCCCCGCCCTCCTCATCAAAGGCACGGAACTCCTAGTCAGCACAATGATCTCCGCCCTTGAGATCATCGCAACGATGTAACTAAAGCTCCTCCAGGGTAAAGCCGTCAGAGCACCATGTCTTGAAGACACCGTCTTCATCATAGATAAGGCAGCCTTCGAGGTCTGGATTTGCAGCCAGGAATTTCTTTGAAGCCTCGAGGCCTACCACCATGCAGTAGGTAGCATATGCGTCAGCTGTCATGGCATCGGGAGCTACAATTGTAGCACTCAGAAGGGAATGCTGTACAGGATAGCCGTTGCGCGGATCGATTGTATGTGCATATTTCTTTCCGTCACGGACGTAGAACTTGCGGTAATTTCCCGATGTCACTATGCCGTGCGGGCCCTCGGGAGCACGGAACACGCCCTGGATCTGGGCCCCGAGCTCATTGTTTCCGTCAACAGGCCTGTCAATGCCCAACGACCATGGCTGACCAGACGGATTTTTTCCGTCACAGAAAATCTCCCCTATATCTACCATCATATCCTTGACACCGATCGAATAGAGGTATTCAGCCACAAGGTCACAGCTATAGCCCTGAGCTATGGCGTTGTAGTTCAGCTTCGGCAGAACACCCTCATTTTCAAGGATTTCGCTTGCGTTCAAGCCGCCCTCTGCTGCCGGATACATATCTCTTGCAAGCCTTTCCATTCCCGATTCCGCCAGCACCTGAGCGACCTTGTCTGACGACGGCAGGGAATCATTCGCGAAGCCGAATCCCCATATGTCGAAAAGCGGTGCGGCAGCAACATCTACGACGCCTTCCGTTTCCTCAAAGATCTCATATGCATGCCCATAAATGTCCATGAATATTTCATCTGGGATTATGGTTTCTCCCGCATTGAAGCGGCTGAGAAGAGACTTCTTATTATAGCCTGAAACTGAATAGTCTATCGCACGAAGTATTGCATCGACAGAGTCGCGGATCTCCTCTGGCTGAACCTTGATCATGCCGTCCGTACCGTTCAGATTAAGCTTTACGGTATATGTGCCCCCCTGTGCAAAACCTGTTATGGTCATGTATCTGTCACGCGGAGAACATGAAGACATGCATATCAGAGCAAGCGAAAAGAAAAATATTCTGACAATTCTTCCCATAATGTATCCTTAGGCAAAGTATTTGTACAAAGGTAGCGGTTTTTCAAATAAAATAACGATATTTGCAAGATTGATATTATAAAATTATTAGAGGTAAAAACATGAGTCTTCGAAAACTGAACCCTGTAATATGGGTAGCCATGGCGATGATAGCAGCTGTTTCATGCAAGAAAGACAAGGATGACGAGCTGTCGCCGACACTGAACGGAACCCTCTACTTCAATGTAGCCGAATATGTATCGCCAGGATATGTCGCAACAATGACGCCTAAAGGCATCAAACACCCTGAAGGCAAGGGCATAGGATACTATTGGAAGGTTACTCCCGGCATGACCAGCGCCGACACGACAAGACTGGAAAACGGTCTGAACAGCCAGGGCCATGAGTCAGACGGCTCATTCACCTACTGGTTCCCTGACACCCTCGGCACAGTGAATGTAAGCTGCTACGGATTTGCAAAAGGATACACCAGCTCATATGCGTCTAAATATGTGACAGTCGTGAAGCCTGGAGTAAACGGCGGATCCATCACCCGCACAGGCATCATGTCACCGGACAAACATATCGAAGCTGACGGCATCAAATATTATTACGTAAGGCATAACGGTCTCGACTGGTTCAGGAACAACCTTGCGAACCCTGCATATGGCGCTCCGTATGTAAATTCAGATGCAATGAGCGAAGTCTTCGGAAGATACTACAGCTACGAAGAGGCAATGAAGGCATGTCCGGAAGGATGGCGTCTCCCTACCGATGCAGAATGGAGAGAGCTGGCTGAAAGCATCAACAGCAAAAGCAAAGCAGACGAATACGAGGTCATACCAGCCATTGCTGCTGACCTGATGGTGGACGCACTTTTCAATTCAAATACGATGTGGGAGTACTGGCCTGAAGTCGGAGAAATCACCAATTCAAGCCGTCTTGCAATCCTGCCTTGCGGATATACAAACCTTGGAGCACAGGCTGAAAACGGCAGCTACCCTGCAGCAGCATTCTTCGGACTTAACGAATACGCTACATTCTGGACAGCCGACCGTGTTGCAAACGAGCAGGGAATGGCTTATTACAGATATCTTATCACAGACCAGCCCGGCATGCAGATCAGCAAGGGAGACGTGAATTCCCTCGGAGTATCGGTACGCTGCGTCCGCGAGGCAGAATAATCATAATCAACCATACAACAAGACTGACATGAAAAAGGGACTTATCACAATCATCATCATTGCAGTGGTTGCCATTGCAGGATTCTCGTGGGTAAAGAGCGCATACAACCAGATGGTGGTATCAGATGAAAACGTACAGGCAGCATGGTCGCAGGTAGAGAATGTATATCAGCGCAGAGCAGACCTCATTCCAAACCTTGTAGCTACAGTAAAGGGCTATGCCGAGCATGAGTCTTCAACACTTGAAAGCGTAGTTGCAGCACGTGCAACGGCTACACAGGTGACAGTGGATCCGACAAACCTTACAGAAGAGGCTATAGCAAAGTTCAATGAAGCTCAGGGCGAGCTCTCGACAGCTCTCGGCCGTCTTCTTCTCATCCAGGAAAGCTATCCTGACCTCAAGGCAAACCAGCAGTTCATGGAGCTTCAGGCTCAGCTCGAGGGCACAGAGAACAGGATCGCGACTGAAAGGATGAAGTACAACGAAGCTGCAAAGTATTTCAATACAGGAATAAGGCTGTTCCCGGACAACATCATCGCTTCGATCTTCGGATTTGACAAGAAGGCATATTTCGAAGCACAGGCCGGAGCTGAAACCGCACCTAAGGTAGAATTCTAAGCCAAGACTTATGAAACCGGAAGATTTTCTGACCGCGGACCAGCAGGCGACTGTTGTGGACGCGGTCAGACTTGCAGAAAAAGGGACCTCAGGAGAGATCCGCATACATATTGACGGAGATTGTCCATCAACAGCGTTGGAAAGAGCAGAGGAGGTCTTCGGAAAGCTCGGCATGCACAGGACAAAGTTCAGAAACGGAGTCCTGATCTATCTCGCATGCAACACCAAGGTGTTTGCCATAATCGGAGACAAAGGGATAAACGACGTCGTTCCGGAGCATTTCTGGGAGGATGTGACAGCAATGATGGGTGCCGAGTTCCGCGCAGGAAGATTCACAGAAGGCCTGAGCCAGGGCGTCCTGATGGTCGGAGAAAAGCTTCAGGCATTCTTCCCATATCAGAAGGACGATGTAAACGAACAGCCGGACGATATCTCGTTCGGGAAATAAGCAGTCAGATGAAAGGAATGAATAACGGAAAATGTATTTCTCGTGTTCTGGCGCTGGCCGGAGCAATGCTTCTCATCGCCCTGCATACAGCTTTCGCCATCCCTCAGAGGCCTGAACCGGCCAGACTGGTCAACGATCTGGCGGGATTGTTTTCATCAGAGCAGACCAGACATCTGGAAGATATGCTCGTGGCCTTCGACGACTCGACGACCAACCAGATAGCAGTCGTGACAGTAGCGGATCTGGAAGGATATGATGCAGCGGAATATGCGACCCGCATCGGTGTGGACTGGGGAGTAGGATCCGAGAAGTTCGACAACGGAATCGTGATACTGGTAAAGCCCAAGACAACATCTTCCGGCCAGGTATTCATAGCTGTCGGATACGGCCTCGAAGGAGCGATTCCGGACGCATACGCAAAGAGGATCATCAACAATGAAATGATCCCGCATTTCATGCAGAACGACTATTTCGGAGGCGTTTATGAGGCTTGCCAGCTACTGATGAAGCTTGCCAGCGGGGAGATCTCAGAGCTGCGCGAATATGAGGAAGATGACACGGGAGCATACCTCGTGCTTGCGTTCTTCATCCTCATGCTGATACTCTTCATCGTCGCATCGAAGAACAACAAAGGAGGCGGAAACGGAGGCCGCAGAATATATACAGGCCCGATCATCACTATAGGAGACGATTTCGGAACATGGGGCTCACCACGCGGAGGCGGAAGCTTCGGCGGCGGCTTTGGCGGCGGTTTCGGAGGAGGCTTCGGTGGTTTCGGCGGAGGTTCATTCGGAGGAGGAGGCGCCGGCGGAAGCTGGTAATCCCGCCCGTCATAGACAAACAGAAACGAGCACGATTTTTCGATTTTCGTGCTCGTTTCTGTATTTTTTATGGGTTTTGAGCACGTTTTCTAAGTTTTTGTGCTCATTCAGCCAAGAAGCATCGACTATCTGAGGTCAGTCACCACCCAGTCAGAGGAAATCTTTCCTGGCGCGAATGCTGAATTTTCCTTCTTCGGCAAAGCATTTACCGACTTCACATCTATCTTTATCACGCAATCATTGTCCATCGTGAACTCTGCTTTCTGCAATACAGCATTCTTATCGATATCCAGAACAGCAGTCCTGACTCCGCAAGGCTTTTGAGCTGACAGGCGGTATCTCATTGCCGCCCCCGCTGCTGAACTTCCAGAGACAGAGAACATCTGATCCATATCACGAAACAGCAAGGCAGGGTTTGACATGTACGTCTGCGACTCATCGCTGACTGGCTCTACTATAGCCTCCATCGCATCTGCATCCATAATCCACACTGATTCTCCGTCACAGAAAATCTCCAGTCCGCCACCCTTCATCTTATACGAAGTCCCCTGAAATTCAATCTCACACTGTCCCTTTACAGGAACTGCGTCTGACTCGATCGAATATGTACAATCCAATGCGATACAATTGTTTGCGAATGTATCGTACAGCCTCTCAAGCAAGGCATTGTTCTGAGCAGCAAGCCCGAACGGCGCTACAACAGTCAGAAAAAGGATGGTCAGGTATCGGAAAATGGTATTCATGCTATCTTATGAAATGTGAAAGTATCTCATCAAGCTCCTCAAAGTTAGTGACGAGGACCTGACGTGGCTTGGATCCTTCCTGCGGGCCGACAATGCCGGCTCCCTCAAGCTGATCCATTACTCGTCCTGCTCTTGCATAACCCATGCCTAAACGTCTCTGAAGATCTGAAGTAGAACCCTTCTGAGAGGTCACGACCATGCGAGCAGCCTCCTCGAAGAGAGGGTCTATGTTCTGCATGTCTATAGTTCCTCCGCTTGTCTCGCCATCCTGCGACTCAGGAACAGGCAGATAGTATGGAGTGTTGTAACACTTCTTGTGTCCGGTCTGATCTCCGATAAAATCTGTAATCCTGTTGATCTCAGCCATGCTGACAAGGGCGCACTGGACACGTTCCATCTCGACTCCGGCATAGTAAAGCATGTCTCCCCTTCCGATGAGGTTTTCCGCTCCATTGGTATCAAGGATCGTTGCAGAATCGACACGTGAGACGACTCTGAAGGCAATTCTTGTAGGGAAGTTGGTCTTGATGAGACCTGTGATGACATTGACCGAAGGACGCTGGGTGGCGATGATCACATGGATACCTGCCGCTCTACCCTTCTGGGCAAGACGCACGATCGAAGCCTCGATGTTCTTTGCAGCCTTACGAGCCTCAGGGCCTGCGCCACCGGCCATTGTAAGATCGGCATACTCATCGATCACGACAACAAGGTAAGGCAGATACTTATGTCCCTCTGTAGGAAGGAGATAGCGATCCTTATACTTCTCATTATAAAGCTTGAGGTTGTTCACACCCGCGAGGGCAAGAAGCTTATAACGCTCATCCATCTCGATACACAGAGAGTTCAGAACGAGTTCCGCCTGCTTTGCATCCTTAACGATAGCATGTTCACGCTCATCCTCCTCGCTTGCGGCCATAGGCATGACGGCAAGATAATGCTTCAGAAGGGCGTTGTATGCTGTAAACTCGACCATCTTAGGGTCTATGAAGACGAACTTAAGCTCTGACGGATGCTTCGCATACAGGAGGGACGAAATGATCACATTCAAGCCCACGGACTTACCCTGCTGGGTCGCGCCGGCTACAAGGAGATGCGGAGCGGACGCAAGGTCGAAGGTCTTGACCTTTCTGGTGATAGTGTAACCTATCGCAATCGGAAGCTCATACTTGGTATTTCTGAACGAATCATCATTCAAGGTCTTCTTCAAAGGCACTATCGAAGGCTCCCTGTTAGCCACTTCGATACCGACGCAATCAGGAAGCACAACGACACGTACTCCCTTGGCTCCCAACGACATACCTATTTCCCTATGGAGATTCTCGATAGCCGAAACCTTTACTCCAGGAGCAGGAACAACCTTATAAAGGGTAACGGTAGGACCGACAACTGCAGTCACCTGCATGACCTCGATCTTATAGTTCATCAAGGTCGCGCGGATCCTGTTATTATTGATCTCAAGCTCCTCCTTCGATACGGTGTGCTGACCGTCTGCATAATCATCAAGAAGGTCTATCGACGGGAATTCATACCTCTCGAGTTCCGCCCTGTTGTCGATCCTCTCAAGTTCTTCTGTCACAACAGCTTCCGGATCATAGTTCCTGATGATCTCTATTCCTTCTTCAGCAGGCTTTTCATCGCCGGCAACAACTTCGATTGCAGGCTCGTCCACATGCTCAGTATCCGGCGTCTCGCCATCAGAAATCACCGCTGCAATATCACCTTCATATAACGGATCCGGCTCCGTAACCGGCTCCACAAGCGAAGGATCCACAAACGGATCATCTGTATATCCCGAAAGTATGTCCTCCTCGTCAGAAGTCATGCCGTCACCGTCCATGTCATCCTCAGTAACAGACTCCACGTCTATCGTCTCGTCTTCCTTCTCCTCGGTTCCGGCCAGCGCAAGCCAGTGGGCGAAGCGTCCGCTTACAAAAAGCAGCCATGCGACTACGAGCAGAACGATCACAAGAGCAGTCACAATCGCCCCGCAGAGATTGCTCATCCATGCCACCACCGCATGTCCCGCATCACCTCCGAGACCACCTCCGAAGAAGGTATCAGAGGTAAAGAGCATCGACACATATGCAAGGATCAAAGACGATACAAAGGCTCCGCTGACAACGATGAACGTAGTCTTGAGAAGGCCTATGCTCTTATTCCAGAAGAACAGGCGGTAGGCTGTAGCTCCCATGATGAAAATAAAGGCGAAGCTGCCCAGACCCAAAAAGCGGGCCACAAGGAAATGAGCCCAGCTGTATCCGGCCTTGCCGGCTGCATTAGCCACATCAACGTTCTTGTCCAACATGTCCGGCTGAGAGAGAAGGCTCTGATCAGTCGACCATGTAAAAAGATATGATACGGTCGCCACAAGCGTGAAGACCGTAAATACGCCCACAACGAGTCCCAAAGCCTTCAGAATGACCGACTTCGTATCCGGATCCATTGCAGAAAAGAACGAGAAGCTGTTACGCTTCTCTTTCCTGTTGTTTTTCTTTGCTGTTTTCTTCTTTGCAGCCATATTCTACTTATGCTGTTTATTACGCATTTTCATGTTGTTGTTCTTATGACGCTGGTTCTGCATCTTGCCCTTGCCCGGATTCATGCCAGGTCTTGCGAACGTCGCTCCTGAATCAATCCTGCTGAGCTGTATTCCTTCCGGAACCTTGATCCTGCCGTCTGAAAGCTTCTCTATGTCCTGGAAGATCGTCTCGTCCGCCACGGTATCCTTGTTCCATATAAGGTACTGCTGTCTCATGTATACAGCCAGCTGACGGATCATGGCAGTCTTAACCTCCCCATCTTCCTTTTCCGCAATCAGGTCTATGATGCTCTCGATATTACGTCCATAATGCGTCGCCTTGATCGGCTTGGTATTGAGCGGAACCGGCTCAGGCTTCTGATTCAGACTTTCCGGAGCAGGCATCGGATACGGAGCATCGATATCAAGATCGAATCCCGAGATTATGAAAAGATGATCCCAGAGCTTATGCTCGAAATCCTCTTCAAGATGCACTGCGGGATTCAGGATCTCCATCACCTTGATGATAGCTCTCGCCTGCTCGTTGCGCTTCTCCCTGTCCTCAATCGTCTTGAGGTAATCCACCATCTTCTGCACGTTTCTGCCATACTCAGGTATGTAAAGTCTCACACGCTCAGTATTATACAGCAGCTTGCAGGTATCAATATCCTTGTTTTCCATATCTTTCTACTTTATTCTATCTACAATCTGCAAATATAATAAACTTTCTCCGTATTTCCATCAGACTTTCACCACCTCATCGGTATGTACATACCAAAGGTATGAGGCCACATCCTTGTATCCGAGACGGCTCCATATTCCTGCATACTTCTTGAGCTGACGCTCATATGCTCTGTGATGCTCTCCGAACTTGTAGTCTATGATAATGACCTTACCGTCAGCTATGACCACACGGTCCGGGCGGCATATCTGCCCATCCGTATCTATCAGGCTGGCCTCGTTCAAGATACGGTCGGCATCGGACGGGAACCATCCTCTACCCGCTGCAGCCGCAATCCTTTCTGACAGAAGTCCATAAGCTTCATCCGCCTCGGATCCCGTCAGTTCTCCGGCCTGAACAGCCTGACGCACAGCACCTTCCAGATCTTCCGGAACATTCACATGAGCAAGGATATCATGAAGAACCACTCCCTTTATTCTGTTTGAAGCCGACACGCCTGTCTCGCCATCCTTTGAGAAAAAGTCGAGGGCATCTGCGGTAAATTTCAATCGTCCTCTCTCGCGTACATCCTCGTCTGAATCCCCCGGCTGCGGATTCAAAGCTATTGAAGGAAGCTCGTCATGACCGGAGATATCGAAGGTCGCTGTCTCATTTCCATGTTTCCTATGTTCGCCAAAGCAAACCATATCCCCTGCATCAAAACGCTCTGCACCATCCTCCGCAGCAGTCCTGGCAACTGTAAATGGAGGCAGAAGTTCCTCATTTCCAGGTACATCTCCTCCACATGATGCCGAGGCAAACCAATATAGCATCTGCGAGAAATCGGCAAACTGGGTCGTATCGCCAGCCTCGACAGCCTTCAGGCACTTGGCCGACGGAGTCTTGGCTATGATATGCATTCCCAGAGCGGCTCTGGTCATGGCCACGTATATGGTATTGATGTTGTCGACCTGCTGCAGGAAATTCTCCTTCCTGTAATCTTCGGCAAACAAGGTGTCCTCCGACGCCTTTGACAATGTAACGTCATAAACCCCGTCCGCAACTCCATCAAGCGGTGTTCCCTCAAGTTCCGGAACACACCAGTAACTTCCTGCCTTATAAAGATTTATATTCTCTGCAAACGGAATGATCACATAAGGAAAATCCAGTCCCTTCGACTTATGGATCGTCATCACCCTTACGCTTTCACCTGATGACGGCGAGCATATCGAAGGATTCTCCCCGTCCCAATACTTGAGGAAGCCGCGAAGGCTGTTGCCGTTCATGGAAACATACTCCTGGACATGGTCCATGAATGACTGGATATGCAGAGCCTCGCCTTTCCACAAGCCGTCTGCATCCTTGGTCTTGAGTTCACGGAACAGAGCCTCAACCATATCCACAAGAGAGCCGCACTCACGAGGCAGTGCAATGTCCAATGATTCGGCCAGGTATCCGTTTACGGTATCCTGAGGGTTGTCTGCAAACGACATAAGGGACACAAGGCGTCGCACGGTTATGGAACTTTTCACACGGAGCGAATCATCTGTAATGACAGGTATGTCATTATCAATCAGATACATGGATACATCCTCGCCAATGGCGTTGCTCCTGACCAATACTGCGATCTCCGAAAGAGACGCGCCGTTTGCCTGAGCCTCATGTACGGCTTCCAGCACCTTCTTCAGTTCATCTTCCTTAGGACAGAAAGTCAGACTCACGCTTCCTTTCGCAGACGATTTCTTACCCGTCATCTGGCGCACATCAGAATAAATGACAGACATCGGGCCGTCTTTCTCGAAGCCGTTCATCCTGTCGAGTATGGCAGCAGCAGACTTGAAGAAGAGATTGTTGAAGTTCACCACATTTGCCAGACTGCGGTAGTTGGTGTCAAGCACTTCTTCCTTATGGCCTTCAAACTCGTCCGGCACAATATCATTCAGCAGCTTCCAGTCCGAGCCTCTCCAGCGGTAGATGCTCTGCTTGACGTCTCCGACTATCAGGCTCTCGCCTCCCTTGGACTCGCTCTCATGAAGCAGAGGGCTGAAATTGCTCCACTGCACACCGGCAGTATCCTGGAACTCGTCAAGAAGGAAATGTTCATAACGGACTCCCAGCTTCTCATACACGAACGGAGCATCAGACCCGTCGATTATGTCACGAAGAATCGTATTGGAATCATCGATACAGAGAACATTCTTCTCCTTCATCAGCTCCTTGAACGCCTTGTCAAGCTCGCCTGCGACTCCGAGTCCATAAAGCTGACCATCAAGTATCTGAGCCGTATTATATACCTTGAACTCCTTGTCAAAGAGAGCGCAGAAATCCTCCAGAGGGGCCTCCAGGAACGGATACACCAAAGGTTTCAGCTTTGCAGCCTTAGTCTTCGCGAACCACTGTTCATGATCAAGCGCCTTGGATGTAAAAGTCTCAGGAAGAGCCTCGATTGCATCTCCGTCTTCAAGCTCGGAATACTGATAGAGCTTCTTCATGAATCCCCTGTTGCTCTCCGCCGGATTCACTCCCGCCTGCTCGATGATGTCAAGAGCCACCCTGGCAGAGTCCTTCACAGCCGCACGGAAATCCGAAACTATCCTGCGACAAATCTCTCTGATTTCAAGGAGCTTCTCCTTAGGATACTCCTTATCGGCACCGACGCCTGACTTCTCCATAACCTCCTGTCGCTGAGCCGATTTCAATCGTTTAGCCATCTCAAGGAGATTCGCATCCATACTGTATCTGCCTCCCTGCTCGATCTGCTCGAGCACATTGTCCGTCAGCCATGAAAGCAGTCCGGAATCCTCCTCGGTAAGAGAATCCAGGATACGGTCCACACTCTCCGCCACAAGGGAATCCTTGTCCAGTTCGACCTGATATGATGCAAACTGGCCGATCTCGCGCGAAAAGGCCTTGAGCGTATGCTGGAAGAAACGGTCTATGGTACTTACCGCAAAGGCGCTGTAATCATGGAGCATGTCGCTGAGTACGGTCTCCGCCTTCTTCTGAAGGTCTGAATCCGAAGGGAAATACGCCGGGACGAAATGGTCATGGTAGTCAGACTCCTGCGGACTCGTCGCCAGCACATGAAGCTCCTTCAGAATCCTGCCCTTCATCTCGTCGGTCGCCTTGTTGGTAAAGGTCACCGCCAGGATATGCCTGTACGCATACCTGTCCTTGCTCTGGAGCAGCAGGGAAATATATTTTCTTGCCAGCCTGTAGGTCTTTCCCGAGCCTGCAGAGGCTTTCATTATCTCTAGCATAACATCAACTTTAACGTCCGCATATCATCCTGAAATCACAATATGAGCATGTCTTCTCGTCGTCGGTCCTGCGGAACGGAACAGACGTATCATACATCTGGGCCAGCATGGCTTCGAGCTTTGCTGACACAGCCTCATAGAACTTTCGGTTCATAGGAACAGTCACCGGCGGTTCCTTGAACAGGTGGGCCGTAGAATATACGCAGTTGCATATCTCCCGTCCCCTGACCTCAGGCCTTGACTGCACGAGCATATCGTATATATAGAACTGAAGGGCGATCTTCGGCCAGTTCTTCATGTCCGGATTGAATATCTTTTCCGCAATCTCCTCTGCGTTTCCGTCATGTATGTTCTCGTCATCCTCCAGCACCTTTCCGGTCTTGTAATCGACGACCCTCGCCTGCCCATCCTTGAAGCTGTCGAGACGGTCTATGAAACCCTTGAACCTCTGGCCGCAGAACTCTCCGGCCACCCTGATCTCTCGTCCAAGTATCTCGAACGAATCACGTCCCTCCTTTTTCAGAAGCTCCAGATCACGCTGCAATGTCTTGATGATATAGCGCACTATCACATCCGCGACCACAAGGTTTCGGCCGCTCACCTCAATGGTATTTAACTGCATCATTATCAAAGCCTTGACCTTCGCCTTTATATCTTCCTTCCGGGAAAGCCAGCCCTCTATATATGATTGTGACACAGTCTTCTGAGCCTCTCCACTCAAGCCCCCTCGCGGTTCCCTGTCATTAAACACGAACTCCGGATTCATAGCCTCCTCAGACGTATAAAGCGCACGCATGGTATCGTGGTATACTGTTCCGAACATTCCATAATCAAGCGACTCCGCTACCTCCTCTTCGGCTTCAAGCCCTTTGACCGTTCCATAGTAGAACTTTGCGGGACATGCGAGGTAATTCTGCAAAGTTGTCGCGGAAAGCACGGTATCCTTGATCCTGACTACATCCTCCTCCGTCTTGACAATATCTGGAAGAGAGGCTGTCTTCATGCTTCCGAACTTGACGACAGACCTTTTGAGCGGCACACCGAAATGATACTCCAGCTGCTTTATGTACCTGCTCTCCTCGCCCGACTTGAGGCCTTCTGTCCTCGAGTCTACAAGCATCCAGACCTTCTCGGCACGGGATATCATCCTGTAGAAGTAATAAGCCCATACGGCATCCTGGTACTCATATGTAGGCATTCCGAAGCCCTTTCGCAGCTCGGGCGGGATGAATGAGGAGCTGACGCTGCGACGCGGGAACACTCCTTCATTGGCAGACATTATGACAAGATCCTTGAAGTCAAGAGCACGTGTCTCGAGAGGGCCCATGATCTGAAGTCCCTTCAGCGGTTCTCCTCTGAAAGGAACTGATACAGAGGACAGAAGCTGGCCAAGAAGCCTCAGATATGTCATAGGAAGCACCTCCGGTCTGATCTCAAACAGCACATTGATGCACTTGTAATATTCCTTCGCATATTCCAGCTCCAGAGCCAGACTGGTGTCATCGGCTATCGCAGGCGCAATGCCTTCAATGACATCCTTCTGATATTGCGCGAATGATGCGATCTGCACTGTGGAGGCCATCTTCGGATCCATTATCACAGGGCGGAAAATCACATCCATCAGCAACGTTCCGGCAAGTTCTTCCTTCGGTATGTAATATCTTGCATTCTCCTTTACCTTAGCCACAATCTCCATCGTCTTTTCGTCTGCAGCCTTGCGGAAGATCTCGCTCGAGAACAGATCCCAGACCTGCTTGTGGTAGAAAAGCCATGTATCCTTGCGCCTTACCGCATGCATCTGGATCGCAGATATATCCGCCATCATCGTATAGAAAAGGCTTCCGTTCATCGGAAGACCCATTGTCACGTTGATATCATGAATCTCTTCCGGAATCGAATTCAGGACAGATTTGAGCAGGCCTTCATCAGGAAGCACGACAGCGCACTCCTCCGGAGCTCCTGTACGCTGGCGCAGTATATCCGGGAGCCTCTTGGCCTGTCCGGCAGACGAAGCGACGCTTATCACATTGATTTCAGGACATTCCACCCCTTCCTGATCCCACCGTGCGGCCTGCGGAAACTCCAACACATTGTCTGCCATGAAGAATGACGAACGGTTCTGCGGATCCTTGATCATGTCTCCCGACCAATCCCAGCAGAACTCAGCCCAGCCTGCGTCTCTGAGCTTTCTGAGCAAGGTCTTCTCGCACTCATTCAAGGCATTCAGCCCCACGAACACAAAGGTCGTCCCTTCATGGAATATCTCCTGGAAGACATCCTCGACAGACCTGTTCTTCAATCTTTCCGCAAGACTCCTGTACACCATGCCCTCATAGGCCATACCCTTATCTGCCAGCGACTTGTTATAATTCACATACAGAGGATACAGAATGTTCCATATCTGCAGAAAACGTCCCTTGACATCCGGATCGTCAGTTCCGAGATCCACCGTCAGCTTGCCGGACTGGTCATTGAAATGACTCAGGAAACCCTTGATAGCTTCTCGCTGGGTATCTGTAAGGTATTCGAATGTATCCTGCAGGGCCTTGAAATCCGCCACATTCGCAAAGAGCTGCTTCGGATCGACAAGATACTTGTCCACATCGTTGAAATCCGCAAGGATGACATCTCCCCAGAAGATGAATTCATCCAGAGATTCCGCCTTGGGATTAAGCGCCTTGTACGAATCATACAGTTCCAGCAGAAGCCTCACTCTGTCAGAAGCCGGAACTCCCGAGACTCTGCTGAAGAAATCATTTATGGTGAGCATCTGCGGAGCAAGCAAAGGAACATCCTTCACTGCTGTGCAAAGATGCTTGCGGAACCATACCATCGAACGACGGTTTGGAAAGACGAAGCATTTCTCTTCAATCTTCCCTGCATTATAATAATGGTCTGCGACCTGTTTCAGAAACGGCGTCATCTATTATACTTTTGATGCAAAAATAACCCTTTCTTCTGCCAAAGTACGGCACATTCGAGCTATTCTGATAAAAATTTGCTATATTTCAGGACAATTTACGATTTTTTTGAATTTTTAGTGCAAAAATATTTGGAGGTATCGGATTTTTCCCTACCTTTGCAACAGAAACAATTTAGAATTGTTCAAAATTAGAAATTATAAACGATTAAATATTTGACTATTATGAATAAGAAATTCAGATGCTTGGTATGCGGATATATACATGAAGGTGAAACTGCTCCTGAAGAGTGCCCACTCTGCTTTGTAGGACCTGAGGACTTTGTAGAAGTAACTGAAGAGGAAGCATAATACAAGAAAAAAGATAAATCGAAATAACATTAACACAACACTAAAAAACATTGAATTATGGTAAAGAAGTACAGATGTATGGTATGTGGATACATCCACGAGGGTAATGAGGCACCGCAGGAATGTCCTGTATGTCATGTAGGACCTGAGAAGTTCGAGGAGATCGTTCAGACAGGTGACGCTCTTACATGGGCTGACGAGCACAAGCTCGGAGTTGCGCAGGGTGTAGATCCTGAGATCCTTAAGGGCCTTCGCGACCATTTCAACGGAGAGTGCGGCGAAGTAGGCATGTACCTCGCAATGAGCCGTCAGGCAGACAGAGAGGGCTATCCTGAGATCGCTGAGGCTTTCAAGAGATATGCATGGGAAGAGGCTGAGCACGCAGCTAAGTTCGCTGAGCTCCTCGGTGAGTGCGTATGGGATACCAAGACAAATGTAGAGAAGAGAATGCTTGCAGAGCAGGGCGCATGCGAGGACAAGAAGAGAATCGCAACTCTCGCAAAGCAGCAGAATCTCGACGCTATCCATGATACAGTCCATGAGATGTGCAAGGACGAGGCTCGTCACGGTGCAGGATTCCAGGGACTTTACAACAGATATTTCAAATAGATCTGCAGTATATAAGCCAGAAGGCGCTGTGTTTACAGTGACATGCCACCCCCGGCTAGGGGGTGCCGCGGCTCCGAAGGAGTGGCGGCGGGGGTCACAGTAAATACAGCGCCTTCTGGCTATATTACATCAATTAATCTTCGTAGAAATCGTCCTCCGAATCGTCGAAACCGAAATCTGAAGCGAAACGCTCGGCTATGTCATCCGGCACATCGAAGCTGAGATTGCTCCACAGATCTTCCATCTGACGACGGTCCTTCTTGGTTGGGCGACCGGTTCCCCTGTCTCTCTTGAGGAAGAAGGTCTCTACCGGAGCCCTTAACTTGGCAAGTTCCTCAAGTGGTGTGAGATTCTCGGCATAGTTCGGCACCAGCTTAGCTCCCTGACGTTTGTCGATCAACTGCAGAACCTTATATGTATAGGTAACTGCACCTTTGCGCGCTACAATGGTATCACCGACTTTGACAGACTTGGAAGGCTTTGTGTCTGCACCATTGACGCGCACTTTACCACCCTTGCATGCATCAGTAGCGTCAGTTCTGGTCTTGAAAACCCTGATGGCCCAAAGGTATTTATCTATTCTTACTTCTTCCATATCAAACTCTATGAAAGCGGATTACGTCCGGCTCCAAAGAAACCAAGCGGACTGGCTCCGACTGGTCCCTCATCCTCATCATCCTCAAATGCACCGTCTTCCAGACCCTCATAATCCTCTCCCTCAAGATATGGATCAGTATTAGGATCGATATATGCATCAATGTCCTCCTGGACGCGTGTGACGGCCTCAAGAAGCACTGTCGAACGGTCTCGCGGAACGAGATAGAAATCCGCCATGTCGGCAGGGATCATCATCGTCTCTCCCTTCTTGAACTCGTAATTGTCCATGAAAGCTTCTCCGTCCGGCCTTGTAGAAGGCACCTGTATAGAAGCTGCTCCCTCGATGCAGACATAAACTATAAAGCTGCCAAACTGCTCTGTATAGATATGAAGCGGATCTGTCAGATTGAGC
Source organism: Bacteroidales bacterium (assembly GCA_017556765.1). GTDB lineage: Bacteria > Bacteroidota > Bacteroidia > Bacteroidales > UBA932 > Cryptobacteroides. The sequence goes on from JAFYME010000013.1 coordinate 34,988, forward strand.
TTGGATACAGTAAACTGAGCAGATTCCACCAATGTTTCAACGGTCTGTCCTTCATGAGCATGATGTTCATGGTCATGCTCGTGGTCACAGCAATGATCATTATGCGAACAGCATGGTTCATAAGAAGCATCTTCGCCCCAAAGCGGCCCCTTACGATACTTGCATGTATCGTACGGAAGGTAATCAATAAGGTCGATGGCTTCCTCAAGGTGGATCGGGCGGGCTGTCACAGGATCTTTCTCGCGTCCCCAGTCATAGAGACGGAAGGTCAGGTCTGAAGATTCCTGGATCTCCACAAGCTGTATGTTTCCGTCAACCGCATGCACGGTACCTGGAGTTATGAACAGCACATCTCCTTTCTTCGGATGTATGACATTGAGCAGATCCACGACTGTGCCATCGTTGCACTTATCGTAGAACTCCTGAGCTGTAACCTCCCTCTTGAAGCCCATGTATACATTAGCATCCGGCTGTGCATCAAGCACATACCAAAGCTCAGACTTGCCAAGAGCGTCATATCTCTCAGCTGCTATCTCATCGTCCGGATGCACCTGCACGGACAGTTTGCCGTTAATGTCAAGAAACTTCACGAGCAGAGGGAACTGACGGCCGAAATACTTGTAGACATCCTCTCCGACAACTCTTTCGAGATATGTCTCCATGATCTCGCTTATCGTATTGCCGGCCAGCCATCCGTTCGACAGTACTGAATCCTCGAAGCCCATATCGGCAATTTCCCAGCTCTCGCCGATAAGTTCGTCTGCGCCCAGCGCGATTTCGTTTCCCTCGTCGTCACACTCGACGAATGCCTTGCCATACTTTGTGACAAGATTGCTGCCGCCCCATGGTCTTCTGGAAGCGACAGGAATAAACTTAAAAGGATATAATTTCTTTTCCATAGTTCTGATTTTATTCTTTTGGGGCCATTCGCGCCACCAGCCCGGTCAGTCCTTTTCCAAGAGCTGCTGCAGATCCTGCAACTATGCCCGGAAGAGCCTTGAAGGCAGACTTTATGGCCTGTCTCTTAACCGCACGCTTGTTCCTTACTCCGGACAGAGCCTCAGGTCCTTCCATGAGGAAAGCCTTTGTCACATATCCTATTCTCAAGGTCAAAAGCGCGTTTACTGCACCCTGCAGGGCAGATTCGGCCACAACACCCGGTATCTTGAAACGCGCAAGAAGACCGCTGAGCGAATCCTCTCCATCAAGTTCCGGCGACGTTCCTGCGATATCTTCCGGATTCACATCCGTCACATCGACATCTGCAGTATCCACTGCGTCAGAGGCAATATCGAATGGCGCGACACCGTCAATGTCAGTAAAGACCTGCGAAGTACAATATGATATGAGCGATGTTGTCAGGATGCGTACATAAAGTCTGAACATCTGAGGTCTGGTCGGCCTGAAGCCCGAAGCCAGCACCAGATCCTCTATCAGCTTGTAGTTCATGACAAGGACCGCCGCAGAATCGAATATTCCGTTCTGCGATATCGCCGTCACCATGAAAACTGTCTTTCCCCACTCCTTGATACGCTTGTTGATGCCAAGCACATCAAGCCCCGCATCACCTTCGAAACGAAGCTCAAGTTCCTTCTGAAGAGCCTTCTTAAGAAGCTCATGATCAGCGCTGTACAGCTGCAGTTCCTTGCGGAACGCTATCTGATGTTCTCTACGCTTCTCCGGATCGGATATGTATCCGCAATTTGCCGCAAGACGCTTTCCGAACTGCTGGAGTTCCTTCGTCTTGGCCTCATCATCTACTGCCAGCACAGGAAACTCCGGAGCATTATGTACCTTTATTATCGGCCTTATGATGAAGATCACTGCAAGAAGCAGGATCAGCGCATAGAATGCATATTCAACGTATACGGTATGGCAGATCTCCCCGAGCTTCTCCGCTATGACGATCACGTTTCCCATAAGCATCATCGTCAGGATCGCGAGGGTTATGCCTATTATCAGAGCAAGGTTTCTTTTCATAGCTTCAAGGCGTTTTCTGTTGTCACTCTGACCCTGTCAAGGTCCTTCAGGAGCTCCTGCAAAGCCTCCTTATCTTCCTTCCATGCCTTCGGATCCGGTATTATCGCTGCAAGAGCCTCCTTTCTCTTCCTTTCAATAAAACGGCCATATGTGGCCTCCAGACGTTCCAGAAGCTTGTCCTTATGTTCCTCCGCCGCTTTTTCCACCACTTCCGGCAGCATGAAGCTTATGTATCCGACGTCGGTAGCATCCTCCTTTCCTACAAGGAAATAATATACATGCGCAAGGAATTCATTCATCTTGCCGACACCATATCGGAACACGTTCCACGGAACGATCTTGTCAGGATAGAGCATGTCAAGCTCCACCGGCACAAGCGACACTTCCGCAACCGTCATCGAAGGCAGCGGTTCGTCGACACCGCTTCTGCGAAGGACATCAGCTATGTCACTCTTCCACAACATGACCGCTTCCGAATTCACCTGAGAATCAAGATATCTCAATGCATCATTCACTTTCCGGGCCATTGCAGCCGCACTGTCAGATATGAATGCCGAGACAATCTTCCTTGCTTCCTTGAAGCCGTATCTTCCTGACAATGACTTCTTTGACAATGTATATATGCCTGTTATCTCGTTCCTTATCGAGAGGTAATCCACATTCACATCCGCCTTCACGGGCACATTCCTGCCCCTCAGGGCCTCGAATGCCTTCTTTATCTCTTCGTACCTTTCTTCAGCCGCCTTGATCTGCTCCAGCCTCTCGGACGTATGCTGCATCAGATCCTCGATCTGCTGCAACGTCCTTCCCACCACATTCCTCACACGTATCGAGTCACGCTGCGATATAAGCACGTCGTACATCTCCTCCTCGACCTTCGCGAAGGCTTCGGAAGCCTGTTCCAGATCGTCCTTGCCGGTATTGTAAGCATTTCTCCTCCAGTCCCATACCATGCCGAGGTTCACCACATATGCATTCTTCGCATCGAGGTTGAAGCCCTTCTCCTTGATCCTCGCCACCGCATAATCCATCTGCTCCTTCACCGCCTCAGTCTTCAGATCCTCCGCACGCCAATGGGCTGCATCGAAAACATTATGAAGAAGGCACACAGGTACATTGCGGTTGTTCTCCTTCAATAGCTTGAAGAAGTCGTCGGAAACCTTTGTGATCGCTGAATTAGAGCTCTGGACCAGAACTATAAGATCTGCACGGGCTGCTATTGTCTTGTATAGCGGGCTATCGAGATTTGCCCTCGAGCCATCAAAACCCGGCATATCGATAAGGTAAACCCCGTCTGTCAGAAGCTTTCCGCCCGGCGTCTTTATCGTCGTCATGAGCGTTCCGTCCTTGTCCATATCGGACAGGTCCAGAGCCACATGCTCGTCGATATTCTCTTCCGTCAGCGGCCACGACTGCTTCACGACCTGCGGCACCTCCTCCGGCCTTATCAGGCCCCTGAGACTGTCGATTATCGCATCCACCTGCTCCACGGCCATCCCGGGAACCTCTGAACGATAGGCAGTTATGACTTCTTCTGTCTTATTATCCGTACGCGAGATGATTGATGGACGGACCGTACATTCCAGATAATGGGTCGGGCTCACGAATGCATTCGCCACCAGATTCACGAAAGTCGACTTGCCGGACTTCACCGGTCCCACCACAAGCACCACGAAAGACCTGTCAGCATACTCCCTCGACCTCCCCGCAATCTTCTTCAAGGCAAGGTACGACTCCCCCGCCCCGCGGCCCTCGGCCTTCAGCCCCCCGGCCGCATACTTCCGCACCAGCGCCTCCAGCTCCCGCTGGACCGCCTCCGCCTGCATGCTCATGAGTCTTTCGTCTTTCATAGGGGCAAAGATAACAAATTTAAAGATAAGAACATATAAAAACACCTCCCCGACAGAAAACCCGCCCGGGAGGTGAACCATAACCCTATTATTAACAACTAAACTAACCGTGACTTAAGATTCTGCAAAGGCTGTGCCAGAAATGGATCTGCGGAGTTTTCTTATTGCTGCCAGCACAAGAAACTTCAGGCTGAAGGCTGTACGCAACCCGGAAATTCCTGAAGAAAAGCGTTTTTCGTATCCGGTGATCCGGCCAGAAAGTTCCTTTCGGGCTGTCCGGAGCTGCGCAATCGTAGAGATTCCTGAGAAGTCATTCGTTGCCATAGAAGATGCCGATGAAGAGTTTCACAAAAATATCCGTGAAAAGTTTCTTCCGGATGATAAGGAGAACCACGAGGGCAAGGAGGAAGACGCCGCCGACGGTAAACGCCGCGACCGACCAGCTTCCGATGATGTCACCCAGGAGGAGGACCGTACCGAAGGCGAATGAGACCAGAACGATGGCTCCCAGCATCAGTATGACCATGAGTGAGAGCACGCGGCTGACGCAGACAGAGAGTCCGTCGATAGTCCTCAGCTTCAGATCGTCCATCCTGAGTTCCAAATACTTACGGATCTCCGAATCAAGTCTTTCCTTCGGAATCTCCATATCATTCCTCCTGCAATGCAGCCTCAATTGCATCAAGGCCTTCAAGAATCTTTCCCTTCGCCATATCCGCTACTCCGGCCGCCTTCGCTCGAAGTCTGCCACGAGTCTTGTCTCCGGAATCCGGAGCCAGAAGCAAAGCCGTTATGGCTCCAACCGCAGCCCCTGCCAGAAACGTCAATAAAGTCTTTCCTGTATCCATAATAAAAAAAGGTCCAAGTGTCAAAAACCACCCGGACCTTCTCACAAATTATACCAAAAGGAATCCATGTCCCATTCACAATGTATCCTCACAAAAGCCGTGCAGCATAACTTGGTAGAAATCAAGTAATTACGCTCTTATGGGTGGACAAAAAAATCCCACCCACAAACACATAAAAGCCTAACATCCAAAAGTTTACGCCCCACACCTCAGCTAATATACCATCACAAGACAGACTAAAAAAACCTCCCCGACAGAAAACCCGCCCGGGAGGTGAACCATAACCCTATTATTAACAACTAAACTAACCGTGACTTAGTTAATTGCAAAGGGTATGCCAAAGTCTTTTTTAGAGTCTTGCTCTGAGAGCCTCTGCCTGCTCCTCATAGCCTGGCTTGCCGAGGAGGGCGAACATGTTCTTCTTGTAAGCCTCAACGCCTGGCTGGTCGAACGGATTCACGCCGAGCATGTAACCGCTGATACCGCATGCCTTCTCGAAGAAATAGAAGAGGGCTCCGAGGTTGTACTCGTTCACGCGCTCGATTGAGAGGGAGATCTGAGGTACGCCGCCGTCGATGTGAGCGAGCTTTGTTCCGAGCTCAGCCATCGCGTTACACTCCTCTACATGCTTGCCTGTGAGGAAGTTAAGACCGTCAAGGTTCTGAGGGTCGTTCTCGATGAGCATAGAGCGGTTGCTCTTCTCAACGCTTACCACAGTCTCCATGAGGGTACGCTCACCGTCCTGGATGTACTGTCCCATTGAGTGGAGGTCTGTTGTGAAGTTTACAGAAGCAGGGAAGATTCCGAGGCCGTTCTTGCCCTCAGACTCTCCGTAGAGCTGCTTCCACCACTCGCCGAGGAATGTGAGTTTAGGGTTGTAAGCGACGAGGATCTCGATCTTCTTGCCCTGGTTGTAGAGAGCGTTACGCATTGCAGCGTACTGGATTGCAGGGTTCTCCTCTGCGCATGTCTTTGCGCAGGCCTCCTCCATTGCAAGAGCGCCCTGGAGCATAGCGTTCATATCGAAGCCTGCGAGAACGATAGGAAGGATTCCTACTGGAGTAAGAACTGAGAAACGACCTCCTACGTTGTCCTCGATCACGAATGTGTTGTAGCCTTCCTGAGTAGCAAGACCCTTGAGGGCACCGCGAGCCTTATCTGTAACTGCAACGATACGCTCAGCAGCCTCTGCCTTGCCGTAAGTATCCTCGAGATACTTCTTGATGAGACGGAAAGCGACAGCAGGCTCTGTTGTTGTACCTGACTTGGAGATAACCACGCATGCTGCATTTCTCTCCTGAACGAGGTCCATGAGCTCGCACATGTACTCTTCTGAAAGGTTCTGTCCTGCGAAAACGATCTCAGGAGCCTCTCCCTTGTTCTTGAGCTGCTTTGAGAACTGGTGTGACAGAGCCTCGAGAGCGCACTTTGCGCCGAGGTATGAACCGCCGATACCGATAACCACCACGAGATCCACGCCCTTTGACTTCCAGAGGTCTCTGATCTCCTCACAATCAGCCACGAGAGTGCTTTTAAGAGTCTCTGAAGGAAGATGCTTCCATCCGAGGAAGTCATTTCCCGCACCTGTCTCATTCTCAAGAACTTCAAGAGCAGCGATTGCCTTCTCTACATAAGCCTTGTAATCTGCATCATTTACAAAGGAGCTGCAGCCTCCCAAATTTACCTTTACCATAATATGTTGATTTATAATTTTTCACATTAACCAAGCAAATATAAGGTTTTTTGAATAAAGAAAGGCAAAAAAACTTATTGCAATGGAAAAATTCATCAGATTGGCTAATGTATCTCTATGATGTCATCTAACGAGGTGGAATACAGACGTGAACGGAAGTCGCTTCGTATACCGTCGGCATAATGTCCCGGCCTTTGCGTCGCGAGACGAAGCATCGAACGTCCCGACGCAGATCCGGACGCCTCGGCAGCAGAGTTCACCGCATCCATCACCTTCGACAGCCTGTCATGCTTCTGCCTGAGCTCATCATCAAAATCGAATATGGAGGCCTGGATGGCATCCGAAGCTATTATGTTGCTGACGATGACCCCGGCCTTCTTGTATTTATATCCCTGTCGGAATATGGTCCTGAATGCCTTCAAAGCCGCACCGACGATTTCCTGAGCGCTGTTTGCCGCGACATCAAGACGGATCGTCACGGACGGGAAATATTGGGCAAGGTCGTCACGGAAACGGTTTGTGTACATGAACGTCGTCACATCATATGCTGCCGAGCCTTCCTCCCTGAGCTTCTGCGCGCACATGGCCGCAAAATCAGACACACGCAGCACCAGCTCCCTCTCATCCTCGATCATGTCGGCGAATGAGCGTGACGTACATATGGACTTTCGTCTCTCTTCCCTCTCCTCTTCATGGCACACGCGTCCGCGCAGTTCTTCCCATGTTCGGACGGTGTTTATATTGAAGTTGGAAGCCACCCACTCGCAAGGCCGCTGCACGAAATCCAATGCCGTACGCACATTTTTCTCCAGCATCTTCGGTGCCAACCTGCGACCTATCCCCCATACTTCATCTATCGGCGTAAGTTCCAGAGCCTTAAGCCTTTTAGCATCTGTATCCATCATGCACACGCCCTTGTAGCCCTTGTATTTCTTTGCGAAATGGCTGGCTATCTTGGCGAGGGTCTTTGTCGGCGCGACGCCTATGCTCACAGGCACTCCGACCCATTTTCTGATCTTTGCCACAAGGTCGGCGCAAAGCTGCGGAACCGTCTCCGGATCGATGCCGTCAAGATGCAGAAAAGCTTCGTCAATCGAATATATCTCGATCTTCGGCACAGCATCGGCCAGAAGAGACATGACGCGGCTGGAAAGGTCTCCGTACAGCGCATAGTTCGACGAAAACGCATGGAGTTTCCCCTCGTCCACAAAATGCTTCACCTGATAGAACGGCACGCCCATCTTTATGCCCATGGCCTTGCTTTCATTGCTTCGTGACACGACACAGCCATCGTTGTTCGAAAGCACAACGACGGCCTTGCCCTCCAGATCCGGTCGGAAGACCCTTTCGCACGAGACGAAGAAATTATTGCAGTCCACTAAAGCAAACATAGTACGTCACTTCGAGCCTGACCGGCATTATTTACCTGATACGTTTGATGACATACGTCACCACACCCCACATCATGAAATCAGAGCCTTCCCCTATCTCGATGCTCGGATAGCGTTCATTCGCAGGCACCAGAGTCAGTCCTCCTTCATGGAACCTAAGATGCTTCAACGTGAATTCACCGTCGACAAAGCATACGGCCATATCCCCATCCTGAGCTTCCAAAGACTTGTCAATCACCAAGATATCCCCTTCCTCAACTCCCGCGTCTATCATAGAATCGCCCACCACTCGTCCGTAGAAAGTCGCGGCCGGGTGCTTCACCAGCTCCTTGTTCAGGTCGATCGCCTGAGTCATATAATCGGTAGCCGGAGAAGGAAATCCCGCATGGATCCCCTCCTGAGCCATCTTCGGCAGCTCCTGCTGAGGCGCGTTTTCCGCTACCATTCCCTTTTCATCAAAACCTTCCATCTTCATTCAAACCTTGTCATGCAAAAATAGCAAATAATTCCTTTAACCATGGTATGTACATCACATGCTCCGGCAGCGCATCTGGCATAAGTCCGCAAAACATAAACGACTACAAATCAAACGGTTCCGGCTTCATGGGTGGAGAAAATCCCCCACCGACAGAATACTAACAATCTCAGTACCAAGATTTTAGGCGATGTGGATAATATTCGTTATCTTTGCACGGACATGAGCAGACTTATCGATAATATAGCAGATTTTCTTGCAGAAAACGGATTTGAGCTTTCGTTTCAGATCCGCCATGATTTCGATGTGATAGTCACACGGACATTGGACGGAAGACACATAAAGGTGATACTCCCGCTGGAAATATCTGCCGGGACAATCGAAGAGGCTGAGGCTGAAAGTGAGAATGCGGAATATGCCATAAGGATGATCACAAGAGAAGCCGGTTATCCCCTCATAATAACTGAGGACAGGTGGAGAAGCCAAAGGCAGATGATGGAAGCCCGACTGCTGGCCCATCTGGAGCTGTTCAGCCAGGCGTACGCCCGCAACTGCGAGGTAAGACGCATAGAAAAGGCTGAGGCTCAGGAGTTTCTGAACAGGAACCATTCATACGGATACGCCGCATGCAAGTACCGCTACGGTCTGTTTCTGAAAAGGCATACGGGACATATCGCAGCAGAGATGGGATTCCCGATCAGATCGGGAACGACGAACGGGGAACCGGGAACGACGAACGGGAAGGTAGAAGTGCCGGACGAGAAGGTCGGGAGGACTTCGTCACCTGTCATTCTGAACGAAGTGAAGAATCTTTCCGAGGGGACCCTCATCGCAGTGGCGACTTTCTCGAATGCCCGCAGATGGGTCAAGGAAGGAAAGGAGATACGTTCATACGAATGGACACGCTACGCCTCCCTCCCCGACCTGAGGGTAAGCGGGGGCATGGGCAAGATGCTCAAGGCGTTCATCAAGGAGGTCAAGCCGGACGACATCATGAGCTATGCAGACCTGGAATGGTCGGAGGGCGAGGTATACGAAAGGCTCGGGTTCGAGGCTGAGACGAGAAAAGAGCCGGTTACATTTACAATCGACCCGCAGACATGGGAGAGAAAGGCCATCAGGAGATCCCCGGTCAAGCCGGGGATGACTGAAGAGAAACCGGGGATGACTGAAGAGAAGCCGGGGATGACAGAAGAGAAGCCGGGGATGACAGAAGAGAAACCGGGGATGGCTGAAGAGAAGCCGGGGATGACTGAAGAGAAGCCGGGGATGACTGAGGGTGACAACGTCATCCCCGACCTGATCGGGGATCTCTTCTTCCGGAACTTCGGAAGCCGCAAATTCAGACTGAAACTGACTGACTACAAATGAGAATCATTGAAAAGATAAAGCAGGAAGGCATGAAGAAATGGCTGGCAAAGCTGCTTCTGATCAAGCTGCCGCTGGCCTTCATCGCCGTCACGGTCCTCTGGGTGCTCATGCTCAAATGGGTGCCGGTATGGGTGACCCCGCTCATGGTCTCGCGCAGCATCGAATACCGCAGCGACGAGGATTTCCGCACCCATAAGAAATGGCGCAGATATGAAAAGATCTCCCCGGAGATGGCCAAGGCCGTCATAGCAAGCGAAGACAACCTTTTTGCAGAACATAACGGCTTCGACTGGAAGGAGATGAGAAAGGCCATCGAGGACCATAAGAAGAAGGGCAAGAAACTGCGTGGAGCCAGTACGATCAGCCAGCAGACGGCGAAGAATGTATTCCTGTGGCCCAGCAGAAGCTTCGTCAGAAAGGCCTTCGAGGCCTATTTCACCGTACTCATCGAATGGATCTGGGGCAAGGAACGCATCCTTGAAGTATACCTGAACGTAGCCGAAATGGGCAAGGGAATCTATGGAGCTGAAGCAGCAGCGCAGAAATTCTTCAGCAAGAGCGCTGCAGACCTGAACAGGCGCGAGGCATCACTCATTACAGCCTGCCTTCCGAACCCTATAGACCGTCATGTGGACAAGCCTTCGCAGTATGTAAACAAGAGGGCCGGACAGATACGTGCATTGATTCCTAAGATAGCATACCCCGAATGGATTGAACATCAAAAAACATCCCGATGAGACTTAGGAACGTCCACAACGGAACCCAGACCCGTTTCTATGGGCTTTTTCGATGGAAATTAAAAACAGTTTCTTATATTTGTGGGTTATTAAACGGATAATCTTAAAACAACAATACAATGGAAGCAATCGTAAAAACTGATTTCAACTTCGAAGGCCAGACAGGCCACTATGTAGGTAAGGTACGCGACGTGTACAGCATCAAGGACGAGTATCTCGTGATGGTCGTTTCAGACCGCATCTCAGCGTTTGACGTTGTCCTCCCTAAGGGTATTCCTTTCAAGGGTCAGGTCCTCAACCAGATCGCCGCCAAGTTCCTCGACGCGACTACAGACATCCTTCCTAACTGGAAGATCGCCGTTCCTGACCCAATGGTGACAGTGGGCCACAAGTGCGAGCCTTTCAAGGTTGAGATGGTGATCCGCGGCTACCTCTCAGGCCACGCATGGAGAGAGTACAAGGCCGGCAAGCGCACTATCTGCGGCGTTGAGATGCCGGAGGGAATGGTCGAGAACCAGAAGTTCCCTACCCCTATCATCACTCCTACAACAAAGGCGGCGGAAGGCCATGACGAGGACATCTCGAAAGAGGAGATCATCGCTCAGGGCATCGTGAGCAAGGAGGATTACGAGCAGCTCGAGGCTTACACTCAGGCTATCTTCCAGAGAGGAACAGAGATCGCCGCAAAGATGGGCCTCATCCTCGTTGACACAAAGTACGAGTTCGGAAAGAAGGACGGAAAGATCTACCTCATGGACGAGATCCATACTCCTGACTCATCACGCTACTTCTACGCAGAGGGCTACGAGGAGCGTCTTGCAGCAGGCGAGAAGCAGAAGCAACTTTCGAAGGAGTTCGTACGCGAGTGGCTCATGGCAAACGGCTTCCAGGGTCAGGACGGACAGCAGGTTCCTGAGATGACAGAGGAGATCGTGAACGGCATCACAGAGCGCTACATCGAGCTTTACGAGAACATCGTAGGCGAGAAGTTCGAGAAGGCTGAGGGCACAGACATCCTCGCACGCATCGAGAAGAATGTAAGCGAGTGCCTTGCATCCCTCTAATGACACACAACCACAGAAAATAACATGAAAAGAATAACCGCAATTTTCGCCCTGATGCTCTGCATGTGCCTTGCATCAGAGGCGAAACTTGTTCCATCACGACTCTTCAGCGACGGAATGGTGCTTCAGCAGCAGACCGACGCGAAGATCTGGGGAACAGCATCACCGGGATCACAGATCACCGTAACACCGTCATGGAACGGCACAACATATCGTGCCAAAGCTGACAAGGACGGCTCATGGACAGTATATGTCAAGACCCCTGCAGCAAGCTACAAGGCCTATAATGTAACGATAAAGGGAGACGGCGAGACTCTCCGCATCAAGGACGTGCTCGTCGGAGAAGTATGGTTCGCATCGGGCCAGAGCAACATGGAAATGCCTATGCGAGGCTTCTACAACTGTCCTGTCGAGAATGCATTGGAATACATCTGCGCTCCGGCAGCCACAGAGAAGATCAGGATGTTCACAGTTCCGATCAAGCAGTCGTACGAGCCTCTGACAGAGGTGGAAAGCGAGTGGAAAGGAGCTGAGGCTGCAACAATTCCGGACATGAGCGCCACAGCATACTTCTTCGCCCGCAAGGTCAACGAGATGCTCGACATCCCTGTCGGAATCGTATCATGCGCATACGGCGGAGCAAGGATCGAGAGCTGGACTCCGAAGGAGATCCTCGAAACTTATCCGGACGAAGACCTGAGCCGCGACAGGATCGAGTCGATGGTCCATTACCTCCGTCCATACCTTGCGTACAATGCAATGTTCAACCCTACAAAGGGCTATACTGCGAAGGGATTCATATGGTACCAGGGATGCTCTAACGTAGGAAAGCACGAGCAGTTCGTAGAACGCATGACTACCCTCGTGAACCACTGGAGAGAGTGCTGGGGAGACACCGAGGCGAAGATGCCGTTCTATATGGTCGAGCTTGCTCCATACCGCAACAAACCTTACACTCCGACAAGCTATTACGCGCTTCTGCGTCAGGCTCAGCATGAGGCCGCAAAGTCGATTCCGAACTGCGGAGTAATCGTGACAAACGACCTCGTCAGATCATACGAGATGGACAACATCCACCCGGCAAAGAAGAAGGAAGTCGGCGACCGCCTTGCATACATGGCCCTGAACCGCAACTACGGATTCAGCCGCGTTTCATGCGACAGCCCTGAGGCTGTAAAATGCTACCGCATGCAGAACAGCTGCGAGCTCGCGGTAGAACTGACCAACTCCGAAAACGGCCTCAACAGATGGATGGAGATCGAAGGACTGGAGGTAGCAGGAAGCGAAGGCATCTTCTATCCTGTGACATATGCATATTTCGAAGGATATCCTAAAGTACTGAGGATCAGGTCTGAATTTGTTCACGATCCATGCGAGGTAAGATACGGATGGGGAGATTTCAAGCCGGGCAACCTCAAGAACATTGAAGGACTTCCAGTAGCTCCATTCTGGGTAAAGATTGAAGAATAACACTATATGAACAAGCTTTTTGACATAACAGGAAAAGTCGTTGTCATCACCGGAGGCACAGGAGTCCTCGGTAAGGCAATCGCAAAATATCTGGCACTTGAAGGTGCCAAGGTCGTTATCCTCGGACGCAGGGCCGAGGCCGGAAACGCCATAGTAGAAGACATCAAGGCAGCAGGCGGAGAGGCGATGTTCCTCACCACAGACGTGATGAAGCAGGAGGTTCTCGAGCAGAATCTCGCAGACATCGTAGCTGCATACGGACGCGTTGATTCGCTCCTCAACGCAGCAGGCGGCAACATGCCTGGAGCTACGATCGCCCCTGACGGAACATTCTTCGACCTCAAGCCAGAGGAGTTCCAGAGGGTTCTCGACCTGAACCTTACAGGCACAGTGATTCCGTCACAGGTATTCCTCAAGCAGATGGTCGCTCAGGGAGAAGGAACCATCGTGAACTTCTCGAGCATGGCCGCATTCCGTCCTATGACCCGCGTGGCAGGATATGCCGCAGCAAAGGCCGGAATCAGCAACTTCACAGCATTCCTCGCGACTGAGGTAGCCAAGAAGTTCGGAGAGAAGATCCGCGTGAACGCAATCGCGCCGGGATTCTTCCTCACAGAGCAGAACCGCACCCTCCTGACAAACCCTGACGGCAGCTGGACCCAGAGAGGAGCAGACGTGATCCGTCAGACCCCGTTCGGACGTATGGGCGAGCCTGAGGAACTCTGCGGAACAATCCATTACCTGATCAGCGACGCAGCGAAGTTCGTGACAGGCACGGTAGCCGTCGTAGACGGAGGTTTCAACACATTTGCAATGTAAAAGACCATGAAAGGAGTATACGTATTTCTAGCGGACGGATTCGAGGTTTCTGAGGCCTTGACGACCGTAAACATGCTTCGCAGAGGCGGAGTGAACGTGAAGACAGTTTCGATCTATGACGACAGGATCGTAACAAGCTCAAACCGTATCCCAGTCGTTGCAGACATGGCTTTCGGAGAGTTCAGGGCATCGACATCTTTCGGCCCATGCCTCCCTACCGACGTCATGATCTTTCCTGGCGGAATGCCGGGTTCGGCAAACCTTGCAGCCTTCCCTAAGCTCATGGACATCATGCAGCAGCACTATGCGGAAGGCGGTACCGTAGCTGCCATCTGTGCCGCTCCAAGCGTGGTTCTGAGCCTTCTCCCGGGACTTGAAGGCAAGAAGATGACATGCTATGACGGATTCGAAGAGGCCCTTGCCGCAAAGGGCGCGGAGTACGTCAAGGAGGGTGTCGTTACAGACGGCAACATCATCACAGGACGCGGTCCGGGCTGGGCCGTAGACTTCGGTCTGGCGATTCTCACCCACATCAAGGGACAGGAGATCGCGGCCAAAGTCAAGGCAGGTCTCATGTTATAAGCCATAGCATGCCTTAACAGAATCTAAGACTTCTTTACAAACAGGATGGCCATCAGCGGAAGCGCAATGATGGCCATCGTTGCGCTTATAGGGAGGTATATCCCAAAGAAATTCACATGATTCGCCACGACATAGGTAATCAGCAGCAAACCTACTCCCATGGCGCTTGAAATCATATAATGCTTCCGGATATCCGTGCTTTTGCAAAGAATACGGCTGAGGTTCGGCACGCCGAGAGAGATGAAACCTATAGGTCCGCAGATCGACACAGCGCTTGTCACCAGGAACATTATGGCCAGAAGTAGCAGCGCTTTATACATGTTGCTCAATTCGATTTCTTCCTTCATGTGTCTGGTAAGAGCCTTGGCAGTCCATATGGCCGCTGTCAATCCTATGGCAAATAGTACCAATGAAAAGATTATATCGGATGTCGTGACACCTTCGAGATTGAAGTTGGCCGCACCCCAGAGATAATACTGCTTCAGAAGGTCTCCGTTCGGGGCGTTCGTCACCACGATCGTACCCAGAGAACCAATGAACGTACCGAAAAGGATACCGAATGTGATGAGGTTCTGCGTGCTTACCCTCAGGGTCACGAAAAAGCATATGACCGTACATATGAGGGTACATATGAAGCTTCCTACCGTGAGCGAACACCATCCCGACATGGTAGCGGCTGCAGCTCCAAGACAAGCCGCGCTGCCAAGGCCAAGACTGTACACATCGCCCAGCTGATTACGCCAGAGATACTGCATCTGTACGCCTCCTATCGGCAGGGCTATTCCAGATATGATTACATATAAAAGACTCAACATATTCTAAAATCTGTATTCGATTCCACCTGTAAGACTGCGTCCCGGCATAGGATATCCGCTGACTGTCTCGTATCTGCAGTCCAGAATGTTCCTTGCGGAGAATTTCAAGGCAAGACTGCTTTTTGCGATACTGAAAGTCTTGCTCAGATTGACATCCAGAGTATTCCAGTCCGGCATCTCCCCCATGCTGTCTGTCCTGCCTGCACGAAGCTGCCATACCGGAGCCAATGAAATGCCTTTCCATGAAAGGGCGGCGCTAAGTACGACGGTATGACGCGCGACATACGGAACAGGCGTGTCATATGTATAGCTGCCAGGCGTCTTGTCTATAGCCGACTGGTATGAATATCTTACCTCTGCAGAAGCATTCCAACTACCATTTTCATAAGATGTTCCGGCGAGGAAATCCATTCCGGCAGAACGCACCTTTCCCACATTGTACGGAGCCCATATGTTCGGATCCTCCTCTGTCGGAGCTGATATAATCTTATCCTTCAATAAGTTATAAAAGACATCAGCCTTAAGCTTCAGAGTCCACGCCGCATTGACCCTTCGATTGAAATCGATTCCCAGATCTGTCAGCCATGCATCTTCCGGAGCCAGCTGCGGGTTTCCATATCCGACATAATAGAGTTCATTGAAGGTCGGAATACGATATGCTCTCCTTCCGAAAGCTACAATATCAAAGCCCTCAAAAGCTGTGAATCTGAGGTCTGCCGAAGGAGAAAACGCATTCCTTGACAGCCCGTCGCAGTCAAATGCTCCTTCATATTCAAGGGCTACCGTAGCCATGAACCTTTCCGTTCTGAACGATGATGCAAGGGCAGACAAGGCCGTAAAGCGCGAAGCTTGATAATTCGTAGACTTCAAAGCGTCCCACCGTGCATCCGCCGCCAAAGAGAGTTTCCACCAGTCCTTTATCTGAAAATCATGGGCTGAATTGAGCTGAATCTCTGTCTGTCCATATCTGCTGTCGCCCCATGTACTTGTATAATAGATATCGTCATATGAGCCTTTAGCGCTGACCCTCAATGTATACAAAGGACTGAAGTTCTTCCTCAACGTTCCCTGCAGGAAAGCATTCATATCTTTCTGCCTGTCATCGGAAGGATAGGAAGTCGCTCCGGGAGTTCCCCTTTCAGCTCCATTGTAATAAGCCTTTACGTGATACTCCCCACCTCCCATGAGGCCGAAAAGGTCAATACCGGCACGGGCCTGCCTGAGATCGTTGTTGGTTCTGCGAAGACCGTCTCCGTAAGGAAAATCGCCCTTGCTGATGATTCCAGCGGCATTTGCCGAAAGCGAGAGTCTGTCGCCGAGGCGGAAATCAAGTCTCGCTGATGGGAGATATGTACCGAATGAGCCTGCAGAAAAACGGACACGACCGGCAACTGGAGAATCATCGAAAACCGGCTTCGGGGTTGTGAATGAAACGCTGTTCTGAGCATAATCCACCACAGCGGCGCCATAACTTTCCAGGCCAAGCATTCCCATATCGTTCTGACCTGACTGGACATTGCCGACCCTCACGCCATCGACATAGATCGCGGTATGGGCGCTTCCCATTCCTCTGAGGCTGACGGTCTTGAGGCCTCCCATACCGCCATTGTCCCCCAGATGGAGTCCGGGACTTTGCTGAAGCACATCTGAAATAGAGAATGAATTGTCGACCGACAGGGTATCCGCTCTGGATACTATCACTCCCCTGTCTGCTGTGAGCGTGACTGCATGCAACGAGTCACATACCGGCTCTTCCAAGCCGTACGGCAAGCCTGCAGACAGCAGGCCCGCTGAAAAAAGAATTGAAAATAACATTATTAAAACGCCTTCACGGAAGCCTGCCCCCGGGCTTCGATTGTTTGACTTGACTATGGCAGGTCTTCGGGCTCGTCTCCACTCTCCTGCGCCTTCTCACAGCAAGAAGCTGCAATGGCATCATGCAGGCGTGTATCGAGACTTACCGCTGCGGGCACAGCTCCGGATTCACACCGGATTCCCTTACTCCATAGCCCCTTATTTATGTTTTTAAAGGCTCTCGGCCTTCACTATGCTGTCAAAAAGGTTCTGGCAACCCTCTTCAAGCAGATCCAGCACAAGGCCGAATCCTTCTACTCCCATGTAGTATGGGTCCGGGATGTATGAGATCTTATGTGTCGTAAGATACTCGGCCATCCTTCTGATCTTATGCGTCGCCTCGACCGACGGAGCGATATGCATCAGATCCTCATAGTTCTGGTCATCCATAGCGACGATCAGGTCGAAATCATTGAAGTCATACCCGCGCACCTGCCTTGCCGAATGAGTCAGTCCATAGCCGCGATAAAGGGCCGCCGTACGCATGCGACGGTCAGGATGCTGGCCGGCATGGCCTCCGTAAAGTCCGGCCGAATCCGCCGCAATCTTCTCTGTCATCCCGTTCTCACGCACGATATGTTCGAATATTCCCTGCGCAGCCGGAGACCTGCATATGTTTCCCAGGCACACGAAAAGGACTTTGTATTTGTTGTTTACTTCTGACATAAGCGATTCATTAATAAGTAAGTGCGGTTTCGTAATATGTATCGAAGCATGGGTAGCTTTCGAGCGGATCAGGAGTACAGAATCCGACCCCTTCGAAGATAGGAGAGTCGGTCTGTCCTGCCGGCTCGCGTATGTCAAGTTCCGCATCTATGCCTTCGAGCTTCACTGTTACCTTTCCGTCTGAATACTTGTAATGGAGGGTTCCGTCTCCAATCTTTACGGAAGTCTCGAGTTCTGTAATTTCTGACGGGATCTTAGGATCTATGATAATGACTCCGTTCAAGAGATCCGGACGGATTCCGAGGAAATACTGGTACCATACACGCAGATGCTCGGCGTTGCTCCATGCCTGGAGGAATGTGCCGGAACGGTTGACCCATGTCTTGCCTTCGCGCGGATGAGCGTCCGCATTCTCGCTGAGGCTACCTACCGCTCCCTCATGGAGGGCCTGACGGTTCATGTTCTTGAAAAGTTCCCATGCGGCATCTATCTGTCCGTATTCGATCATCCTCTGCATCGCGATTCCGTTGTTCCAGAGCCAGATCGTTCCGTTGTGATATGCGTCGTCCTTATGGTAGTAATGCCAGTTTTCATGCTGAGGGTGGAACTGCTTGTCCCACTGAGCGAGGGATGCGACTCCCCATGGATACACAAGCTCCTCCCATGCGCGACGGGTCACCTTCTGTTTGAAGTCCTGATCACTTACAAGATCGAAGCAGTAGAGCTGGTTTGGACGGAACTGAAGGTCAGGGGTTCCGTCTGCGTTCAGATGGTCATAGATGAACGAACCGTCCTTGTCGCAATAATCGCTTTCGAAGTTGCTTGCAAGCATCGTTGCCAGTCCGCTCCACTCTTCCGCTGAGCCCATATCGTCCATCAACGCGGCAATCTTGCTTCCAGCCACAAGCTGCTCGTACCAGAGCGCCTGGATGTCGTTGGCGCGGTTGCCTCGCGGCGAGCCCGGAATGCCGTTTCGCTTCACATCCATCCATGTATCTGCGTCAGCATGAGTAAGATAGCCCTTGCTGTCGGTATAGTTTCTGATCGAAGCATCGATGCTGATCTTGATCGCAGGATAAAGTTCGTGGAGGAACTCCGTGTCGCCAGAATACTGCGCCAGCTGGTATGCCTGTATCACGAATCGAGGGGTTCCGTCTGTAGTGTTGTAGAGGATACCCTCGAGGTTCGCCCTGTTAGGGATACGGCCGTATGTCTCGGACTGAGGGTCTGTATCCTGAAGCTTCGCGAAGTCCTTGAGGATCTCCTTCGCAACGTCAAACTGACCTGTCACAAGGCATGCGCCCGGCATGGAAATGAACATGTCACGTCCCCAGTATTCGTTGAACCATGGGAGTCCGGCATAGATGCCGTTGCCCTGCTGGCGGGTGATAAGTTCATCCATCGTGATGGTGATCCAGTCGAGAGACTTGTCGAGCTCCGGAAGGTTCGACTGTATCGGATTGTACTCTGTCACAAGGGCGTTGATCCTGTCTTTTCTCTGCTTGATGAGTTCCTGATGGTTTTCCTTGAATTCTTCATAAAGAGCGATACATTCCTCTTCTGTACCGTATATCAGGACGAAATCATTCATTCCGATGCTGCTGAACATTATGCGCTTGTCCGGTGCTTCCTTCGGAATGAAGAAAATAAAGGAGAGTCCCTTCGGGTATGACTCATTCTCCAGAAGACTGTGGTCCAGGCTAATCGAAGCGTTCTGGGCATCCGTCTCCACATTGATGTAGATGATCGGAAGGTTGTCTATCATACGGAATGTCTCGACCGCATTGTTCCACTTACGCACCAGTCTGTCAGGATATACCGTACATACGGCCTCGCTCCTGTCAAGAGGCTTTCCATCAAGATTGATGGTATAGTCCGCCAGAACGCGTTTCTTGGCCATATTCCAGCCTGAATACCACTGCAGCTCCTTCTGGTGGGTCATTCCGTACCAGTAGCCAGCCTGCTTGTCTGTGTATGAATATTCGCGGTTCTGCTCCGCTGTGACCTCAACTCCAAGGCTGTCGGTCTTGTATTCCTGATGGCTGCCGCAAGAAGCCGCAAGGGCCAACGCAGCGGCACATAATGTGATCGGTATGAGTCTCATCGTCTATATCTATTTTACTATTATTCTCTCTATTCTTCTCGGTACGGAGGTAAGTATCTCATACGGAATGGTTCCGAGAACCTCCGCCAGATCCGTGATCGTAGGATCCTCTCCGAATATGGTCACGGTATCCCCCACCTTCACGTCGAGGCCCGTCACGTCAAGCATGCACATGTCCATGCATATGTTTCCGATAGTCGGCACCTTATGTCCGTTCACCATGAAATGTCCCTTTCCGCAGCTCAGGTGACGGTCCACACCGTCCGCATATCCCACAGGGATTGTCGCTATCACGGTACCCTCCGGAGCGATCTTTCCATGACGTCCGTATCCTATAGTACCGTCACCAGGCTTCAATGTCTTGATCTGCAGGATCTTGCATTTGAATGAAGCCACAGGAGCAAGCTTGTTTCCAGGTATAGCGCTGACACCGTAGATACCGATGCCCAGACGTACCATATCGAACTGGTACTGAGGGAATCTCTCTATGCCGGCCGAGTTCAGGACATGGTAGAGAGGCTTGTATCCGAGAGCTTCGGTGAGCTTGTCTGCGTTTTCCTTGTAAAGGGCGATCTGGCCGAGGGTGAAGTCGTCGCATGAAGCATCGTCAGCTGCAGCGAGATGGGAATATACCGACTTGACGGTCACGGCTGTACATGTCTTCAGGAAGTCCATCAGCTCGGGAAGCTCCTCGGTCATGAAACCGAGCCTGTGCATGCCGGTATCGAGCTTGATATGGATCGGGAAGCCTTTGAGTCCTCTCTTTTCGAGCACGTCGCAGAGGATCTTGAGCGAATACATGTTCGGGATGCCGGGCTCCAGACCGTAGTTCACGATCTGTTCGAAAGAGTCGGTGCCGGCCGTAAGGACCATTATCGGAGACTTTATGCCTGCCTGGCGGAGCTCTATGCCCTCGATGGGATAGGCCACAGCAAGGTAATCCGCTCCCGCCTCTTCCATGAGTGAGGCGAACTGCACGGCGCCATGTCCGTACGCATTGGCCTTGACAAGGACCAGAAGCTTTGTCGAAGCCTCGAGCTTCGATCTGAAATATCTGTAGTTTTCAAGACATCCGCCGAGGTTTATCTCGAGCCTTGAAAAGTCACTGCTTATATACATTCTGCTTATTTATAAAACCAATTTACAAAAGTACTAAATAATCTGACAAAAACGGCTAAATTTGTGAGGGGCTTGATTTTTGCACATATAGGCCCCGGCTCTGACATTGGAAAATTCCTGCCAAAGCAGGACAAAATGTCAGCATGACATGATTATTAACAATTAAAATTCATAGAAAATGAATATCTGGATCATAATGATAGCCATCATGGTTGTCAGCGTAATAGTGCAGCAGATGCTGCAGAGCCGTTTCAACAAGTACTCTCAGGTAGGTCTTCCGAACGGAATGTCAGGCGCCGAGGTCGCTCAGAAGATGCTTCGCGACCACGGAATCTACGACGTGAAGGTCGTGCCGACACGCGGAATGCTCACTGACCATTTCAATCCGGAGACCAAGACTGTCGCCCTCAGCGAAGGCGTTTATGCCAGCAGAAGCGTTGCGGCTGCGGCTGTAGCGGCGCATGAGTGCGGACACGCAGTGCAGCACGCCATGGGATATGCTCCCGTAAGGATGCGCTCAGCCCTTGTCCCTGCAGTCAGCTTCGCCTCGAACATCGTTCAGTGGGTCCTCCTCGCCGGAGTCATCTTCATAAACATATTCCCTAGCCTCATCTGGATCGGAATCGGCCTCTTCGCCCTCACGACTATCTTCAGCTTCGTGACCCTCCCTGTCGAGATCAACGCCAGCAGCAGAGCGATCACATGGCTGACCCAGGCCGGCATCACCGACGGCCAGACCCGCCCGATGGCGATCGACGCCCTCAAATGGGCAGCCTACACCTACGTAGTCGCAGCCCTCGGCTCCCTCGCCACCCTGCTTTACTACATCGGTATGGCAAGAAGAGACTAAGACATCGGGCCTATGAAAATGAAATCAGGCATAAGGATTCTGACCATTGCCCTCTCATTGCTCATCACCTTTTCCTGTCGGAGCATTGAAAAGGTGGAAGAACAGATGCATACAGCGTCCGGATACATGGAACAGCAGCCGGAACTGGCATTGGAACTGCTTGACTCCATCGACTGCGAAACGCTGTCGACAAGAAAAGCCCAAGCCAGACATGCGCTGCTGTACTCAATGGCCCTCGACAAGAACTATATAGACGTCACAAATGACAGCATCCTATCTCCTGCCATAAAATACTACAAGAATCACGGCACGGCTGATGATAAGCTGCTGACATACTATTATTGGGGCCGCATAGCGATGAATGCCGGCGACTATGAAAATGCCTTGAAGAGATTCATATCCGCCGAACAGTATGTCAATGATGCCCATGAGCACGTGGCTGCCGCACGACTATATAAGGCTCAAATGGTCATCTACCAATATTCGTACGAATCCAGCATGATCCTGGAGGCTGCGCAAGAGGCAGCATCACATTATCTGTCGGCAAAAGACACGACCAGATATATCAACACCCTTAATGACGTTGTTGCAGGACATCTGCATAGACAAGACACAGCAGCAGCACGCGAATCGCTGAATGAAATCAAATCATATTGGAGCATTCTTACCCCAAGACAGGTAAGCAACTGGTACTCAGCTGAATTATTCTTAAATGAATTTACAGGACAGCTGAATGCAGAAGAGATGATCACCGAATACCTTGCTGCGGTACCGGACTCGTCCACAGTGCGCTGGCTATCTGTTGCCAATGCCCATTATTACAGCGGGGAATACGAAAAAGCCATTGACGCACTCAAAGAATACTCCAAGTACGAAAAACCAGAAGCTGCCTATTATCTGATTTCAGGCCACACAAACGCAGAAATCGGCAACTATCTTCAAGCTGCGCATTCCTATGGCCAATATATAGAATTGACATCCGAGAAAAACGGAGCGTTGTTTGAGTCTGACATCAATTTCATAAAAGAAAGATATGAAGCTCAGTTAAGGATAAGCCGCAACAGATTCATTCTGATAATCCTTGCACTCTGTGCCATGCTATTATTTCTGACCTCAATCTTAGTCATGAACAGGATAAAGCAAGTGAAGCTTGAACTACGTGTCATCGAGGCCGAGAAGAATGCTGAAAAGATACGTCATGATGAAGAAATGAAGAAGACAAAAGCAGAAGCCGACAAATATGCAGACATGTATGGCAATGCTCTTGCAGAAATAGAAAATCTAAACGAAACCCTTCAGAACACAGCGCTGGATCATACTGTAAAGATGCATATAGTGGAACGCCTGAACCTTCTCAATAAATTCATCGCATCCAATATGACCCCTTATTTTTCCAAGGATGCTGCGAATGAATTGAAGCAACTCATGAACGACAAAAAACACTTTATTGAATCGACAAGAATATCATTCCTTATAGAGCACCCTCAGTTTATCCATTACCTTAAGAAAAGAGGATTGTCTGACAGCGAAATCGGCTACTGCTGCCTATATGCAATGGGCCTGAAAGGCAAAGACATCTCATCATACATGGGCAACGGACATTACAAGCTCAGCAGCATGATAAGGAAGAAACTCAGCTTGAGCGAGCATGACACCAATCTGGACATATATCTTCGTCAGATTCTAGCAAAAAACGGAGCATAAAGTTTTCCCGACCTCCAAAGTTTCCACGCCGACATAACCCCTTGATAATCAAAGTGTTATCAAGGGGTTTTATTTATCAACCCACGCTCGACATTTACCCCCCCCTATTGATTATCAAGCAGTTACGCAAAGATCAGGGAAAACTTTTTATTTGCCTGATTGCTCCATCAAACATATCTTTGCATCATATGATGGAGAATTTAATGCTATACATGTCACTGCCAGTCAAAATCATTATAATATTTCTATCTTTGTACCTAGGCCAAAATATGGGGCAGTTCCAATTCATTATAATTACCTAGTACCGTTCTGCTTATGAAAGTAAACAATTCTCGTAAATTTATATCCCCTTTTATATATATACTTGTAGCATTACCATTATTTGCAATAGGAGTGGTAATTGGTATCAGTTGGGGAATTAAAGACACTTTAACATTTACTGAAGGAGTACCAATCATATGCAAAGTAACAGAATTGGGTATTAATCCCCCTGCGACTCATTTGGGCCCATATGCAGAGTTTGAATTTATAAACGACAATTGCGTGATACGAGAACGCCAAACAATATCGCGTGAAAGATTGCATAACATAAATGTGGGAGGTTGTTATTTAGGCTTTCATAGACCGAATGACATCAAGCATGTACACGTGCTCTTTGATATTCCTGTAACTGATACATCTGGAACGACTTTAACTATCGCTTTAAGATAATCTTATATGAGACACTTATTGATTACAATATGGGCTGCTGCTATTCTTTCAGGATGCTCTCCTAAAATTACATCTAGTTTTACTTCGCATCATACTCCGTTGGCCAAGGATGCAGAAGTACTGGTATTGGATATGGCTGCTCCGATGCCGGAAAATGCAGGAGTTATTGGGCAGATAAAGATTGGGGATACGGGCTTTACAACCAAGAATGGTAATTATGCTGCTGTATTGAATATTGCCAAGGATGAGGCGCGTAAAGCAGGAGGTAATGTTGTGAAGATCACTGAACACAAATCTCCGGATATGCTTAGCTCTATGCATCGCATAAAGGCTGTCATATTGCGTGTTGATGATCTTTCTGTTCTGTCAGATGACATATCCGATGTGGAGATTTCTACGCATCCTGATTATGCTGTAATATATTTCTACAGGGAATCTGGAGCTGGAGCGCTTGTCAGTTATGATGTATATGTCGGAGATACGAAAGTATACCGTTCAAGACCGAATACAAACGCAGAAGTAAAGCTTTATGAAGAGGGTGACGTCGAAGTCTGGGCAAAGACTGAAGCGAAGGAAGTCCTGCCTCTCACTATAAGGAAAGGCAGTGACTATTTTGTCCGTACAAGCGTATCAGCCGGAATAATGATCGGTCGTCCTCGAATGGAAATCGTTTCAGCGAAAGCCGGTAGAGAAGAATATGAATCAGTAAAAGACAAGTAAAATGAAACGATTGTTATTTATTAGTATGATATTTTTAGCATCTGTTCCTACTTATGCCCAGAGCATTGTTACGTCTGATACGACAGTGACTGCAAACTTCCCATCCTGGAGATTCTCTGCTAATGGTGGATATGCATACCGCATAGGAAAAGTCGATAACAGCCAGGATGCAGTACTGGTCAATCATATTAAAAAGTTGAAGCAAGGAGTGACATATGGCGCTGACGCAACATGGTTCTTTATGGAATCCTTAGGTGTCGGTCTGAAATATAATTCACTTAACATCGGTAACAGTGAACAAGTGACGGTTACTTATGATAATGGGACTCAAGAGTCTGGTTTGCTGGAGGATAAAATAAACATCTGGTTCTTTGGTCCTATTGCTTCCTATCGTGTAATGAGCAGGAATATGCGTAATGCCTTTTTTATGAATGTAGGTCTCGGATATATGGGGTATAAGGATCGTGCGGTTCTTATTGACCCTTTTATCATTAAAGGTAGCACCATAGGTTATCTGTATGAAATCGGTTATGACCAGAGTCTTACTGATAAGATATCTTTAGGCGCAATGCTGTCTTTTGTGTCAGGAACCTTGACCGGCTATCAGACAAATCAGGGAGGATCTTGGAATACTGTCAACCTCGAAAGTGACAGCTACGAGAGCCTCAATCACATCAATCTGTCGATAGGATTAAGAATAAATCTGTAAGATCTGTTAAGAATATTCGATAAGGGAAAAGGCCTCCGGGCCTTCTCCCTTCCTGAAATGTTGGTCGTGCTGGTGATAATCGGCATACTTGTGCTGATTGCTCTTCCTAACCTGACTATACAATAGCCACGAAGTCGTCCGCTAGTTCGGAACTTGTACTTCGTGGCTATTGTTTTGTGAAATCTCCGGGATTCCCGTCCACGAGGTACATGAACCCGGTTCATCGCTGACTTCGTGGCTGCTGCAATTTGCCCATCCGTAATTCCGGCCTGTTTGCGGACGAGGAGGTCGAACAAGAGGAGTTCATCCGTAATTCGTGCGTTTTTACGGATGCGGCAGCAACAAAGAAGGGGCTCGTCCGTAATTCCAACCTATTTACGGACGGAGTGCGATGAGTAGATACAGAAAAGGACGCTAGAGGTAGCGTCCTTTCTTTTTCCAATGTATGTATCCGTAGACTGCTGATAGGGCGTAGGCTGCGTAAAGGGCTGTCATCCACCACATTCCTTGGGAGGCGCAGAGGATTGCGGACATTGTGTCGGCCACGACCCAGAGCCACCATTGCTGGAGGTAGGAGCGGACCAGCCACCATGTCGCTACAGCGCTGAGGACGGCGACAGCCGAGTCCATGTAGGACATAGGATTTTCGAGCAGTTCCATTATCTCGGCCAGACCGAATATGCCTGCTGCGGTCACTATGGCGCTCATCAGGACGGTCTGCCACGTGAGGCGGTTCAGGTGAATGAGCCCGTCACCCTCCTCTGCGGCGTCAAGGCTGCCCTTGTCCCTTTTCCACTGCCACAGGCCGATGAAGGCCGTGATCAGATAATAGGTGTTGAGTCCGAAGGATGCATACAGACCCTGACGGAAGAAGACCCACATGGCTGCGAGGCTTGTAAGTATGCCCACCAGCCACATGGAGTTCTTCTGACGGATCTCCAGAATAATATAAATCACCCCCGTTACGAGGGTGAAGATTTGCATCATGTCCATATAACAGATCCCCGGTCATGCCGGGGATGACGATTAAAGAACCTCGATGAGCTCTACGACAAACTTGAGGGTTGCGTATGGAGGGATTGCTCCTGGTGCTCCATGCTCGCCGTAAGCGAGGTTGTAAGGGATGTAGAATTCGTACTTAGAGCCCTCTGACATGAGCTGAACGCCTTCTGTCCATCCTGCGATCACCTGGTTGAGGCCGAATACTGCCGGCTGGTTGCGGTCGTATGAGCTGTCGAACTTAGCGCCGTTGAGGAGTGTTCCCTCGTAGTGGCACTTCACCTGTGATGTTGCAGAAGGCTTCTTGCCTGTTCCCTCTGTGATCACCTTGTACTGAAGACCGCTAGGGAGCTCTACAACGCCTTCCTGCTCTGCGTTGAACTTGAGGAATGCCTCTCCCTCTTCACGCATAGCTGCGCTCATTGCCTCTGCCTGAGCCTTCTGCTCAGCCTCTAGCTCTGCGAAATACTTATCAAGAAGCTGACCAGCCTCCTGGAATGACACTGCAGGCTCAGCTCCTGTGAGAACAGCCTTTACTCCGGCTGCGAAATCATCGAATTCAATAGATCTGATGCCTGATGACATCATGTTGTGGGCAATGCTCATGCCCAATGCGTAACTGTTCTTATCCATTTCTTTTATTGTTATTACTGATTAAAGTGCAAATGTAATAAATTATTATAGAGATTCCTCGGCATGCTCGGAATGACAGGACGCCATCTGCTCGGAATGACAGACCGGCTATCTGCGAGGATGATGCTCCAGGACCACCTGCTGCCATGTCGTGCTGTCGACATGGGTGTAGATCTCGGTCGTGGAAAGGCTCTCATGTCCGAGCATCTGCTGGACCATTCGCAGGTCTGCTCCATTCTCGACCAGATGAGTCGCAAATGAATGACGGAACGTGTGCGGAGATATCTCCTTCCTCACATCGGCTATCAGAGCCTGGGTCTTGATCATCTTGAACATGGACTGTCGGCTGAGCGAGCGGCCGAAACGGTTCAGGAAGACCAGATCGTCGGACTTGGAGTCATATGGCTCCGGACGTCTCTCCAGATATGCATTCACTGCATCGGCGGCCATCTCCCCCACCGGCACAAGCCTTTCCTTGTTGCCTTTACCTATGATCCTTACAAAGCCCTTGTCGAAGTACAGGCATGAGATCTTCAGCTCCACAGCTTCGGAAACCCGCAGACCGCAGCCGTACAGGATCTCGAGAATCGCCCTGTCTCTGAGTCCCTGCCATGTCGACGTATCTACCGACGCGATCATGGCTTCGACTTCTTCCAGCGAAAGGACACCGGGCAGATAACGGCCAAGCTTAGGGGAATCGACCTTGTCACATGGATTGTCCGATATGGTTCCTTCGATCACCAGCCAGCTGAAAAACGAGCGTAATGAGCTCAGGATCCTGGCCTGCGACCTCTTCGAGAGACCGTTTCTGGACTGAAGATACTGCTCCATATCCTCCGGCTTCACCAACTCGGGAGAACATGGTACAGCTTCCATAAACTTCTCGACATCAGAGCAATACGATGCCACGGTATTCCGTGACATCGCACGCTCTATCTTAAGATAGGTCTGGTAGTCTTTGAGGAGATCCTTCACTTCGTTCAGGATGACATTAAGGGTTCAGGATAGAGATCCCCGGTCGAGCCGGGGATGACGATATAGCCTAAAGTGTCGAGTAGTCTCTGCCGTACTGGAGCATCTGGTCGATGTAACCGTCGGCATAAACAAGCTCGTAGTCAACTATTTCTCCGTTCTTCTCGACCGGAACGATCTCCGGATTGAGGAAACCGCCGTAAGGCTTGAGTCCGAGAGAAGAATAGCGCTCGAGGACTTCCTTATGGAGATCATAATCGATATTCACCGCATAGTTCTCCACAAGAGCCTTTCCTGCCTCATAGTCGCCCTCTGACTTAATCCTCTGGACCTCAGCAAGAAGGTCGCCGAAGAGACCGCGGAGAGCCTCGAAGTCATTTACGACGAAGTATGTCTTTCCGTCACGGACCTTCTTCTCGATCACATTGTCGGCAAGACCCTTCTCATAGCACCACTGCGCGATGAGCTTGCGGTCCTGCATATGTGACTCCATGTTCTTCTTGCCGAGCTCAACGCGAGTGAACTGCGTGAAGATTCCGTTGCGGATGAAGCTTGTATACTGAGCCTTGTAGGCCTCCATATCCGGAAGAATTCCGAGCTCAACGAGCTTAGGATCAGCGAGATAGTAAAGTCCGAAAAGGTCTGCTCTGGTCTCCTCGAGAGCTGAGCTGTACTCACCGAGAGCGTTCGGAGAGGTCTCTGGAAGAAGCTGTCCGGAACCATGGCCGAGACACTCATGAAGGTCTGTATGAAGGTCGTTTGTCAATGCGCCATACTTCTTCTCGAGGGCAATCTCCTCCTCAGACCAGGCGAATTCGCCAAGCTGGTTCTTTGGAGACTCCTGAGCGGCCATGTTGTATGCCGAGGTAAGGTTTGCGATTGTCACTGACTTCGAACCATGCTCACGACGGATCCAGTCCGCGTTCGGAAGGTTGATTCCGATAGGAGCGGCAGGATAGCAGTCTCCGGCGAGGACAGCGACATTGATCACCTTGGCAGTGACACCCTTCACTTCCTTCTTCTTGAAACGTCTGTCCACAGGCGAGTTATCCTCGAACCACTGAGCGTTCTCACTGATGAGTTCAGTGCGGAGAGATGCCTCAGCATCCTTGAAGTTTACAAGACCTTCCCATGTAGCCTTGCGTCCGAGAGGATCATTGTAATCCTCAACGAATCCGTTCACGAAGTCAACGGTTCCGAGAGTGTCGTTCACCCACTTGATGTTGTACTCATCCCAAAGCTTGAGGTCACCTGTCTGATAATACTTCACGAGGTCGGCGATATATGCCTTCTGTGTCTCGTTTTCTGCTACAGCGGCAGCCTTCTCAAGCTCTGCGCAAATCTTCTCAAGCGCCGGACCGTAAAGACCTCCTACCTTATATACATCTTCGCGGACTACACCGTCCGCTCCCTTCACGACCTTGCTGTTAAGGCCGTAAGATACCGGGGTCTTGTCCGACGGATCCATCATAGCTGCATAGAAAGCCTCAACCTCTGCACGGGTGACACCGTCATAGAAGTTTACCGCCGACTCCGCAACGATATCCTTGCCTGACATCATCTTTCTGGCAGGATATACGGCCGGATCGAAGATGACCGGAAGGAGCTCAGCGCACTTTGTCTCGTCTCCCACAGACGCCATGAGGCTCTGGAAATAATCCTGAGAGCACTCTGGGAAGAACTTGTCCTCGGCATAGTGATGGTGGATACCATTGCTGAAGAACACTCTCTTGGCATATGTCTCGAACTTTGTCCAATCCTCACATGTACGGTCGCCCTTATAGTTCTCGAGGATGTTCTCGATGGCCTTACGCACGTCAAGGTTGTACTTGCAGTTCTGCATCCAGATGATGTCGCGGCCGTATTTTGCAGCCTCCGAAAGATGGTATACATACTCCTTCTGCTGAAGAGTCAACGCGTCCCATCCCGGCACCTGATATCTCATTATCTTGAGGTCGGCGAATTCATCCATGAGATACTTGAAGTCACCTTCCTTTGCCGCTTTGTCCGAACATGAGACCAAGGCAGCGGCCATGCCTGCGATTGTGATCATTTTTCCGAAAATTTTCATATTATGTCTGATTATCTTTGATTTCGCGAACATCCTGCAAAGATAGCAATTATATGAAAAATAGTTATATTTGCGTTTTACTAACTATACGATACCGGAAGATGAATATCGCTGCACACATATATAATATAGGAATCAAGGTCATCGCATGCATGGCCCTTGCGATCTGCCTGAGCGGATGTCAGGACAGACATGATCCTTATTTCATAAACGGCAACACATACGGCGGCAATCCGGGAAACAGAGTGCCGGCATCGAATGACAGAAGGGTTGTGCTGATGTATCAGGCCGGATACAACTCCTTGTCAGACTGCCTCAGAGACGACCTGAACGACGTGATCAACGGCTGGCTGCCGAACGGAGGCATGAAGGACAATGTGCTCCTGGTCTACACCCACCAGCCGGCGAGAGACGGCCAGTACAATGTCAAGACGACCCCATATCTCCTCAGGCTGAGCGCAGGAGCGGGCGGCACCGCAAGGATCGACACCCTCATCACATATCCGAAAAGTTCAATATCCTCGTCTGCCGAACAGCTGAACAAGGTACTCACATATGTCGTGGACAATTTCCCTGCAAAGTCTTATGGAATGACATTCGCGTCACACTCTACAGGCTATCTTCCGGCAGGCTTCTACGGCAGGTCAGACAGCTATGTATACAAGCAGAAACGTGCCGGAGCCATGGGCTCAAGGCCGTCCCAGCCAGGTCCGGTGCCTTACTACGAGCCTTATCAGGATCCGTCACTCCCAAGAGTGAGATCAATAGGACAGGACCAGCAGGGAACGACCGGAGGCTATGTCTCATACGAGATCGATATCAGGGATTTCGCAGAAGCGATCCCTGTAAAGCTGGATTTCATACTCTTCGACGCATGCCTTATGGGCGGCGCTGAAGTCGCATACGAACTGCGTGAAAAATGCGACAGACTCGGATTCTCGCAGGCGGAAGTGCTGGCCGAAGGTCTCGACTACACAAGGATAACCCCTCACCTGCTAGGAGGCAGCGAAGCAGATCTGGAAAGCATCTGCAACGATTACTTCATCCATTATGACTCGCAGACAGATCCCTTCAGCAGATCCGCGACCATATCCCTGATCGACTGCAGCAGGCTGGAGCCTCTCGCGCAGACATGCAGGGAAATATTCTCAAACAACAGGAACGGCCTTGCATCAATCACTCCCTACAGGGTTCAGAGATATTACAGAAGCGGCCATCATTGGTTCTACGACCTCGAAAGCATCATCATGAATGCCGGAGCGTCGGACGATGAGATGGCGGCATTGCATGAGGCTCTCGACAACTGCGTCCTGTACAAGGGACATACTCCGGAATTCATGTGCGAGTTTGAGATCAAGACATTCTCCGGATTCAGCATGTACCTTCCATGCAACGGAAACAAGGAACTCGACAAATATTACAGGACCCTGAAATGGAACCAGGCAACGGGACTTGTAGAATAAAAATAAATTATCTATCTTTGCGGCCCCATAAAAAGCGGCATTGCTTTTTGGTGCAATGGGGTCCGGCGTCAGAGTCGGACTGAGTAACACATTTTAACAATTTCAAGACAATGAAGCACATTGAACTCAATGGCCAGGTTCGCGAAGCTGGCAACAAGGCAGCAGTAAAGGCTGTACGTCGTGCAGGACAGGTTCCTTGCAACATCTATGGACTCGGTATGGAGAACATTCTCTTCACTATCGACGCTCAGGATCTCAAGACTATCACTCACACTCCTAACTCTTACATCATCGACCTCAAGCTCAGCGACGGCAGAAACGGTTATGCAGTACTCCACGAGGTACAGTATCACCCTGTAACTGACGAGGCTCTTCACGTAGACTTCCTCTTCGTTTCTGAGGATAAGCCTGTAACTATCGAGGTTCCTGTAAAGGTTGTAGGACACTCAGAGGGTGTTAAGATGGGTGGTAAGCTCC
>JAFYME010000071.1 GCA_017556765.1 Bacteroidales bacterium
TCTGCACAGTACTCCTCGATCGAGAGGATTTCTTCACGTGTCATCATAAGCTTTCCTTTTTTTTGCAAAAGTAGCGAGCATCGCTGCCCGCTACAATATGCATTTCATCGGATGCTTACCTGCGCTCCCTGACTGTCCATCGTCATTTCTGTCGCTTTGAAAGCAAGCTTTCAGCACCATAAATGCCAATGTCCAGCCCCCTTCGGGGCGGCCTGATGCCCATAAACGAAAAAAACACAGCGATGTGCTGTGCTTTCTTGTAGCGGGACGCAGGATTGAACTGCGGACCTCATGATTATGAATCATGCGCTCTAACCAGCTGAGCTATCCCGCCATGACTGTTGTCAAAATTGTAGTTGAGATAGAAGGACTCGAACCCTCACTGACAGAGCCAGAATCTGTAGTGCTACCATTACACCATATCTCAATTTGGCTTCCCTTTTTGATTTTGGGATTGCAAAGGTATGAATGTTTTGTTAAAATGCAAAACTTTTTGCAATATTTTGCACATTTTTTCAACAAATCTACAGTCTGTCAATGTAAAGCACCCCGTCGAGGTGGTCGATTTCGTGCTGGAAGATGACTGCAGTGAAGCCTTTGACCGTGTCGCGGACTGCCCATTGAGGACGTTGCATCAGTGCGTATTCGATGACGATCTCCTGCGATCTGAGCACTTCCTCGCGTCTGTCAGGCACTGAGAGGCAGCCTTCCGGGCCATATGCCAGCGAGTCTGACGCCCATACGATGCGGACATTCGGATAGACCTCGAACGGCTCTCCGGGCTTGTCGAATCTCTGCACGGCGACGACGCGGCGGTTGATGCCGATCTGCGGTGCTGCAATGCCGACTCCGTCCTGGGAAGGGTGGGTCACTGTGCGGAGCATGGTGTTGCAGAGGTCGACGAAATCCCTCGACTTGATGGTCTTGGGGGAGAGGTTGGTGCTGGCCGAGCGCAGTATCGCATTATCAAGGCTGTCCTCGACCGTCAGTACCCTGAAGATGCTGTCGGTGCTGCGGATAAGCTCCCTTTCCTCGGCGGTAAATCCGCCTTCGCCCCTGTCGGGGATGTATCCCCAGACGATGATGCCGATGGCGATGGCGAGTATGACGAGTAATGTGTTTCTGTTCATGGGCCTTAATCGCAGTTAAAGAACTCGTTTGAACGTCCGAGCAGCACGACTGCATATACCTCGCAACCTTCGCTGCGTCCCACGAATCCAAGCTTTTCGGTTGTTGTCGCCTTGACGGACACGCGTGCCGGCGCGATCTCCATGATCTCCGCAAGGCATTCACGCATCGGCACGATGTACGGAGCGAGCTTGGGCTTCTGCATTGCTATGGTAATGTCTGCATTGATGACGTGCCATCCTTCTTTCCAGATGAGCTCCATCACGCGCCACAGAAGTATCTTGCTGTCAATGCCTTTGAACTCGTCCGACGTGTCAGGGAAATGCTTTCCTATGTCCCCGAGAGCCAGCGCTCCGAGAAGTGCGTCGCACAATGCATGTATGGCCACATCGCCGTCGGAATGCGCTATGCATCCGATCGGACTTTCGATCAAGACTCCGCCGAGCCACAATGGAAGCCCCTCTGCGAGGGCATGTACATCGTATCCGTTTCCTATTCTTATGTCCATATTCTAAATAATTTCCACAAATGTAAATAAAAAACCTTAAATTTGCTTTTTGGTAAAAGTGAAACAAGAAATAAAAAGAATATGGGATTCAGCTTCAACTTTTTCGGAAAACAGGAAGTCCGTAGGTTCAACTATAAGCCGCGCTTCTATGATCCAGAAACAGAGGAGAGAAGAAAGAAGTACGGCGACTTCACAAAGCCTCAGGACGAAGGATATACCCCGGGCAAGCATGTCAGGGGCAGCTTCCGTGACGGAAACTACCAGAGAAAGATAGAGGTCAGCCGCAATCAGAAGATGATCGGAATGGTTACGATGATTCTCCTCTTTGTGGTGGTATACCTGATTTTCAAGTACTTCCCTCTGCTGATCGAATCCATTACAAGATAAGCATGGACATAAGAATCTTACCAAGCAATATTTCAAACATGATCGCTGCGGGAGAGGTCGTTCAGAGACCTGCGTCCGTGGTGAAGGAGCTCGTGGAGAATGCCGTCGATGCCGGTGCCGACCAGGTGACCGTGGTCATCCAGGACGCGGGACGTACGCTTATCCAGGTCATTGACAACGGATGCGGAATGTCTCCGGATCAGGCTGTGCTTTGCTTCGAGAGGCATGCGACGTCAAAGCTCCGCAGCGCTGAAGACCTCCATAACATACTCACATTCGGATTCCGCGGTGAGGCTCTGGCTTCGATCGCGGCCGTGGCTGAGGTTACGCTGAAGACCCGAAGGGAGGAGGACGAGGTCGGCTGTCAGGTCGATTTCGCCGATTCGCAGCATCTGTCCACACAGGAGATCGCAGCCCCTAGAGGCGCAAACTTCAGCGTGCGCAATCTTTTCTACAATGTGCCTGCGAGACGCAAGTTCCTCAAGTCGGACAACGTAGAGTTCAAGCATGTGGTGACAGAGTTTATCCGCGTGGCCCTGACGCGTCCCGACATAGGCTTCACGTTGACGCACAATGGCAAGGATGTCTATGTTCTCAGACCGGCTAAGTCGTTGAAATTCAGGATACAGGATGTGTTGGGAGGCAATGTCGCAAAAGAAATCGTAGACATAAAGGCAGAGACTTCGGTAGTAGGTATCTACGGATTCGCAGGACGTCCGGACATGGCCAGAAAAGGCCTCGGAAACCAGTATTTCTTCGTCAACGGCCGTTATTTCCGCAGCCCGTATCTGCACAAGGCCGTGATGAAGGCTTATGAAAACCTCATACCTGACGGAGTCACCCCTACATATATAATCTATCTGGACATAGATCCGCAGGCGATCGATGTGAACATCCATCCGACCAAGACGGAGATCAAGTTTGAGGACGACAGCGTCATCTTCCAGATATTGTATGCATGCATAAAGGAGGCGCTGGGAAAGAATTCATTCGGCGACAGCATAGACTTCGACCGCGAGGGAGTGCCTGACATTCCTGCTTTCGGAAGGAATTTCGACGAGTTCCGTCCGGTGAGCGAGCCTCAGCCGGGTGTGGACGGTTCCTACAATCCGTTTGACAATGACGGATTCCCGTCGGAAGCGTCGGCGTTTGACAATTCATTCGTGCCGGGGGCATTCGGCAGCGAAAGCGCAGGCTTCGGCGGTGGTCCGGGATCGTTCGACGGTGCAGGAGCGAGCTTCGGCGGAAGCCCTGTGCCGGCGCATGGACAGCGCCAGGCGGACATCTTCGGAGGAAGCTGGGATGAAGCCGGACAGGGGTTCGAACATGCTCCTATGAAGCCGGGATATGGCTATGGAGCCTCATCATTCATCGAAAAACGCGACGATTACGGCAAGCTCTTCGAGGATAAGCTGGCCCCGAGCAAGTCAGTCCTGACCCTTCAGGGAAAGTACATAATAACAACCGGCAGATCC
Organism: Bacteroidales bacterium; assembly: GCA_017556765.1. GTDB lineage: Bacteria > Bacteroidota > Bacteroidia > Bacteroidales > UBA932 > Cryptobacteroides. Next base: position 3,499 of record JAFYME010000071.1, read on the forward strand.
GGCCTTATGGTCATAAACATCAGCCGTGCCATGGAACGTATCCTCTACGACCGTTTCCTGAACGCCATGTCGAAGAATGAGCATGTGACCCAGACGGCGCTTTTCCCTGTGACCGTGCAGATCGGAGTCGAGAACATGTGTCTCATAAGCGAGCATGCAGACCTTCTTGCGGGCCTGGGATTCGATATCGCTCCTTTCGGAGTGGATACGATCGTGGTGAACGGCGTGCCGGAAGGCTACAGCGCGGAGGCCGGAAAGGTTCAGACGATGATCGGCGACCTGATGCTTGTCCTGGCAGAGGACCACAGCGCTCTCCCTGAGATGATGACTGCCAATATGGCGTCAAGATTGGCCCGTCTGGGCTCATTGAGCTGCGATCCTGTCACAAATCCTATGGAGGCACAGAGGTTGATTGAACAACTCTTTGCATGTGAGAATGCAGAATACACAAGTTCAGGACGCAGGGTCATGTCCCTGATCCCGACAGAGGAAATCGATAAGAAATTCTAAGGAATGAGTTACTATTCATACGAGAACAGAGGTGGCGGAGGCTTTCTGGCCAATGTCCCTACGGCAGTAAAGAACATCATAATCATCAATGCCCTCGTAATGGTGATGACGGCATTGAACAAGACCTTCATGTATGAGACCTTCGCGCTCTTTTATCCGACTTCGCCATTCTTCCATTGGTGGCAGCCGGTTACGCATATGTTCATGCATGGCGGTTTCTGGCACCTTTTCTTCAACATGTACACCTTGTTCATCTTCGGAACCGTTCTGGAGAGGGTCTGGGGTACGAAGAAGTTCCTGGTGTTCTACTTTGTGACCGGCCTTGGAGCCGCTCTGATCCATACGGGTGTAGAATGGATCCAGATGCAGTCATGGCTGAGCAAGGCGGCAGAAGGTTCCGCAGCTGCGATGAGCGCCATCCATGTGCTAAAGATGACTCCGACTGTCGGCGCATCAGGAGCGATATATGGTGTCCTTATGGGTTATGCGATGCTTTATCCTGATTCGATGCTTACATTGCTGTTCCCTCCTGTATCATTGAAGGCTAAGTGGTTCGTGCTTATATTTGCTGCGATAGAGCTCTTGACTGGAGTTACCGGAACAGGCGGCGGAATCGCCCATTTCGCTCATCTCGGAGGCCTTATCTTCGGCTTTGCGCTCATCTGGTACTGGAAGAAGAACAGGACGTTATACAGCAGGATGGACTGATGGCGAAAAGGAAGAGGAAGAACAGGTTGTTCGGCATAACATCCCGTGTGCTTATGCTGATAGTGGCGGCGCTTCTTGCGTTGTCCTACCTGTCCATTGTCATCAACCCGGCGCAGGTCTGGATGGTTTCCCTTTCCGGCCTCATGTTCGTGCCGCTGATGACCCTGAACATGGTTCTTCTCTTCTGGGCCCTTCATAGAAGATCCCGCTCATTCCTCATCCCTCTGCTTGCCCTCCTTCCGTCATTCTTCTTCATCGGACGATATGTCCAGTTCAATTCCGACGAGACCATAGAAGTGCCGGCAGAAGGCCGTACGGTAAAGATCGTGACATGGAATGTGGGGCGTTTTGCCATGCATGGAGGCAATACGGGCGTTTCTTCCCGCGAGGAATGCATCGACTCAGTCTTCAGCTTCATAAAGTCGCAGGAGCCCGACATCATCTGCCTTCAGGAGTTCTCTCTCAGAAACGGTCAGAAGGCGAAGGATTACCTTCAGAAGAGGTTCAAGGGCTATAACGCGGAATATTACCTTTTCCCTGACGATGCCGGTTCTTTCGGAAACGTTACATTGAGCCGTCTCCCCGTAAATGGAAAGGGAAAGATCAAGTTCGAGGAGAGCGCAAACCTTGCGATATATACTGACCATAAGGTCGAGGACCGCAGATTCAGAGTCTATAATTGCCATTTCGAGAGCTACAACATCTCGTTTACCGGACTTATCCGCGGCCTGGCCCAGCGTGACAGCACGGTGATGGCTGAGACAAGTTCGAAGATGAAACGTTCGATAACACGCCGTCCTAAGCAGGTCGACAAGGTCTTCGAAGACATCGAGAACTGTCCTGTCGAGTCGTTCGTATGCGGCGATTTCAATGACAACCCGATGTCATATACATATTACCGCATGACCCGAGGCAGAAAGGATGCATTCGTTGAGGCCGGAGATGGCTTCGGAGCCACGTATTCGCTTCTGTGGCCGATGCTCCGAATCGACTATGTGCTTTATCCCGACCGATACAAGGCCATTTCCCACGACATACCGAGGGTCCCGTATTCGGATCATTATCCGGTAGTCACCGAAATACATCTTTAACATAAATTGTCATCCTGATTTAAATTAATTGTCATCCTGAGCTTTTATACTAACTGTCATCCTGAGCCTTTATACTAACTGTCATCCTGAGCGTAGCCGAAGGATCTTAAACCGAATAATATGAAAGAAGAAATACAGAAAGCATTGGAAGTGCTCCGCTCTGGCGGAATCATCCTATACCCGACAGACACAGTCTGGGGAATCGGCTGCGATGCCACTGATCCTGAGGCAGTTGCCAAAGTGTATGCGATCAAGAAACGCGAAGACAGCAAGTCTCTCGTGCTTCTGGCCAGCGATATGGACATGATATGCCGTTATGTAAAGGAAGTTCCGGAGATGGCGATTCAGCTGGTTGAGGTAAACGACAAGCCGATGACCATCATCTATCCGGATGCGATAGCAGGGGAGAAAGGCTGCATGAAGGCCGACCGTCGCGCCCTTGCATTCAATACTGTTGCGGAAGACGGTACGGTGGGAATCCGCATCCCGATGATGGACTTCTGCCAGCAGCTGGTCGCAAAGCTCGGCCGTCCGCTCGTGTCGACATCAGCCAACATCTCAGGCGAACCGACCCCGAAGAAATTCGCCGAAATCTCCGAGGAGATCCGCTCTGCAGTCGATCATATCGTCGAGCCGACTCTCGAACGCGGCGCAACCGGCCAGTCCTCTTCCATCATCAAGGTCGGCCTCGATTACTCGATAGAAATCATCAGGAAATAGCCGTTTCGGTCTGGCGTCTAACCGCCTGTGCTATAGCTGTTTACGAAAACCGCGTGCTCCCCTTTGGCGGCACGCGGTTTCTGTATTTTGCTGGTAGTCAATGCTTTATGGGGCAGAGTGTGCGCTGCTACATGTAGCGGAAATAGGCGGCGGAGGCGGCTGTGAGGGCGGCGGTCTCTGTGCGGAGGCGGGATGCACCGAGATGGACCGGTATAAAGCCCGCGGCGAGGGCCATTTCGGCTTCGGCCTTGGAGAAATCACCTTCCGGACCGATCATCACGATGATTTCGGTGCCATCAAATCCGTCGAGCACCTCCTTGATGCTCCTGCGTGGAACCCTCTCATCCTCAAAGCAATACGCTATCAATCGAAGGGTGTCGCCATCCTGAGCTTCTCCCTTGCCATCCTGAACTCTTTCCCTGCCATCCTGAACTTCTCCCTTGTCATCCTGAGCGTCAGCGAAGGATCTCCCCGCCTGAGCGGCAATGAACTCTTTCACCGAAACAGGCTCATTGACAACAGGCACGACAGCCTTGAGAGACTGCTTCGCGGCGCTGATCAGAACCTTCTCGACACGTGCGGTCTTCAGAACCCTTCTTTCCGAATGTTCTCCTATCACCGGAGACAGCTCATCAAATCCGATCTCACAAGCCTTCTCGGCGAACCATTCATACCTGTCGTTGTTCTTGGTCGGGCACACTGCAAGATGGAGCCTGTAAGGATGTCCTCCCCAGCCTTCCTCAGACGAAAGCACCATGGCCTCCACTCCCTTCGGGCTGTCGACAGTTATGCGGCAGCGGTGAAGTGTACCGCAACCGTCTATCACTGATATTTCGTCTCCTGAACGGTGTCTCAGAACCTTTACACAATGTCCTGACTCGTCCTGATCCAGTCGGCAGATGCTGCCGTCGATGTCTTTAGAAAAGAAAAGTTCCATTTGATACGGGAAATAATCGTACAAATATAATCAAAATGCTAATTTTGTGACCATGAAAAGATACATTGCTTTGGATGTGCTGCGCGGATTGACCGTGGCGCTGATGATTCTGGTGAATAATCCGGGAGCATGGGACAGGATTTTCCCTCCTTTGAAACATGCCGCATGGGACGGATGCACCCCATGTGACCTTGTCTTTCCCTTCTTCCTTTTCTGTGTCGGAGTGTCCATGGCCTTTTCTCTGGCTAAATATGATTCTGTGACAAAAGAAGCATCTGCCAAGATCCTGAAAAGAGGACTTCTTCTATATCTGACAGGCCTTCTTCTGACAGCCTTCCCGTTCTATCCGGTATATGCGGATCCGGGCATGACCTTCTGGCAGAATTATGTCTATTGGCTTGACAGTCTGCGACTTACTGGTATTCTTTCGAGGATTGCGATGTGTTATGTACTGGGCTCGTTCATAGCTCTTTGGCTTCGTTCAGGCAAGAAGATCATGGGAGCAGTCGGGGTTCTCTGTGCTCTGCATGTGGGTCTTCTTCTCCTTTTCGCCGGTCCGGAAGGGGCATTCTCGCTGGAGGGAAACTTCGGCCGTGCGTTCGACAATGCGATCTTCGGTGAAAGTCATGTGTATCATGGATATACGAATGCAGCGGGACAGGCCGTTCCGTTCGATCCCGAAGGCATATTCGGAGCTCTCACGGGCACATGCACCGTCCTTCTAGGTTTTCTCATCGGCGGGTTGATCCGTTCGTCGGAAGGCAGGCAGTACGAACTTGTGTCGAAGATATATACATGGGCGGCAGTGTCCCTCGCAGTGTCGATGATCATGAGCATATGGATCCCGATCAACAAGTCGTTATGGTCGGCTTCGTATGTATTCCATGCCGGCGGATGGGCCATGCTTGTCCTCGCTTTCCTGATTTATCTCATAGATATAAAAGGGATGGAAAAGCCGTTCTTCCCGTTCAAGGCTCTTGGAATGAACCCTCTGGCCATGTTCGTGTTCTCAGGAGTCCTTGCCAAGTCCCTTTCGTGTTTCCTCCATTGGGACAGCACGGTTATCTTTGGTGCAAATGAATGGACATCACTGCTTTACGCCGTCCTCTTCATGCTTGTTCATCTGGCTTTGGCCGTCCTCCTCTATAAGAAAAAGATATTCATAAAGCTCTGATAATGTACATAGGACTCATATCGGATACACACGGGGTCTTCGACCCGCAGTTCAGGGAATTCTTCGCTCCGGTCGATCAGATCTGGCATGCCGGAGATTTCGGAGGAGGCATGGGCCTGGCGGAGGAAATCGCGAAGTTCAAGCCTCTGGTCGGAGTCGCGGGCAACTGTGACAATTACGACCTTCGCTTCACACACCCCATGCACCGCTTCTTCGAATGTGAGGGCATGAAGGTGCTGATGACCCATATCGGCGGCTACCCGGGACGCTATGACCCCAGGGCAAGAAAACTCATCGACGAATACAGGCCTGACATATTCATATGCGGTCATTCCCATATCCTGAAAGTCGTCCGTGACCCGAAGAGAAACATGCTGGTGATCAACCCCGGAGCGGCCGGAATCCAAGGCTTTCATGTAGTGAGAACCGCCTTACGATTTGTAATCAAAGACGGGCAGATTTCAGATATGGAATTGTTTGAACTTGATAGATAAGCGTTTTTAGGGGATAAATTTGTAATTTACAAAACTCTGCTGTAACTTTGCCGAGTAGTGTTTTTTGTTTTACAAATTAATATTGGTGACCATGAAAAAGGTATTTATGTCATTGGCAGTAGTTGCTGCTATGTTCGCTGCTGCTTCATGCGCATGCAACAACAATTCAGAGAAGGCAGTAGAGTGCACTGAGTGCGAGGGCTGCGACCAGGCTTGCGAGAAGGCAGATTCATGCTGCGCAACTGAGTGCTGCGACTCAACAAAGTGCGCACAGTGCGATAGCACATGCGTAGACTGCAACAAGGCTGAGTAATTTTAGTCTGGTTGACAATGACGGCCCCGGCCGTCCTGTGAGATATTGTCCCCCGAAAGGTGGAGCAATATCTTTTTTTTGTAAATTTGGACGCTAAACTATATGAAATGAACAAACTTACGCTGTTTTTTCTCTTCGCTTTCCTCCCCATCTTCATGACGGCAAGAGAGATCCCTCGTGATAAGGCGCTGAAGATCGCGGAAGATTTTCTTTCGCCCCAAATGAAGACCAGGTCTTTGCAGGAACCGGATCTGAAGATGGTCTATGACGGATCGTCGCATGATACACGTTCTTCTGACCATCCCGCATTTTATGCCTTTGATAATATTGCAGGTCCAGGATTCGTCATTGTTGCGGGAGAAGATTCCGTTAGACCGATTCTGGGATATTCTTTTGATAATGAATTCATTGCAGAAGACATTCCGGCAAATATCAGGCATTGGTTTGCAGACATCAGTGATGAAATATACCATATAAGAACCATGTCTCGTGCATCTGTGGAATCGTCTGCTGAACCAGAGACGGGAGAAGTCGTGCTTCTGTATGACACTGCTGCTTGGGATCAGGAAGACCCCTATAATTCCATGTGTCCTATGGATGGCGACAGACGTTCGGCTGTCGGCTGTCTGGCTACGGCGACAGCTATCGTGATGAGACATCGTCAATGGCCGGAAAAAGGTCTGGGAACCATTCCGGGATATGAATCGCAGAACGGAATAAAGATACCGTCCATAAGTCTTGGGCATGAATACGATTGGGAGAACATGCCTCTGAATCCTCCTTATACGGATGAACAGGTGGAGAATATCGCCAGATTGATGGCGGAATGTGGAGCGATGATAGAATCTGATTATTCTGCGACGGGTACATCTTCATATTTAAAATTGCTCATTGAGCCTCTCAGATTTCATATGGATTATGATGCGAGCATGGTCAAGCGCAATAGGAAGTCATATCGTGATGATGAATGGCACATGATGCTTAAAAGTGAGTTGGAGACAAACGGGCCTATGATATACGGAGGTGAACCGGAAACAGGAAATGGCCACGCTTTTGTTCTGGACGGATATACCTCGGCGGATTATTACAGTGTCAATTGGGGCTGGGGAGGCAGCTGCAACGGATTTTATGCTCTTGAAGCCATGAATCCGACATGGATAGGCGTGGGAGTGTCTGAAGGAGGATTTAATAGAAACCAGACTGCTCTTTTCAATGTAAAGAAGAATGAAGGAGGCTCGCCGGAACTGGATTTTGTGTATACATACGGATCAAGGGACGGCCATACATATTTGGGCCTGACTACGTCTTCGTCTGTGTTCGAGCCGGGAGTCCCTTTTACGCTCTCAGCAGGAGTGATCTATAATTATACCAAACACTATGATTACAGCGGTCCTCTGCGAATCGTGGTTTTGGACAAGGATGGTGATATGAAGGAGGTGCTTTATGAGGTGGATGTTGAGTTGAAGGATGCACTTACCGGAAGCCGCACTACTTATTTTGCCATACATGATCTTGAAGTGACCTTTACCAAGCCGTTGGCTGTCGGTGATCATGTGGCCTGTCAGGTATATGATAAGGCAAGATACGGTTGGGTGAAAGTGCTGGGTGCCATATATGGTCCCGCTGTGGAACCTCCACAGGATGTGATTCATTTATGTGACGAACTTACAATAGGGGAGACGACGACATTTTCATACGACAGGACGACGGGAATGATAACGATGACAGTCAAGGATGGAGTCGATGTCAGTCTCTCTGATGATGCGGGCAATAATGTAGGTACGGTGATGGTAAAGGAGGGCAATGATGTGGAAATCAGCACGTTTGACCTCGCCTCCGGGCGTTATGAAATTGTTTTGACAAAGTCCTTTGAAAGGAAGGTGCTGTCGTTTGTAGTCGGACATTCGGAAAAGGAGGAATGAACATGAAGAACTGGAAATTACTACTGTTGATGCTCCTCTTTATATGTTGCGACAGGCCAGAGCCAGAACCAGAACCTGTCCTTCCGGAAAATGTGTTTTCCATTTCGGAGACAGAATATGTTATTTCAGAGGAAGGAGGCGTTCTGGAAGTCGAGCTGGAGCACAGTGAGGACTATGAGGTTGAGGTACATAAGGACAATCGTTACTGGATAAAGCAGGTTGTGTCAAGAGCTGAGATGTCCGCCTTATTGTTTCAGATAGAACCGAATGATGATGTCGTTTCGCGACAGGGACAGATACTTGTCCGCCCTGTTTCGCAGGATACGACCATAGTTGTGACGGTGACCCAGATGCAGCATGATGCCATTATATTGTCTCCGTCGAAACATGAAGTGGAGGCGTCCGGTGACAGGATACAGGTGAAGATGAAAGCCAATGTAATGGTGAAGGTCGAGATTCCTGCAGATGCTTCAGATTGGATTACATCTGTCGAAACAAGGGCGTTAGAGGAAAAAATGTTTACCTTTGAAGTCGCGTCGAATCCGGAGTATGCCAAGCGTACGGCTGAGCTTACTTTTGTTTCTGTTGATGACGAAAGTCTCTGTCAGAAGATTACTGTCATACAGGCAGGCAGGAGGGATGTCATGATGTTGGAGGATGAGGAAATCGATGTTCCAGGAGAGGGAGGCGAGATCACTATAGCTTTCAGTCACGAGGGCATTGAGTATGATGTTGCGGTCAGAGGTGCGGCATCAGGATGGATTCATGAAATCGATACCAGGTCAGCGGAGCTGGTTACTGACAGGCATGTGTTCAGTATCCTGCCAAATCCTGATCAGACTGAAAGGACAGGTAGAATTTGCTTTGTATCAAAAGCTAGTGGACAGCAGCTTGAACTAGTTGTGAATCAGGGTTTTATTGTGAGAAGGCACGCTCTGAGGATCGTGCATGAAAAGGAAAAGTTTGAAATGCCGCAGATAGAAGGTACAATACTGTCCGGTGTGGTTACATGGGGCGATGGCCTGCAGGTGGATTACTCACATGGATTGTCACATGATTATTACAGCAATGATGAGCGTGTGATTGAGCTTGTCCTTGAGGCAAAGATTGATGTCAGCGCTGTGACATTTGAAAACATAGAAGGTATAAATGAAATAGATTTGTCGAGATTTTGATTATGGCGACGGTAAAGACAAAGACGGTGTGGTTCTGCAAGGCATGCGGAAACGAGAGTCCGAAGTGGATGGGAAGATGCCCTGCGTGCGGGGAGTGGAATACTAGGGTCGAGGAGACTGTGGCGACGGGAAAGAAGGGTCCGGCGGCAGCGGCTGTGTCGGTGCCGGGTTCGGGCCATAAGCCCATGCCGTTGTCAGACATCGATTCGTCTGTAGAGAACAGGATATCGCTCAACAACGGGGAGATCGACAGGATTCTCGGCGGAGGCCTGGTCGAGGGATCCCTTGTGCTGATAGGCGGAGAACCGGGCATAGGAAAGTCGACTCTGTCGCTCCAGATTCCTCTTCATTGTTCAAATCTGAAGACTCTTTATGTGACGGGAGAGGAGAGCGCGAAGCAGGTCAAGCTGCGTGCGGCAAGAATCGGAGGTGATTGCTCTAACTGTTTGATTTACAGTGAGACACTGATGGAGAATATCATCGCTGAAGCCCGCGGAATCATGCCTGACCTTATGGTCGTGGACTCGGTTCAGACGATGTTTTCGCAGAATGTGGAGTCTTCTCCGGGCTCTGTGACTCAGATCAAGGAGACCGCCGCGATGCTCCTGCGTTTTGCAAAGGAGACCGGCGTGCCTGTGATCCTGATCGGCCATATCACCAAGGAGGGAAGCATCGCGGGACCGAAGATCCTGGAACATATTGTCGACGTCGTGCTTCAGTTCGAGGGGGATAACAGAGGTACATACCGTCTTCTCAGAAGCATAAAGAACCGCTTCGGATCGACTTCTGAACTTGCCGTGTTCGAGATGACCGGAAAGGGCCTCAGGGAGGTGAGCAATCCGTCGGAGATGCTTATCCCGATGCATGAGGAAGGCCTCAGCGGAGTGGCTGTGAGCGCGATGCTGGACGGCACGAGACCGTTCCTGATCGAGGTGCAGGCTCTTGTGAGCTCGGCCGCTTATGGAACCCCACAGAGAAGTGCGACAGGTTTTGATGTACGTAGATTGAACATGCTGCTTGCGGTTCTAGAAAAGAGAGCCGGATTCAAGCTCGGGGTAAAGGACGTCTTCCTGAACATGGCCGGAGGACTCAAGGTCAGCGACCCCGCATGTGACCTTGCCGTGATTTCGGCAGTGCTTTCTTCAAACTTTGATTTCGCTATCCCGGCCGACGTATGCTTTGCCGGGGAGATCGGCCTCAGCGGAGAGATCCGTCCTGTGGCCCAGACCGACAGACGCATAATCGAGGCTGCGCGTCTGGGATTCAGACGCATATTCGTGTCAAGCTTCAGTAGCCTTGAAGGTCTTGCAGGTCAGGGAGTTAACGGTATAGAAGTCGTGAAGGTGGCTGATGTGCCTTCTCTCTGCCGCACTTTGTTCAAGGGCAATTAGTTGGCCTCGGCCAATGCTGTCATGATCTTGTCCAGCAGCGATCTGGTCTTCCATGTCGGAGCTGTGCAGTTGTTGACCATCAATGAGAATATGATGGTGTCTTCCTTGCATCCTTCTGTCGGGATGATGTAACCGCTGTAGCAACGGACTCCGTTCATCGATCCGCTCTTGACCTTTATCCTTGCCTTCATTTCGGCAGGGCTGTTCTTCATGTTGCCGGCGAGGGTTCCATGCGATCCCGGAGAGGGGAGAGTCGCCACGAAATCTTCGAAGCATGGCGAGCTCATCATGGCCTGAAGGAAGCTGCAGATGAAGTCTGAAGACACATAATTCTGTCGTGAAAGTCCGCTTCCGTCGGCTATCTGGATGCCTGTGGAAACCTTGATATTCAATCCTTTAAGCACGTCGTTCACAGCGACGTAAGTCGAGTCGTAGCAGGCGCTTCCCTTGCGTGACAGGCCTATGGTCCTGAACAATGTCTCCGCAAAGAGGTTGTTGCTGGCGTGGTTCGTCTCGAAGGCAATTCTTTTGAGCGAAGGCGACGAAGTCGAGCCGAGGGTCTTCAATGCTCCGGCCGGCTCCTTCTGCGCATGGCAGAGTCTGAAATCGGCAGGACCTTCCGATGTGATCCCATGTCCCTTGAGGTAGTCGGCGAAGTAGCTTGCGCATGTGTATTCCGGGAACTTGTTGCTGCAGTCGACTCTTTTCTTCGCCCTGTCGACTCCGAATGTGCCGCGGATCTCCGCTATCGGGGCGAGGTCGCTTGCGTACATGTAGAGCTGGTCTCCTGTACCTGCCTTTCCTGTCTCGCAGTCATATCTGAATTCCATCCATGGGGCTTGCGGGTAGCTCGGGGATATGTTTACAGGGTCTCCGACCTTTGCGCCGGGGCTTGCCATGAATGACTGAACGTTCTCATAAAACATCAATCCGGTGGCGCCTGCACCATAATATGTGCCTATGTCGCTCCATAGCCATGACGGGTGCTCCGGCATGCCCTCGAAGGCCCTTCCGTCTCCTATGATCCTGCCTTCAATGCGTCTGATGCCTGCGTCACGGATTAACTTTTCCCATTGTCCGAATGTCTTTTCGAGCGATACGGCGATCGAGTCCTTCGAGCCGAGGGTAGGGTCTGCGCCGCCGACAATGTAGATGTTTCCATGAAGCACGCCGTTGCTGATTGTGCCGTCATGAGCGATCGATGTCTTGAACCTGTAGTCGCTTCCGAGGACATGCAGGGCTGCGCCTGTCGAAATGAGCTTCATGTTTGAGGCCGGCATGAGCATGTTGTCGGCGTCGATGTCCACAAGGGTCTTTCCGTCACCGGTTCTGGCGCAGAAGCTTATCACGGCTTCGGACAATGCGGGGTCGGCCGCAACGGCTTCGGCGGCAGCCTGAAGGCCGGCGGCTTTGGTATGGATGCTGCTCTGGGCTGAAGCTGCTATTGATATGGCAGCCAATATGATTGTTGACAGGATTCTCTTCATTGCTGTATGTTGTTGATTGACAAAAATAATATTTTTTATGCAAAGGGTTCGTGATTTATGTTTAACTTTGTCAGATTAGTGAAAAAATAAATTAGTATGGCAAAGAGAGTCCTTGTTTCCGGAGGAGCCGGATATATCGGCAGTCATGTTACGGTCGAGTTGATCGAGGCTGGTTTTGATGTCGTTGTGGCTGACAACATGTCCAATTGCGACATGACATGTTTCGAGGGAGTGAAGAAGATCACAGGAAGGGATGATATTCCTTTCGAGCAGATCGATTGCTGCGATGCCGCTCTGGTGGAGAAACTTTTCACTGATTACAAGATCGATGCAGTCATCCATTTCGCTGCGTTCAAGGCTGTGGGTGAGTCAGTTGCGGAGCCTATCATGTATTATAGGAACAACCTCGTGTCATTCCTGAACATACTCGAGTCTGCAAAGAAGCATGGCGGTTGCAATGTGCTTTTTTCGTCTTCCGCTACCGTTTATGGAGAGGCTGAAGAGCTCCCTGTGACAGAGACAACGCCTCGTATGCCTGCAACGTCACCATATGGAAATACAAAGCAGATGTGCGAGGATATCCTTCGTGACGTCGTGCTTGCGACTGCGGGATATGATGGAGCAGACGGCCAGGGCCCTGTCAAAGGTATTGCCCTGCGCTACTTCAATCCAATTGGCGCGCATCCGTCAGCCCTAATCGGCGAGCTTCCGCGTGGAGTTCCGAACAATCTCGTGCCATTCATCACCCAGACAGCGATCGGCAAAAGAGAGTGCCTGAGCATCTTCGGAAATGACTATCCGACCGAGGACGGTACATGTCTGCGCGACTATATAGATGTGGTCGATCTTGCCAAGGCTCATGTGGCAGCCGTGTCAAGGATGACCGAGGGCAAGATGAAGCAGGATTACGAAATATTCAACATCGGAACCGGTCGTCCGGTGTCTGTTTATGAACTCGTTACAACCTTCGAGAAAGTTAACGGAGTCAAGCTGAACTACAAGTTTGTGGACCGTCGTCCGGGAGACGTCATGGCCATCTGGGCCGACACACAGCTTGCCAACGACGAGCTCGGCTGGAAAGCCGGCCGCTCGGTCGAGGAAACCCTCGCCTCAGCCTGGGCCTGGGAGAAACACCTCGCCGGCAAATAGTCCTCTGGCTGATTCATACGACTTTCATACGACCGGCTATGTGACAGCTCAAGCGACTGACCAAATGCTTGGTCAAGCGACTGGCCAAGCTACTGGTCATATGCCTGGTCCATACAAGCCGATGAGCGCGAGAATGCTAAGCAGACGCCCTGCATAGCCATTCCTCGTGCTCATCGGCCGTTCTGTACCCACTGATACGCACGCCAAACCTCGTTCTACAGCTTCTGTTGAGAGTTACCGTGCTCATCGGCTTGTGGAGGTTGCTTTCAGACAAAGCCTTTTAAAATCTCTGGGTCAAGAAAGACCATTCTGGATATTTGCTTGGTTGTGGATGCGTATTCGTGACGAAGCTTTCTGGCCAGAATCAGTCTGTTGTTGACATTAAGCGATTTTATGTCCGATGTCTGGAACATGTTCTCGGACATTCTGATGACTATCGGCCTAAGTCCCTTGTCTGAGATGAATGTCCGGTTTCCTTGAGCCGCGTCTATGTCAATCTTGCCTTCCAACTTTTTGGAAAGGAAGTACAGGTATCTGACAGGAGACTTGAATATTGCGCTAACTTTATGGATCTCAGTAAAGTGCTGAGGGTTAATCATTCCATTGCTGTCGATATTCCAATCTTCCGGTAGGCGGATCCTTGTTCTCAATACTTCGCGGAGTTCTCTTGCCGACAAATCTCCTAGAGGCTTCCATCTTTTATGCTTGTCCGGTTTCTCCCGGAACATATATCTGGCAGATCCCCATGGATATTCTGAGGGGAGATGGCAGTAGCCTGCTACTATCGAATTTCTGTCAATGTATGCGATAGTCTCCAACAGGTACTCCTCCGTACGTACCGGAATTATCGTCACCGGCAATTCCTTCAGACTTTTCCTGTTGCCGTATTTTCTTGAATTCCATTTTCCCGTAAGAGTCTTGTACTTGTTGATATATTCTTTGCACATGGCCATAGTTCCATACAGCAACTTGTGCAGGTGATTGTCCATGAGAATAAATGAAATGATTTCGACTCCGGTAACATGTTTGCAGATCCCTATACGGTTTATTCCTGCAATAAAATCTTCATCATCCTTGAAAAGCCACGGCAAGGCATTGCCATCACTACAGATATGGTAGAACCCATACTCTTCAGATACACTTGTCATTCCCCTCTGTCTTGAATTTTCAGGTCTGCTCTCTCTCTACGCCCCATCTCCACCCAGACCCTTTCAGTGGAGGCCGGAAATTCCTCTGCAAATATTGCAAATCTTCCTGAAAAGTCAAAAGAAAACTCGTTATAAATTTCTGAGGTACAGTGCGTTGTATTCGTTGGAACTGCTTGCTGCTTCGATTTTCTTTGCTATCTCTGCCAAGACGATGAGCACCGGGAGGTCTAGTATTATGCGTCAGTAGGTGATTGCTGTGCTCATCGTTCACACCCTACCCGCCGATACGCACGCTAAACCTCGTTCTACTGCTTCTGTTGAGAGTTACCGTGCTCATCGGCTTGGCGGTTTTACGAAAACAACGTTTCCCCTTTCACGACACAAGAAATTTTGCGGAAAATGGTGTGTCGCTGCTCTGAGTGGCGTGTTTGGGAGTGGTTCTGTCTGCAGCAGAGATGGTTTTCGTCCGCGATACAGGGTGTTCCCTTGAAAAAGGTGTGTCGCTGCATGAATGTACCGGAAAACGGTGTTTTTCCTTTCGCGACACAGGAAATTTCTCGGAAAAGGGTGTGTCGCTGCTCTGAGTGGTGTCGTTGTCGTCTGCTGCAGAGGTGATTTTCGTCCGCGATACAGGGTATTCCCTTGAAAAAGGTGTGTCGCTGCATGAATGTTCCGGAAAACGGTGTTTTTCCTTTCGCGACACAGGAAATTTCTCGGAAAAGGGTGTGTCGCGGCTCTGAGTGGTGTGTTTGGGGGTGGTTCTGTTTGCAGCAGAGATGGTTTTCGTCCGCGATACAGGGTATTCCCTTGAAAAAGGTGTGTCGCTGCATGAATGTACCGGAAAACGGTGTTTCCCCTTTCGCGACACAGGTTATTTCGCGGAAAATGGTGTGTCGCGGCGAGTGCGAGGTGAAGAAGGGAAGGGAAAGGAAAGGCTCTGGGTCAGGGTGGGATGGTAGGGCGGTAGAATGTAGGAAGGAGACGGCACCTGGACTGTGGTATGGATCTGGGGTAGCTGAAAAGAGGGAAACCTGAACTGTGCTAAGGATCTGGGGCAGCTGAAAAGAGGGAAACCTGGACTGTGGTATGGATCTGGGGTAGCTGAAAAGAGGGGGACCTGAACTGTGCTAAGGATCTGGGGCAGCCGAAAAGGGGCACCTGGATTGTGCCAAGGAAGTGAGAGTGATCTGCTGTAAAGAGAGGCACCTGGCTTGTGTCATGAATCTGAGGGGAGCAGCCGAAATGTGTCGCCCGGCCTATGCCAAGGCTGCTGGGGGAGAGGGCCAAAACCAAAACAAAACCCAAACAAAACAAAAACAAAAACCGGTCTCAGGGGTAATCTGAAACCGGTTCTGATATGTCTTCGAGTATGATTACTGCTTTGAGACGATGGCGCTGAGCTTCTCGCAGAGCTCGTCGATCTTCTCGAACATCTCCTTTGTAAGGCCGTTGTAGAATGCTCTCTTTGCTCCCTCTGGGTGGTTTGCCTTGCACTTGAGGTCGTTGTAGAGGTCTACTGCCTCGTCGATTATCTGTGCGATCTCGTCAGAGTCCTTGTGTGGGTTGAGCGCAACGAAAAGAGCGCAGTCGTCAATGAACTCACCTACGAAATACTCGATGTCTTTTTTGAAAACTCTAAGGTTCATAATAGTTGAAAATTAAAGGTTATAATACATGTCCCGGAAAGGAACGGGACAAAGATAGTAATTTTTTCAATTTCCGCACTCAAATTGTAAAAGACTTTTCTACAGCCTTGTAGCGGCTATGAGCCTGTGCGCGTTTTCATAATAATCGGCATCCCCCGGAATAAGCGAATTGATGCGGACGCGGTGTGACGAATGGATGATTCTGTTGTCGCCGAGGTATATGCCCACATGGGTCACACGCATCGGCTTTTCCGCTGTCGCCGGCGTTCCGAAGTATACGAGATCCCCGCGCTTGAGGTTCATGACCCTCTCCTTCATCTGCTTGATAAATGCCTCTGAATAGGTCCCGTCAGGGTTTTGTCTGCTGCCGTCCTCGTGGTATGAAGGGTCGACCTCCATCGCGACCCTGTCTCCGCACTTGATCTGCTGCGAGGCGTTTCTCGGCAAGAGAATGCCGTTCATTATGTGGCTGATGCGCACCAGTCCGCTGCAGTCGACGCCCTTCGCCGACATTCCTCCCCAGAGGTACGGCACTCCAAGAAGCTTCTCCGCCTGGGCGATCACTGCTTCCGTAACTTCCGGCGAAATGCTCTCCGCCGAGCCCTCTCCCATGGCGATGGACATGAATCCCTCATGCTTCTTCAGAAACTTCGTACGTACATATCCCGTCTTTCCCGAAGGAAGCATGACCATGGTCCATCTGCCTTTCCTGCTCACGTACCTCATCAAGTCTCCGCCGACCAGGTCGCATATCGTATCCGCATTGTCCGACGGCCACATATGCACATGCCCGTAAAGCCCTGTGAACATTACCTTCGGCGCTTCCTCGTAAGCCTTCAGCTCCTCTGCGCTCATCTCCACAAGTCCCTGGTCCGTGCACCATGCCTTGTATGGCTGCGGGGTCTGCACCTCCCGCCAGTATCCGCTCTCGCCGACGATCTCCACGACCGTTCCCATCAGTTCCTGCGTCTCCAGCGGCGATTCGTAGTCCGGCTGAAGCCTCAGGTAGCTGGTCGAAAACTCCACGACCGCCATGCGTTTTTCCTGTGCGGAAGCAGAAACCAATGCTGTCAGTGCAATCGAAAATGATAAAATTGTACTTTTTATAAGGTGGTGCATAATTTATTTATAATCAATACGTTATGTAATCTTCGTGCGGGGTGGAGGGTGGCACGGACTATGCGTAAGCTATTGCGGGATAGATCGTTGCGCTCCACCATGCTGTGCTGTGATTTTTCGTTCGGAAGCAAAAATAGAAAAAATATGCCTAATTTTGC
This sequence comes from Bacteroidales bacterium, assembly GCA_017556765.1. Taxonomy (GTDB): domain Bacteria; phylum Bacteroidota; class Bacteroidia; order Bacteroidales; family UBA932; genus Cryptobacteroides. The sequence goes on from JAFYME010000071.1 coordinate 20,641, forward strand.
GGTCTATGGAAGACGGATTTGAAAAATATGGTTTCCCGGACGGGAAGAGGTACAACTCCTTTGTCGGATATTTCAAGAGGAAATACGGCGAGAGACTTCAGAAGATAGTCCTCGACGCAGGCTTCACATGCCCCAATCGTGACGGCAAGGTCGGCAGAGGAGGATGTACATACTGCGACAACGCCGCTTTCCACCCTTCGTACAGCACGGCCGGAAAAAGCCTCCGCCAGCAGATGGATGAAGGTATCGAATTCCATAAGATCCGCTATCGTACGACTGAGCATTATCTCGCTTATTTCCAGTCATTTTCAAATACATACGCACCATTGGAAAGGCTGAAGATGCTCTACGAAGAGGCATTGGAACATCCTGACGTTGTGGGTATTGTAATAGGTACAAGGCCGGATTGCGTGGATGAGGAAAAGCTTGATTATCTGGCGGATCTGGCCGGAGGGAAGGTGCTGAAGGACTGGAAGAGGGCTCTTGCCGGGGAAGGGGAACGCAAGGTGCCGATCGTCATAGTCGAATATGGTATCGAATCATGCTACGATCAGACCCTCGAGAGGATAAACAGGGGCCATGATTTCGCGACAGCTCAGAGGGCCGTGAAGATGACTGCAGACAGAGGGCTTGACGTCGGAGTTCATTTCATTCTGGGTCTTCCGGGGGAGACGAAGCAGATGATCCTGGAGAGCTGCGCCATGATCAATGCCCTGCCGATAAGGTCGGTGAAGTTCCATCAGCTTCAGATAGTCAAGGGAACGAGGATGGAGAAGGAGTATGCTGAATGCCCTCAGGATTTCGAGAGGTTTGCCCTCGACGAGTACCTTGATTTCTTTGTGGACATGCTGGAGCGCCTGAGGCCGGACCTGTTCATAGAAAGATTTGTCGGGGAGGTGCCGCCGAGGTTCGTGAACGAGACTCCATGGGGCCTGATCCGCAATGTGGAGCTGCTCCGCCTTCTGGAAAAACGCCTCCAGGAACGCGACACATGGCAGGGAAGATTGCTTAAGGACCAGGTTCATTTTATAATGTAATCACATAAAAACCCCTCAAGGTCTTTAGAGTTTCCGAAAATATTGTTACATTTGCCAAATTTTATACACGAGATGCAGACATTTACTAATTCACCGATTATTGAAGGCTTGACCTTCGACGACGTTTTGCTGATTCCTGCACATTCTGAGGTTCTCCCTAGAAGTGTGGACGTCTCTTCAAAGTTCACGAGAGATATCACTCTCCAGACTCCTATCGTTTCTGCGGCAATGGACACAGTTACTGAGGCAGAGCTTGCGATTGCAATGGCTCGCGCCGGTGGTATCGGAGTGATCCACAAGAACATGACCATCGAGGAGCAGATGAACCAGGTGCGTCGTGTGAAAAGGGCAGAGAACGGAATGATCTATGACCCTGTAACCATCCACCCTGATGCTACAGTAGGTCAGGTACTCGGCATGATGGCGCAGCACCATATCGGAGGTATTCCTGTTGTCGATGACAACGGCTTCCTCGTAGGTATCGTGACAAACCGTGACCTCCGTTTCCAGAGAGACCCTAAGATGCCTGTTTCAGAGATCATGACAAAGGAGAATCTTGTGACTGCAAGACAGGGCATCAGCCTTCCTGAAGCTACAGACATCCTTCGTCAGTATAAGATCGAGAAGCTCCCTGTAATCGATGCAGACGGCAAGCTCGTCGGCCTCATCACATACAAGGACCTCATGAAGATCAAGGACAACCCTATCGCATCGAAGGACAGCAAGGGCCGCCTTCTCGTGGCTGCTGCAGTCGGCGTGAACTCAGAGACAATCGAGCGTATCGAGATGCTTGTGAGCGCTGGAGCTGATGCTGTGGTGGTTGATACCGCTCACGGTCACTCACAGGGCGTTCTCAATGTGATTAAGAGTGCTTGCGAGGCGCTTCCTGAGGTTCAGATCGTTGCCGGTAACGTAGCTACAGCAGAGGGTGCAAAGGCTCTCGCTGATGCAGGCGTAAGCGCTGTGAAGGTAGGTATCGGACCTGGTTCGATCTGTACTACACGTGTCATCGCCGGTGTAGGTATGCCGCAGCTTTCAGCAGTGATGATGGCTTCTGAGGCCCTCAAGGGCACAGGTGTTCCTGTGATTGCTGACGGTGGTATCCGTTACTCAGGCGACGTTGTGAAGGCTCTCGCTGCAGGTGCAAGCTCGATCATGGCCGGTTCACTCTTCGCAGGAGTAGAGGAGTCTCCAGGAGAGACCATCATCCTCAATGGACGTAAGTACAAGTCATACCGCGGCATGGGCTCGCTCGAGGCTATGCAGCAGGGCTCGAAGGACCGTTACTTCCAGGATATGGAGGCGGACATCAAGAAGCTCGTTCCGGAGGGAATCGTAGCTCAGGTTCCTTACAAGGGCACACTCAACGAGGTTGTTTATCAGCTCGTAGGTGGTCTCCGCGCAGGTATGGGTTATTGCGGTGCTCCGAACATCGAGAAGCTTCGTGAAGCTAAGTTCGTTCGCATCACAAATGCCGGCTACCTCGAGGGTCACCCACACGATGTGACAATCACACGCGAGGCTCCGAACTATTCAAGATAATCTGCTCATGAGGCGGATTGTCCATACGATAATCTTAGGGATCGTCCTGTCGGCTTTGACGTCGTGCAGGGCGATTTCATCCTTTTTGAGTGAGGATGAGACGGTCGCCGAAGTCGGTGCGGCCAAGCTTTACAGAAGCGAACTTAATAAGCTGATACCTAAAGGGGTAGCTCCGGAAGACAGTGTCAGGCTGGCAAGCCAGTATATAAACACATGGGCCTTGGACCAGGTATTCCTGGCCGTGGCGGAAGAGCAGCTTTCAAAGTCTGAGAAGGATGTGACCAGAGAGCTGGAAGACTATAGGAAGTCTCTTCTGAAGTATCGTTACGAGCAGCTTTATGTAAACGAAAGGCTGGATACTGCAGTTTCGGATGACAAGGTCGAGGAGTATTATGCGGCCCATGAGGACAGGTTCGTTCTTCAGCGTCCTGTCGTGAAGGCACGCTTCCTGCTGATTGCATCTGATTCTCCGAGCTTGTCGCAGATAAGGAAGAAGATGTCATCCGAAGAGGTTCAGGACCTGATCGATGCCGACAGTCTCGCATATTCGTCTGCTCTCAAGTTCATGACATGGAACAACGAGTGGCTTGATGCGGTTTCATTGGCAAGGGAGTTCGGTATGGACCATGCGGATATGCTCCGCTCGATGAACGGAAAGTGGATCGAACAGAAGGATACTGCCGGAATGTTAAGTCTGGCTTATATCTCGGATATGATCCGTGCGGGCGAAATGGCCCCGATAGATTATTGTACTCCTTCTATAAAGGATATGATAATAAGCTCACGCAAGCAGTCGTTGATAACGTCTTTGGAACGGGATTTGCTCAATGACGCGCGCGAAAATGGACAATTTGTAATTTATTAAATGATATGAAGAATCTCCGTATTATGAGATCCGTAGCGGCAGCCGTGGCTTTCATGGCCTTGCCTGTCGTTGCTTCAGCGCAGAAATATTCAGGTGGTGTGGTTGACAAGACGGTCGCTGTCATCGGAAATGAGGTGATAATGATATCGGATGTAGAGGAAGAAGTGCAGATGCAGATGTCGGACTTTACTTCTGACAAGACCAGCAGATGCGAGCTCCTCGAGCAGATGATGACCGCCAAGCTCTTCCTTATGCAGGCAAGAGTGGACTCTCTCGTCCTTGACAACAGCATGGTGGAGAGCAACCTCAGCCAGAGGATGGACCAGCTCAGAACATATTACGGTGGTGACGAAGGTGTTGAGGAAGTGTTTGGAAAGCCTATGTACAAGCTTCGTCAGGAGTGGCGTAAATCGCTTGAAGACCAGACTCTTACGCAGCAGATGCAGAGTGAGATCGTGAGAAATGTTCCTGAACTGACTCCGTACGATGTACAGCAATATGTTGATGCTACTGATCCTGAAGATCTTCCTGTAGTTCCGATCATGTACCAGCTCAGCCAGATCTGCGTATATCCGGACAGGGAGGCTGCGAAGCTTGCTGTGAAGGAGCGCCTTCTGGCGATCCGCGAGCGTATCATCAACGGAGAGAAGTTCGCGACTCTTGCGCGTATCTATTCTCAGGACCCGGGCAGCGCGAGAAAGGGCGGTGAGCTCGGAATGGCTTCGAAGTCGATCTTCTGGCCAGAGTTCTCGGATGCGGCCATGGCTCTCAAGGAGGGTAATGTATCCCAGATCGTGGAGACTCCGGACGGATTCCATATCATCGAGGTGCTCGAGAAGAACGGGGACATGTTCAATGCCCGTCACATCCTTCTCAAGCCGGAATACACATCCGAAGACATGGAGAAGGGCTTCCATGTGCTTGACAGCCTCAGGACAGAGCTTCAGAATGAGGCTGTGACCTTCGGCCTTGCGGCAAGATTCTATTCGGAAGATCCTGCAACAAGGACAAACGGAGGACAGATGGCTGATCCAAACACCGGTTCGACTTATTTTGAAATCGATCAGCTCAAGCCTCAGGACTACAATGCGATCAAGGACCTGAAGGAAGACGAAGTGTCTGAGCCTTTCTCATCATTGGATAACGAAGGTCGTGACGGTAACCTGGTCTATAAGATTCTCAAGGTCGACAAGATCATTCCGGCACATCCTGCTACCCTCACACATGATTATACCCTTCTTCTCGAGAGGGCAAGGGAAAGCATGCAGATGAAGGCTATAGAGGACTTCATTGATTCGAGGATCAAGACGACATACATCGTGATTGACCCTATGTACAAGGACTGCGAGTTCGAGCGCGAGGGCTGGAAAGAGAAGTTCCGCAAATAAGACCCTATGCGCCTTTTGAAGAAACTTTCATTTGTCATTGCAGCGTTGCTGGCCTGTCTTTCTCTTTCTGCTCAGAACAACAAGCAGGAGGACAAGGATAGTCTTGTCGTGCTCCTCAGCTCCAAGTCTGCCCAGATGGTGGATGTGGAAGGGGCCCGTTACAGAAAGGTCATAGGCCCGGCCCGCTTCCTTCACAATAACACATACCTCATCTGCGATACAGCTCTTTGGAATGTCGAGAGCCAGATCATAGATGCATGGGGAAACGTGAGCATTCTTCAGGAAGAGACAGTATTGACAAGTGACAATCTTCAGTACATGATAAATCTGGACCTTGCGAAGTTCAGAGGTTCGGTCGTGCAGCTTACGGACAAAGATCATAATACCCTGAGGACCAGACATCTGGACTATAATACTAAAGACTCTGTCGCTATCTTCATGAACGGAGGATCCATGAGGGACAAGGACGGCCAGATCATTGAGAGCCGAACAGGAACATATGACTCGAAGATAAGCACATTCACATTCGATAACAATGTGAACATGTTTACAGACTCGATCTTCGTCAAGACAAACAGCCTGGTATATGAGTCGGACTACAACCTTGCAACATTCGGCCAGAGGACAGATGCATGGAAGGACGAGAACATGCTTTCCGCCAACAGCGGCTGGTATGACAGAGGAAAGGAGATATTCTTCTTCAAGAATGACGTCCATGTGATGACTGAAGATCAGGAAGGCTGGTCGGACAGTCTGTATTTCTATAGGAACACCTCAGATGTGGAGATGCTCGGAAACGCTCAGGTCACTGATACAACCCGAAACGTCTTTGCTCTTGCTGGCAGGATCCATTACATGGATTCTTTGTCTAAGATAACTCTTACCCGCAAGCCGGCTGTGATTTCGCAGACGGAAGAGCAGGACGGTTCCATAGATACTGTATATCTTGGAGCGGACAAGCTTGTCTACTATACTCTTCTGAAAGGCAATATCAGCCCTGCAGTGATGTCAGATGCGGAAAACAGACTCAAGTCTCTTGCCGTCGATCCGGTAGGCGAGTTCCGCAGAAAAGCGGCCCAGGAAGCTGCCAAGGCTGCAGAGGAGGCTGCGAAGAACGATCCTAACAGGCCTCCGCAGGGCGGCCCGGGAGGTCCTGGAGGGCAGCTCAAGGGAGGCCCGGCTCAGGGACCTGCCCAGGGCCCTTCAAAGGGAGCGGCCAGAGGAGGAGCCAGGGCTAAGGCTTCCGCAGCGCCCCCTCAGCCTACTTTCAGAGGCATAGCACCGATGATGCCTGACAGTCTTTCCCGCAATGACTCCGTTTCGGTTCAGGATTCGCTGCCTGCAGCTCCAGTGCCGTCGGCTGCGATTGCAGATATGTCTGAGGGATTGCCGTCAGCAGATACTCTGGCAGTGTCGGATTCTGTTGCGGTTTCGGACTCTCTTGATGTTCCGAAAGGCCCGATTGACAGTACTAAGATAGGATTTCTCGAGGCGATAGGTAAGGTCAAGATATATAAGAAGAGCATGCAGGTAGTGTGCGACTCGCTTCTGTACTGCGATCTTGATTCGCTGGCCCGTCTTTTCAAGGAGCCTCTCATATGGCAGGAAGTGACGCGACAGTATTCTGCTGACAGCGTTTCTCTTGTGGTCAAGAACGGGGCCATGGACAAGGCCAGCCTCATGTCAAATTCATTCATCACAATTCAGGAGGATACTTCGCATTTCGACCAGATCAAAGGTGCTGAGATGCTTGCATACTTCGATGAGAAGGGAGGTCTGAAGCGTTTTGATGTGCTTGGAGGAGCTTCTGCGCTGTTCTTCCTTGAGGAGAATGGTACATTGGCGACAGTGAACAAGACTGATTCGAAGATGCTTTCGGCGATCTTCAAGAACGGAGAGATCCAAAGGATATATTATTTCGAGTCTCCTAAGAACGACGGTTATCCTGTTGTGCAGCTGGCAGACGAAGAAAGCAAGCTGAAGGGTTTCAACTGGCAGCCGGAAAAGCGGCCAGCCGACCGCAATGCCGTAACGCCTCTTTCGCTTCGTCCTAGCCAGAGAAAGAGTTATGCAGCTCGCCCGAAAGCTGAGTTCAGGCAGACTGATATATATTTCCCAGGATATATGAATGATGTCTATCGTCAGATAGAAGTCAAGGATTCGCTTCGTCAGGTACGCGAGAGAGAAAGAGCGATCGCTGAGCGTCAGGCAGAGGAAAGAGCCAGACTTGACTCCCTTGCGCTGAAGGACAGCCTTGCAGTAAGCGTCGATAGTCTTTTAGTAAGTGATTCACTTACAGTGGCTGCGGATTCTCTTGAAGCAGGAAGTGCCCTTCCGGTCAAGAAATCTCTCGGTATACCTCAGAAGGATTCTCTTTCATTATCACGTCCAGCTGTGTCGGATAGCTTGAGCGTCGCCGATTCTTCTGCTGTTAAGGTTCTGACTCCAGAAGAGATTGCCGCACAGAAGAAGGCGGAGAAGGAAAAACTCAAGGCGGAGAAGAAAGCTGCATTGGAGGAAAAGAAGAAAAAGAAGCAGGAAGAGCGCGAGGCACGATGGGCCGAGCTGGACAAGCGAGACGCCGACAAGGCAGCTGCCAAGGAGGCGAAGCGTCTTGAAAAGGAGCGCAAGCGTAAGCGAAAGGCTCTTGAAGATGCCGCCCGTCAGGCAGAAAAAGATGCCGCTGCTCTCGAAAAGTTCCGCCTCAAATATGAAAAGCGCAAAGCTAAGGAAGACGCCAAAGCTGCCCGCAAATCTGCCAAGTCTCGACATAGCTGATTCTTCACTTGCATACCTTGGCCGTTTCTCCTCTGAAAACAGACCAAGCTGTTCATAAAAATTACGATTTATATTTAAATATAAGACACCTCGGACATTTATCTGATCAGATTCGTCCGAGGTGTCAGTTTTATATAAGGGAAGGCAGATGAATTGGCAGTAATGCCATGTTTTAAACTTATTGTCATGAGAAAATCTGCCTTCCCTGGTATTGTTCATTACCTTATAATAAAAAGGTGCAGTCCGGCCCACACCTCTCTAAGCTTACCACGGCTCGATTGAATGATAGGTCGTCCTGCACCAAGGGTACAAGACCACCTATCGCCCTATCAATCATTCAGTTTGTGGTAATTTAGAGAGGTGACGATAGGGGTAAAAGTATGTATAGTCTGTCTGACTTGTTGTAAATCAAATCTTTCAAAGACAAATGTAGCAAATTTCAGTTAAAATCCGTATCTTGTAGAAAGATTTACAACTGATATATGAAAGAGCTGATACTCAAACTGACATGTTTAGCTTTGGTCATTCCGACCCTATTTTCATGCAGTAGCCCTGCAGCGCAAAGAACATTGAACGATGTCGAATCCTATATCATCGAACGTCCGGACAGTGCTCTGGCTGTATTGGATTCCATGGACCGTGCCCTTCTGACTACCGATCGTCTGAAGGCCCATCATGCACTTCTGCATGCCATGGCCTTGGACAAGAACTATATAGATGTCACCGACGATTCACTAGCCAGCGTCGCACTTGATTATTATTCCCGTAAAGGACCGAAGAAATATGAGGCCCGTTCACGGTATTATCTGGGACTGTCTTACTTTTATGCCGGGGATTTAAGTAAGGCGATTCTGGAAACGACAAAGGCCGAGGAAGTGGCTGTGGGAAATGATAGCCTTTATTTGGGTTTTGTTAAAGTGCTTCAAGCTGACATTTATTCGAAAACACATAATGATGTTGATGAGTCCGGAGCTTTGATGCAAGCTGTTGAAATTTATAAGGATATAGAATCAGATTATTACTTGATGGTAGCTGAATTGAGGTTAGCTCAAGCTTTATTAAATCAAGGTAATTTCTACGATGGCGAATCAATTTTACATAAATTGATTTATGCAAATCAGGTTAATGAAGATGCAAGACTATCGGCTATTGTAACCTATGCTTTTATGAAAGCGACTCAAGAGAACCCTGATTATAGAGCAGCTACGGAGTACTACTCTGAAATCTATGAACAATACAATGGAAGGTTTATGAAACCTAAAGATTATTGGGCATATGCTTTTTCATTAGAGCAGATTGGCAGAAGTGGAGAGTCTGAAGATTTTGTATCTCAACTATTTCAGATAGATTCATCGGTTACAGCATATTATTGGCGTTATAGGATTGAAAAGTATAAAGGGAATGATTTGGCGGCGTTGCCCTTCTTAGAAAAAGCTTTAATCAAAAATAATATTGAGGTTACAGAAACTTTGAAACAATCTGTTGCTCGCATCCAAAAGGATTATTATGAGAGTCAATATCGTGAAGCTGCTCTACTGGTCCGTTTGAGGAATCAAATGATAGTTCTAGTGCTTTCTTTGTCGATATTACTCATCTTACTGTTATGCTATATGGTTAATAGATATGTCAACAGGCAGAGAGTGGAGAGAGAAAAGATGATGGAGTATGTTGAGGAGATAAAGCGCCAATTGGTTCAGGCCAAAGACGAAGACTATCCTTTGTTGAAAAAGCGCTTTATCGATTTGTATAAATCCCGTTTCGAGACTATAGGTACTTTATGTGAACAGTATCTCCAGAATAAGGATAGGAATGATGTGGAGAAGGTGATGTATCAGAAGATGCTTATTATGATAGAGGAAATCCGTAATGATAATGTCCGCAAGGTCAAGTTTGAGTCTTTGCTGAATTCCGAATTGGACGGAATCATGCAGAACTTCCGTAATGAGATGCCGAAGTCAAAAGAATGGGAGGTCACGATGTTCAGTTATCTGGTTGCAGGCTTTGATGCGACGATGATTTCCAGACTGATGGATATACCTCTGAATAATGTTTATGCATACAAGCGACGCCTCAAGCTCAAGATAGAGGATAAGAAACCGGAGCATTATGTTCAGTTTCTTGAGATGATCTCCTGACAGATGGGGCAAACGGTCTTTTGTTAATCCGTTGATAAACAGCTGCTTAGCTAAAAGTGTAAGATTTAATTGTCTTACACTTTTGTATTTTATTGATTATCAATAATATATGAGTGTGGTATTTCTGTTTTTGTAAGTTTTTTTCTTCTGGTAAATTGTTCTGCTGTGGATATATCACGATATCTTTACGGCGTTTTAAACTTAATTTATCATGAGAAAAATTCTATTATTGATGGCTGTACTGCTGCCTCTTTCGTTATTCGGGATGAATGACGAAAATGAAAAAGTGGTAATGAAGATTCCGTTGAAATTTGAACAAGGAACGAAAATCAATCGCAATCTTCAGGAGGAACCTATTGAGTCTTATTATTATGGCTTAATGAACACAATTATTACTAATGTGTTCAGTGATCTTGGTGAGATCTTTCTGACGGTTACAAACTACTCTACCGGCGAAGTCTGGTACGACACGTTTGATTCGGGAACATCGCCTCAGTTTGCCACGATGATATCAGGGGCCCCTGGATATTATGATGTTGTCTATTTTACAGAATCAGGATATTGTTACCACGGGAACATTCAATTCTAAGTATTATCATTAAATAATTAAGTCGTATGAAAAGGTATATAATTTTGATATTATGTGTACTTTCATTACTCGTTGCTTGTGATAGAAATGAAAGTAATGATACAGCAATACAGAGTAATACAGAAGAACTGCTGGCCTACAATGAACTTTTAAGTGAATTACATCAGTATAATTCAAGCTATGGTATAGAAACAAGGGCCGGAGGTAAATTTTGGAAAAAGCTAGGTTGGATTGCCTTGTGTGATCTAGGTGGTTATGCTCTCCCCTTTTTCTTAGGTGTTCCTAGTAATGCATTAGGGATTTTTTTTGGCGTTATTTCCTCTATGGGTGCATTTGCGGATTCCGTAATTGATACAAGATCAAATGAGTTTAATGACCAATTTGTTTTAGGAAAGGAGGAATTGTACTTCGACCTTCCAATTAGTGATATTCATGATTGTGATAGTGCTGGATATTGGCATAATTTGATTATTAATGATATTTATGAAATGGATTCAGTCTCCTTCTATACATATTCTAGTTATCAACTCACATCTGTGGTTGAAACCGCAGTTTTAAACTATTTCCCAGCTTTTGAAATTCCAGATGACGCATATACTAAGATCGAGGATTTCAGAGAATTGCTTCTTACTTTTGAAAACCAGTCCATTGAGGAAACATTTCAGGGGTTGATTATAGCTTATCCGGAATTTTCTCAGGAATTAAGAATAATTCAGGCGTATTGTGAAGCAATTAATGAACTTGATGATGAAAAGATTCCGGACTATTCAACAGGTTTTAGACAAGTTGTTATAGACTCTAAAATTTCCGATCAATCTAAACAGACCATTCGCTCGACTATTTCAGTTGCAGGAAGCAGTAAGCTGCTTTGGTCGGATTCTTCTGCTCAGCTGGATTTGTAAATAATCGTATATTTGCACTAAATATTGCATTACTTGTTATGAAAAGACTGTACTTTATACTGATAGCCTTATTTTTACTGATGGGTGAGGCTGTGTATGCGCGTGAAAATGGTATGCTTAAGCATCTATATGCGAGTTGGTATGCTTCAACTTATGCTGCGGCGTCTCGTGACGACATAAATGGTGCTGATTGGAAGCGAAATCTTCTGAATCTCTCCGTGGGCTATCGTTTTAATGATTCGTGGAGTTTGTACATACCATATAATGTGGAACTGGTGCAGCATAACATGACAACCACTAAGAATTACTTTGATCAGGGTTCGATAGGTATGGGTGCTTCCTATACCTTCAATATCTGTGATTCGAAGCGTATGTTTGAAGTATGTGCCTCAGTCGCTTCGACTCTTATGAAATCCACTCCGAGATATCTTTCCTCAGATCTGATGATCAAGTACGGCTTTGATCTTGTCTGCTCGCCGACTATCGGAGTAGGAGTCATGTATCTTCATTCGTATGACAAATCTCTCGTAGACAGCTTTGCTTTTGGTATCGCAATCGGTTGCCTGATGTTTTGATACAGTCCCCAGTCCCTCATGGGAGTCGTTTCGTGCACCCTATGAGAGGAATTGATGGAAAAAATCCCTGCTGCCGTTGCTTTTGGATCCTGTTGCTGCCAAATGTTATTCGGGCATTACCTGCGTTCGTTCAGCTTGCTTAGCAATACCTTGTCTTATAGCAGGAATACCGACACTATACGTATACTACTCACGCCTGAAGCAACTTGCAAGAGATTACAACGAAGGACACCGAAATCAAGATGTATCTCTCAACTTTGGTCGCAAGAACAACGGAATCGCCTTTGCCTTGAATTTCTGATAACTGCGGCATTCAATGATGATACAACAAGCAGCCACGAAACCTATATTGCTTCGTGGCTGCTTCTTTATTTGTGCTGTTTCCTGTTACTCCGCGTTAATCTCCATTCCGATGAGGATGGCGTTCTTCATCTTGCCCTTTGCTGTGCCAGGATGTACGTTGCAGCCCTGGATGCGGATGGGATTGGAAGTTGAAAGATAACTTGGACCTGAATGTCGGTATAGGTGTAAATTTGATGTATAAGATTACTAATGATATTTTTGGTGCACTCCCAAGAGTATCACTTGGCTTCCAGTTCTAGTCAGTCGCAGGTCGCTACTAATTTCGTACATGTCTGGATTTTGCCGCGAAGTCAAAGAATCTTCCGAAACTTTGACTTCGTGGTACTGGGATACAGACAAGTCAGACCGTAAAAGCAGGATACCCTGTTGTACTAGAATTATACATAAAAAAATCTCCGATTCATCGTAATGAGCCGGAGATCTTTTTTATGTGCTATGTCTGATTATCTAAGCTGGAAGATAACAGGGAATGTGTAGGTTACAGGAACCGCGCGGTCACGCTGCTTACCAGGCTTCCACTTTGGTGACTGTGATACTACGCGTACAGCCTCCTTGTCGAGTGATGGGTCAACACCACGGAGAACCTTTACCTTAGTAACTGATCCGTCCTTCTCTACAGTAAACTGGAGTGTCACACGACCCTGAACACCGTTCTCCTTCGCGATCTCAGGATAAACGAGTCTCTGGTTCACCCACTTTGAGAACTGGTTTGCATCGCCGCCCTGGAATGATGGCTTCTCCTCCACGAGCTGGAATGGAATAGCTTCCTCTTCAACTTCTTCCTCTATAACATCTACATAGTCCATGATCTCAACTCCGAGGCTTGCGTCGTCCTCAAGGTTCATGAACATGTCGTCATCGAGCTCGATCTCGTCGTCCACGATGTCGATCTGGTCAGAAAGGATAGGAATCTTCGGAGCGGCTGGTGGCGGAGGAGGAGTCTCCTGAGTGATAGGGATGATCTCCTCTTCGAGTACTACCTCTGCAGTATCCTCGAGTGTTGACACCTTAGTCTCCTTGCTTGTGTACTCGAAAGCACCGAATGTGATCGCAAGCGAAACGATGAGTCCGAGCTCGGTAAAGAGAAGCTTCTTGTTCTCCAAGTTCGCTTTGTCTGATTTTTTGATTTCCATGGTATGAGTTTTTAAATGTTTATGCTTTTAACCGTTGCTGGTGCAAAGTTACGCATATATTTACCCATAAAACAAATAAAACACCCTATAAAATCTCTCTCATTCTATTGTTAAATCATTGAAAATCAGCGATTTATAAAATGAGAAATCGCAAAAATCTCTCCGTTTTTGTAATGTGTTGATTATCAAGACTTTATGATGTCGAGAAATTCGTCCTTATCTGGGGCCTCTGAAGAGGAAATCTTGCCTTTCAGACGCCAGATGCGGTTGTAGACGATGCCTTTGTCCTTCTCGAGGATGGTCGAGATAGTCGTGCTTGAGAATCCGGATGCGGCAAAAATGAACAGCTTTATATCCTCCGGCTTGAGCTTCGGCATCTGCTCGCGGAGCCTCTCGACGACGTTTCCGTTGTTGTGGTTTAGCGTCGCTTCGAGTCCTTTCAAGGCCTTCGGATCTTCACGCAGACCGTCGATAGTCGCCTTCACTTCCTTGAGGATCTTGCCCTGAAGATTGTCCGTGCCTTCGTATACATAATACTGCTCACAGAGCTTCTCCAGAAGATCGAAGCGTGCTGCAGGAGCATGCTTTTCTGCAGGGACTTTCTTGGCGGCTGCCTTCAGCTTGCCCTGAAGTTCTTCCGCAATGTTCATGTATTTCTCGGTCTCCGCCTTTTCTTCGGCCATGGCTTTTGCCATGATGAGACGGCGGTTCCTCATGTATCCTATCAATGCGAACACGATCGTCATCGCTACGAGGATGATGAAGATGGACGTGAGCCGGGCTACCTGGAGCCTGTTCCGGATGAGTTCCATCTGGTGTGACTCATATCCTTTTCTCGCAGCCTCGACCGAACGCTGCAACGAAGCGGATTCTGTAGAATTGCTGTGCTCCATGACAGCCTCGAGAGCTGCAAGCGCGGCAGCGGTGTCTCCGGAGCGGCTTGCGACCTGATATTCTCTGAATTTGGCCTGTGCCTTTTCTTCCGGCGTATGGGCCGACTGGAGCGCCTTGCTTATCCAGTCTGACGCTTCCTTCATGTTTCCGGTCAGGGCATACGCATATGCAAGTATTCCTCTGTCTTCGCTTGTGAGCGGGCATTTGAGCTCGTTGGCCTTGCGTGCGAGCATGTTTATGGCCAGCTGCGGGTCCTGCTCGGCAGTCTCCAGACACAGTGCCGCATATGCCTCGAGACTGGCGGCCTCCAGAAGGGTGTCGGCCGCCTGACGTGCCTGAGACATTGTATTGCGGAACACGACTTCCGCTGATGCGTAATCCTGGAAATTGTATCGCGCTACTCCGCCTTCGAAGTATGCGTGGAGGGCATTGTAGGGCATTTCTGCCTTCTCGAATGCCTCCAGCGCCTTGTCGAGATATGCGATTTCTTCGGAATGGCCTCCGGTAGCATTGTAGGTATGGGCGATCTTCTGGTATGTCGTGCCGAGACTGCGGTAGTCCTCAGCCTTCAGTGCCATGGTCTCGGCCTTGGAGTATGCCTCCATGGCTTCGCTGTATCGCCTTTCCTCGAAAAGGGCATGTCCACGGTCAATCTCTTCCTGTATCGTCCCTCCTATGCGTGAGCACGACGAAAGGACGACGGAAAGCAGAATGAGCAGTATGGACATGCGTCCTGCCATTTTACTCTGCATAAAGACTTATGATGTTGAGGATGACCTTGCTGGCCTTTTCCATGCTTTCGAGCGGAACATACTCCATCTTGCCGTGGAAGTTGTGGCCGCCGGCGAAGATGTTAGGACATGGAAGTCCCATGAATGAGAGGTTCGCTCCGTCTGTACCTCCACGGATCGGCTGGATCTTTGGTGTGATGCCTTCCATCTCCATCGCCTTCATCGCCTTTTCGACGATATGGTAATGAGGCTCGACCTCTTTGCGCATGTTGTAGTACTGGTGCTTCATGTCGAGAAGAGCCGTGCCTTCGCCGTACTTTTCGTTGATGAAGTCCACGCACTTCTGCATGTATGCCTTCTTCTGCTCGTAGAGGCCCATGTCGTGGTCGCGGATGATGTATGAGAATGTGGCTGTCTCGACCTCGCCCTTGAAGCTGATCAGGTGGAAGAAGCCTTCATAGCCGCATGTGTACTCCGGACGCTGCTCTACAGGGAGGAGGGCGTTGAGCTCCATTCCGATGAGGATGGCGTTCTTCATCTTGCCCTTAGCTGTACCAGGGTGTACGTTGCGTCCCTGGATGCGGATTGTGGCTCCGGCTGCATTGAAATTCTCATATTCAAGCTCGCCGACCTGGCCTCCGTCGAGGGTGTAGGCATACTTGGCTCCGAATTTCGCAACGTCGAACTTCACGACTCCGCGGCCGATCTCCTCGTCCGGTGTGAATCCGATCTTGATCTCTCCGTGCTTGAATTCAGGATGCTCCACGATGTACTGTACTGCGTCCATGATCTCAGCGATACCGGCCTTGTCGTCCGCTCCGAGGAGGGTAGTTCCGTCTGTGGTGATAAGCGTCTGGCCCTTGTAAAGCTCGAGCTCAGGGAACTCCGATGGCTTGAGGCTGAGGCCCGGAACGCCCTTGAGAGGAATTTCGCCGCCGTCATAGTTTTCGATGATCTGAGGCTTGATGTTGTCTCCGGCTGCGTCAGGGGCTGTATCTGCATGCGCGATGAATCCTACAGCAGGCACATCTTTTCCGCAGTTTGAAGGGATTGTGGCCATTACATAGCCGTATTCGTCGAGAGTCGCCTCCACGCCCATGGCCTGGAGCTCGTCACGGAGCATCTTGAGGAGGTTGAGTTCCTTCGCTGCGCTTGGCTGCGAGTCTGATTCAGGGTCTGACTGTGTGTCCACAGCGACATATCTGAGAAATCTGTCTAAAATCTTTTCCATAATAGTGTTACATTATCAGCAGGCTTATGCCCATTATTGCCATGCCGCCTACGACGCCGGCGATGGCTATGTGATGTTTTCCGTATTTTTCCGCTGTCGGAAGGAGCTCGTCCAGCGAGATGTAGATCATGATGCCGGCAACGGCTGACATGACCAGCGGGAATGCCGGCCCGCCTCCGGTGAGTTCGATGCCGAATATGGCAGTGACGGCCAGACATAGCAAGGCTCCGATGACTTCACTCATTCCGGAGAGGGTAGCGTAAAGCAGCGCCTTTCCCTTGCTCTTGGTCGCATAATATATAGGTATGGCGACGGCTATGCCTTCCGGGATGTTGTGGATCGCGATGGCGAAGGTGATTCCCGCACCCATTTCGGGGTCATTCAAGGCTCCGATGAAGGTCGCGATTCCTTCGGGGAAGTTGTGGACAGCTATGGCCAGGGCGGAAAGAAGGCCGAGTCTGTGCATGGCCTTTTCGTTTCCGGTCTGCTCCAGCATGCCGACTGCCGCCGTCTTCGAGTCAAGAGAAAGACCAGGTGCTTCATGAGGGTTTTCATACTCAGGGATCGCGAAGTCGATGAGTGTGATGAGACCCATGCCGACAAAGAACGCGACGAGCACGAAGGCTTCGCCATGAGCAAGCCCTGTCCCGGCGATCATCTCCTGGGATTCGGGAAACATCTCGGCCATGGAGATGAATATCATGACTCCTGCGCTGAGTCCGAGGGCTCCGGCCAGGAAGTCACTGCTGATCTTCTTCTTGAAGAGTACAAGCGCACCGCCGATACCGGTCGCCGCTCCGGCGATCAGTGTCAATATCAGTGCGCTTATGATTCCGTTCATTTACTTCTTAACTTTGAGTGATGCGTAGATCATGTAGACGATGATCGCTGTGTAAGGGATGATCGCTACAGGCTCGGTCCATGGAGAAGGCTTCATGTACATGTCGACTTCCGCAAATCTGAGGATCGCGCTTACAACGCCCATGAGAGCGCCGCCGGCGATGAATCCTGATGCAATGAGCGTACCTTTCTCGTTGCGTTCAGCATTGAGTTCCTTATCCTTGCTGCGGCTGCTTACGAACCATGAAACGGCTCCACCGATGAGCATAGGCATGTTAAGGTCGATAGGGATGAACATACCGAGGGCGAAAGGAAGCGCAGGCACCTTGAAGAATGTGAGCACGAGGGCGAGGACCGCGCCGATGCCGTAAAGAAGCCATGGAGCGCTACCTCCGTTCATCATAGGCTCGATCACGGCTGCCATTGCATTGGCCTGAGGGGCCACGAGAGCGCCTTCGCCTGTGAATCCGTATGTCTTGTTGAGCACGAGCATGACTCCGCCGACAGTCGCTGCTGCAACGAGGGTTCCGAGGAACTTCCATGTCTCCTGCTTCTTAGGTGTCGATCCGATCCAGTATCCGATCTTGAGGTCGGTGATGAATGCTCCTGCAACAGAAAGGGCAGTACATACGACGCCTCCGATGATCAGGGCCGCTGTCATTCCGGCTGTACCGTTAAGACCTACCGCAACCATGATGAGGGAAGCGAGGATGAGGGTCATGAGGGTCATTCCGCTGACAGGGTTTGAGCCTACGATCGCGATTGCGTTCGCTGCGACTGTTGTGAAAAGGAAGGCGATGACTCCTACGATGAGGAGGCCTACGACTGCGTGCCAGATGTTATCGACCACTCCGATCGCGAAGAATGCGAATACCGCGAGGAGAGCGACTGCGATACCGATCACGATGATCTTCATCGAGATGTCTCTCTGGGTTCTGATCACTTCTGCCTCAGCTCCGTCCTTCTTTCTCTTGAACTCGTTTGCCGCAAGTCCTACCGCAGACTTGATGACGCCGAATGACTTCACGATGCCGACGATACCTGCTGTTGCGATACCTCCGATACCGATGTGTCTTGCATAATCCTTGAAGATCATGTCAGGGGTCATCTCGCCGATGGTCATTGTCACGCCTGTGTTCATCAGGTCGATGACCTGGCCGCCCCAGATGAGGTTCATCAGAGGGATGATCACGAGCCATACGAGGAAGCTTCCGCAGCAGATGATGAATGCATACTTGAGTCCGACGATGTATCCCAGACCGAGGACTGCTGCTCCTGTGTTGACCTTGAGGAGAACCTTCGCCTTGTCAGCTATTGCTGTTCCCCATGGGAGTATCTTTGTGGTGAGGGTCTCGCCCCAGAGTCCGAATGTAGATACGATGAAGTCATAGAGACCTCCGATGAGTCCGCTGACCAGGAGGGTCTTCGCTCCCTTTCCGCCGCCTTCGCCGCTCACGAGCACCTGAGTCGTGGCTGTGGCTTCAGGGAATGGATATTTACCATGCTGCTCCTTCACGAAGTACTTTCTGAACGGGATCAGGAAGAGGATTCCGAGGATACCTCCAAGGAGTGATGAGAAGAATACCTTTGTGAAGTTTACCGTAAGCTCGGGATACTTGTCCTGGAGGATGAAGAGCGCAGGGAGGGTGAAGATCGCTCCTGCGACGATCGCTCCCGAACATGAACCGATCGACTGGATCATTACGTTCTCTCCCAGCGCATTCTTGCGTCCGAGGGCTCCGGAGAGGCCCACAGCGATGATCGCGATAGGGATGGCTGCCTCAAATACCTGTCCTACCTTGAGTCCGAGGTATGCTGCAGCTGCAGAGAAGATGATGGTCATGATCAGACCGAGTGTCACCGACCATGGGGTCACTTCCGGGTAGTTTTTCTGAGGGGACAGCAGCGGCTGGTACTCCTCTCCCGGCTTGAGCTCCCTATGGGCGTTTTCCGGCAGTTGTGTCTTTTTGTTTTCCATATCAGTGTGTTTTATAGTTTTTCCATATTAGAGTAAATGCAAATGTAAGAAAAAAATGCATAACTTTGTCTTTCCGCCATATTTGGCAGGAAGATAGTGATTTAGTATGAAGAAAATATTGTTATATTTTATCTTGCTGCTGTTCGGTCTGAGCAGCGCTGTTTCTGCGCAGAACGTTTCAAATCCCGTGAAGAGAAAGATGAATCTCGCAGTACTGGGCATGTTGGAGAAACTTGAGGAGGTCTCGGCCCTCTCATCCGCTTCAGATGCTGAAGAATTCGTCGCCATGTTCCGCGATCCTGATGTGAAGATATTCAATGACCTTATAGGTCTCCATGATTCGCAGGTGATCTCCCTGCCGGAATATGTATCTGCGTTGGGAAAGATGAAGGATGTATCGGTCACATTCTCCGACATAGAGAAGTCGGCGCCATACATAGACGCGGGAAGTCTGTGTGTAAGGGTGTCTCTGGACAAGACCATGAGTTATCGTGACGGAAGGAATGTGCTGTATTCGTCTGATGAAATATACGGCTCTCCTTACGGGATTCAGATAGTTTTCTCTTATGATGACTTTGACGGTACGTGTCTGATCGAGTCGGTTGAGGGAGGCGAGGATCCGGTCGTGATGGTAGGAAAGGACCATGTGATTTACCGTGAACAGAAAGAGTTTGAAAATCTCCTTTTTGATGGCGGTTACGTTACATATAACAGTGCCGGTCAGGCACTCCTCCCGGGCTATGCGGCGTCTGCAGATTGGTATCATATGCAGAATATGCCTGAAGAATGGGATCCTGATGTGTTCATTACGACACATCTGACCAGAGACGGTTTCCTGAAGCTCGGTTCATATACGAACTGGTTCAGGGCCAAGGCATATACCGCGACGGCTCCTGCAGGTGCATTCGCCGTAGACGGAGAATTTGACGGGAAATGGTCCATTGCCAATGAAACCGGAGTAGAGCTTCGCTTTATGGCCGGTCTCGGCAAGACTATCAATCTGGGCATATATGCGGACCTTGGAGTTTCGTACAGCCACTTGAACCTCAATCTGAGGGATTTCGGCTACTCATATCTTCTTGGGGGTGCCCAAAGGAAGTACGAGTTCGATGTGATCGGCCAGAAATTCAATACTGTCGACGCGGTTCTTGCTGCCGGACTTGCTCTGGAGCACAACTTTGCTGCAAGATGGACATTGGATGTGCAGGCCGGAGCCAAGGCCTATTATAATATATTGGCTGACGCCGGTGATCTCTATTGCGATTATGTGGTCACGCATGGTTCGGAGGCTCCTATCCATAAAGTAGGTCATTTTAAGACGGAATCTATAGCTGACAGCAAGGAGTTTGCTCCCGATGTGTGGCCATGCCCGTTGAGCGTGACAGGATCGTTAGGCTTTGGCTATAACCTGAATAAAAAGACGCTTTTCTCGTTCGGGCTGGAGTATGAACATGGGTTGAACTGCTATTATCAGTCCGAGATGCTGTCATACAAGTCGGGCAGGGCTCCTGTGGCTTATTCCGCGACTGATAAGGCTGATGTTGCCAAGAAGTCGATGACTGACAGCTTCAGCCTCAAGAGGCGCGCTGTGTGGCTTGACCTGGGTGTTACATTTAAATTCTGATTAGCGATATGAAGGTATACATATATAATATAGTGTCGGCGATACTGCTTTTGGCCGCTTCAGTGACCAACGCTCATGCTGATGGTGGAAGCTATGGTGACAAGACCATGTGCTTTGTTTATGTGGCCCAGTCGGAACTGACTTCTACGGGTGCGCTGGAGAAATATCTCGATGCCCGCTTCGAGAGGGCTTTGAAGGATGAGAACCTGGCTTTGATCGTATATTGTGCAGATGGAACGAATCCGCGCATTGTACAGGTCAATACTCCATATGATAACAGAACCGAGTACGATAGTCTTATAAACGAGTTGAAGGGCGAGAGGGTACGTAGAGTCGATCCGGAGTTCGATGTGCAGAATATCTCAGGGTTGTTTGACAAACTTGATTTTGTGGCGCCGGCTTCAAACGTTCTGAAGTATGGCGCGGTCGACTGGCATTTCCATGTCACCTCGGATTTCTGGGAGCAGGGATATAATGAGTCTTTGATTGCGTCCTTGTGCTTTGTCATGGGAGTCGATCATTTCGAGAATGCGAACTTCAGGCTCCGCTGTTATTTCAGCAGATATGACGATCTGGAGTATGATGAGGATTATCCGTTCGGAAAGAAGGATTATTGCAATCTTGAGTTCAGGCCATATTATTACTAAAAAATGTTGAAAAAAGTGATTTTTGTGAATTATTTGATTATCAATGTTTTATAAAAATGGGTTGAAAAAAGTTTAATTTTTTTGTGAAAAAAGTTGCAGAAAAATTTGGAGGATAAAAAAAAGTCCGTATCTTTGCAGCCCATTTGAGAAACAACGGTGGTTAACACCAAACATCAAATGACAGTTCATTGACAAGTTTGAGAAAAGATAACGAGGTAATAAAAGAAGAAGAAATTAATTAGTCTGTAACAGAAATTAAATGATAGAGAGTCTATCGAAATGTTGTGGACTGCAATTTCAAGGCAACGAGTAAAAGTGAGATCAAGTGTGTAAACATACACTTGGCTTGTGATTCAAAGAAATTCATTCAGAGAGAAGGTTACAAGAGCGAACGGAGGATGCCTAGGCTTCTGGAGGCGATGAAGGACGTGGTAAGCTGCGATAAGCGTCGGGGAACTGCAAACAGGTTTTGATCCGGCGATTTCCGAATGGGGCAACCCGGCACATTGAAGATGTGTCACCATTTAATGGAGCGAACGCGGGGAACTGAAACATCTCAGTACCCGCAGGAAGAGAAAGAAATTATCGATTCCCTGAGTAGTGGCGATCGAAA
>JAFYME010000072.1 GCA_017556765.1 Bacteroidales bacterium
CTTCTTGGCAACATATACGTCATAGTGTCCGTTATAGTCCATGTATACTGTCATACCTGCCTTGTCGCCGTTGCTTGCGTTTCCGAGCTTGACGCATGTCTCTGCCTGGAAATCAAAGTCCTCCTGACGGAATCCGACGAATGAAGGAGAATTCTTGAGCTCGTTCAGACCTTCTGCAGAACCGTACATACGGAGCTTGCCGTTTGCGATCTGATATCTTTCTTCAACCGGCTTGCGGAGCCATGACCACTTAGGTCCGAGAGGCTCATCAAACTCGTTGCGTGCAGGATCTGCCTCGAAAGGCTTCTGAGGAAGAGTCTCGACATCCATCTTGAGGGCGATCTCGCCGTTTCCGTTCACAACCGGCCATGCGTTCTTGTCCCAACGTACAGGGGCTACGAATGTCTCGCGGCCGAGAAGATGGATGAGTCCGCTGTTAACGCGGAAAGCAAGACATACAAGCCACCATGAACCGTCATGAGCCTCCACGAGGTCTGCGTGACCAACACCCTGGATAGGGCTTCCCTGCGCTGCAGAAGTGAAGTGTGTGAGGATAGGGTTGTGCGGAGCCGGATCATATGGTCCCTCTATGTTGCGGCTGCGTGCGATTGTCTCGCTGTGCGCGAACTCTGTACCGCCCTCTGCGATCATGAGGTAGTACCAGCCGTCTTTCTTGTAGATATGCGGAGCTTCAGGATAACGTCCGCCCATTCCGTTCCATACGATCTTAGGCTCGGTCAGGATCTCACCTGTGTCAGGGTTGATCTGGCTGATCATGACGCTTGTTCCTGTAGAACCTGTATACCAGCACTTTCCGTCCTCATCCCAGAAGAGAGAAGGGTCGATTCCGCCCATCTTTACAGGAATTGGGTCAGACCATTCTCCAGCAGGATCCTCTGCTGTAACGATGAAGTTGCCGAGGCTTGAAGTATTTGTTGTGATCATGTAGAACTTGCCGTTGTGGTGGCGGATTGTAGGAGCATAGATACCCTGGCTTGAGTTTGCTCCTTCGAGCTGAAGCTGAGACTCGCGTGTGAGGACATGTCCGATCTGCTTCCAGTTCACGAGGTCCTTACTGTGGTAGATAGGAACTCCAGGGAAATACTGGAAGCTGCTGGTTACCAGATAGTAATCCTCTCCCACGCGGCATACGCTCGGGTCCGGACTGAATCCTTTCACTACAGGATTGTTGTATCCCTGCGCGCTCATGGCGACGGCAAAGGCGATACCGATCAATGATAAAAATAAACGTTTCATAGTTGTGGTTATTAAGATTTATTCTGCGTTATATTCAAAATAGTCAAAGTCTGCATAGCCCTTCTCTGAAGGCGACTGAGCCCAGAGGCCTATCATTATGCCTGTGAATCCTCCCACTGTCTCGCTGCTGAGATATCGGGTATCGCCGATACCGGCCTGTTTGAACTCCTTTCCGTCCGTAGAGTACCACAGCCTGTAATACTCGGGATCTCCGCTGACTCGGAGCCACACCTTGCTTGAGCTGACAGGAATCTCTTCGATATTATTGAATACTCCCATTGCATATCGAACTCCTATCACATTCTTTCCTCCCTTCTTTTCGATATATACGTCATAATGTGCTCCAGAGTCCATGAATATGCTCATTCCGGCCTTGTCGCCGCTGCGTGCGTTTCCGAGTTTCACGCATGTCGCGGCAGTGAAATCGTGGTGCTGCTGGCGGATGCCCGCGAATGAAGGTGATTCCGAATATGCATTCAGATCGGCTGCAACTCCATGTATGCGGAGCTTTCCATCGGCTACCAGGTAACGTGAAGGATCCGGGTTGCGGAGCCATGACCATTCGTTTCCAAGTCCTGTCGAAGCCATTGTGGCTGAACTCTTTACCTGAGCAGGAACGTCGAACTCATTTCGCTCCGGAAGCGCAGGGAAAGGCTTCTGAGGCAATGTAGGGACATCCATGTTTATGGCTATGTCACCGTTTCCGTTGACTACAGGCCATCCTCCGCGGTCCCATGTGACCGGCGCCAGGAATGACTCTCGTCCCAGAAGGTGATGCATCCCGCTCTGTGTGCGGAATCCCAGACATACCATCCACCATGATCCGTCATGAGCCTGGATGATGTCTGCATGTCCTGTTCCCTGTATCGGATTGGTCTGAGCCGCCTGCTTGCAATGGGTTATGATAGGGTTGTGTGGAGCAGGGGTGTATGGGCCGTCTACATTGCGGCTGCGTGCGATAGTCACTCCATGCGCATATTCAGTACCGCCTTCAGCAATCATGAGGTAGTACCATCCGTCCTTCTTGTAGATATGAGGAGCTTCGGGATATCGTCCGCCGGTTCCGTTCCATATGATCTTCGGCGTTGTGAGCTTTTCTCCTGTATCCGGATTGATCTGGCAGAACATTATGTTGTCGTTTGCAGAACCGCTGAAATAGCATTTTCCGTCTTCATCCCAGAAAAGGTCCGGATCGATTCCCGGCATGTCCACTGTCACGGGATCTGACCATGCTCCATACAGATCCTTGGTGCTTACGATGAAGTTGCCAAGGCCAGAACAGTTGGTCGTGATCATGTAGAATGTACCTTCATGGTAACGGATGGTCGGCGCGAATATACCCTGTCCGGCATGTGCGTCCGGAAGCGGAAGCTGGGATTCCCTGTCGAGCACATGACCGATATGCTCCCAGTTCACGAGGTCCTTGCTATGATAGAGCGGAACACCCGGGAAATAATGGAAGGTGCTTGTCACCATGTAGTAATCGTCTCCTACGCGGCATACGCTCGGGTCAGGATTGAATCCTTTCACGATAGGGTTTGTGTATCCCTGCGCATTTAAGTTAAGGCATAAGATAAATGCCGAAAAAGCTAAAAAAAGCTGGCGCATAATCTGTTGTTATTCAGTGGTTTACTTGTATCTGCGTGCCGTCAAAGGGGAGCACGTGGGTTATGGTAAGTGTTTGGTGTACAGTCGGTTGCGGGGCAGCGTCAGCGGAGCCGTTCGATGATCTCCATGCACATGCGGCCGTTGTGGTACGGACATTTCCAGAAGCCGGCCTTGTCGTCCTCGCGGTTGACGCTTCCGTCCTCGCGGATGCTCCAGAACCATTCTCCTTTCTTCCTGTCGACGAGGTTTCCTTTGATGAACTCCCAGCATGTCAGAGCCTTTTCCAGCCCCTCCTGACTGCCGAAATGATCCCATAAGTTGAAGTATCCGACCACGGTCTCGGCCTGAACCCACCAGTGGCGGTCGCCGTCTGCAGGACCGTCAGGGCCATGTTTCTCGTATATCATGCCTCCTTCGTGGGTGAATCCTTCGCCGGCCGCTTCTGCTATGCGAGGGACCAATGCCTCCACGCGTTCAAGGACTTCATCGTCTCCCAGCACCAGGGCTGCTTCGTGCAGGAGCCATGACGCTTCGATGTCGTGTCCATATGAAACGGTATCATATCCGCAGTTCCAGTCGTTGTCGAAGAAGAGCTTCAGGTGGCCGTCGCTGCCGATGATGTGCTGTTCGAAGACAGAAATGAGCTCGCGAAGACGCTCCTCAAGAAGGGGATTCTTCCATACGCGGTAAAGGCATGTGTAGGCCTCGAGGACATGCAGATGCGTGTTCATGGTCTTGCTTTCGTTGGCATCCTTGTCGCTAAGGCGCATGTCTTCGATCTCCGCCCATTCGCGGGTGAATGCTTCGAAATAGCCTCCGCGGACAGCGTCGAAGCTGTGTTCTTCTATCGAATTGAACAGTTTTATGGCATATTCAAGGGCTTTTCCGTCGCCTGTCGCGCGGTTCAGCTCCGCCAGTCCGTATATCGTGAATGCTATCGCGTAGATCTGCTTTTTAGTGTCCTGCGGAGTCTGGTCAGGGTTCAGCGACCAGTATGTGCCTCCGAATTCGGGGTCGTAGAACCTGTTGATTATCAGGTTTCTGGCCATGACGGCCATTTCAAGGTATTGCTTTGCTGAGGCAGGATCTCCGCTGTCTTTGAGAAGTCTGTATGCCGACGCGAAGGTCCACAATACTCGTGCAGTCATTATATTTCCGATCGGGGCAGACGGGTCGACTATGTCATCTCCGGTGATGCGGCCGTACATTCCGCCGTCAGGATCGGGAACTCTCCCCATCCAGTATGGAAGGATGTTTTTCGTCAGCTCTGATTTCAGTTGTGTTGCAAGTGCTTGTGCTGCAAATAGTTCGGCTGCTGTCTTATGTGGTTTTTCCATTGAGTGGATATCAGTTTTTACAAATATACTAAAAAACGCCGATAATATGGTTTTCGCATTGTAAATGTTGAAAAATGTTAAAATAGTATCATAACTTGAAAAAATCGTATATTTGTATCCATGTTTTATGAAAATTGACCATGAACAAGGCCTTTACTGAAATAACGCGTCTGTCCGATAAGGACTGCTTCTACATCGTGGAACGTCACAAGACTGAATTCACATATCCGCTCCATCAGCATAAGGAATTCGAGCTGAACTTCATAGAAAGGGGAGGCGGAGTGCGAAGGATCGTGGGAGACAGTGTCGAGTCGATAGGGGATTATGAACTTGTCCTTCTGGGCGGCGAGGATCTCGAGCATGTCTGGGAGCAGGGCAGTTGCAAGTCCAAGGACATAAGGGAGATCACCGTTCATTTTTCCGGTGACATATTCGGAGACGGCTTGCTTTCGCGAAATCAGTTCGCGTCGATAAGACGTATGCTGCAGAGGGCAGACCACGGCCTTTCGTTCCCTCTGCCGACGATCATGAAGGTCTATTCTGTGCTTGATACAATCGCCGATGAATCAGAGCGTTTCGTGCAGTTTTTGAAGTTCATGTATGTCCTTTATGAGCTTTCTGTGTCGGATGATGCCAGGGTCCTTGCTTCCAGCTCTTTCTCCCATGCCCATAAAACCACCGAGAGCAACCGCGTCCAGAAGGTCAAGGAGTACATCAATGACAATTATGCGCGGCAGCTCAATCTGTCCGACATGGCCGATCTTGTCGGCATGAGCCCTGTCGCCTTCAGCCGCTTTTTCCGCCAGAGGACAGGCCGTACCCTGTCGGATTATATCATAGATATAAGGCTCGGCCATGCGGCGAGGATGCTTGTGGACTCGTCGAAGAACATATCGGAAATATGCTATGAGTGCGGTTTCAACAACCTCTCCAATTTCAACCGTACCTTCAAGGCCAAGAGGAACTACACTCCCCGCGATTTCAGGGCCATGTTCAAAAAGAACAAGGTAATTGTTTAAATTGTATCATTATCTGATAAATTTATATTTGTTTAACTTTCGGGGTATTGGTATCTTTGCGTTACCATTAATGAATAGCGCTAAGATTTGATGAAAATAACCCGGATCATTTCGATCCTGACATTGGCTGCGGCGGCTCTGCTGTGTTCATGTCAGGTTCAAAAACCGTCTTTCGTACGCGTGGAAGACGGAAAATTCGTTTGTGAAGACTATCCTTCACACTATGTCGGAACCAATTTCTGGTATGGAGCCATCCTTGGAAGCGAGGGTGTGGGAGGAGACCGTGCCCGCCTCGAGGCCGAGCTTGATACGCTCAAGGCCCTCGGAATGACCAATCTACGCGTCCTTGTCGGTGGAGACGGCCCTGACGGAATCCCTACAAGAGTCAGCCCTACCCTTCAGAAGGAACCGGGAGTCTACAATGACACGATCTTCCATGGCCTGGATTACCTTCTTGCGGAAATGGCGGAAAGAAACATGAAGGCCGTCCTGTACATCAACAACTCATGGGAATGGTCAGGCGGCTACGGCATGTATCTGGAGTGGGCCGGAGCCGGCAAGGCTCTGATTCCTGCGGAAGTCGGATATGTTCCGTTCATGGAATCGGTCTCAAGATTCGTGACGAACGAAAAGGCGAAGGAACTGTTCTATGATCATGTGAGACATGTGGTTACGCGTACCAACACCGTTACCGGAAAGCCGTACAAGGACGATCCGACGATCTTCTCATGGCAGATCGGAAACGAACCGAGATGTTTCAGAAACGATTCGACAGGCCAGGCGGCCTTCGTGGATTTCATGTGGACATCTGCGGCCTTGATAAAGTCCCTCGACCCGAACCATATGGTGTCTTCCGGCAGCGAAGGCTCATGGGGCTGCGAAAACGACATGGACCTTTATGAGAGGATACATTCATGCCCTGACATCGATTACCTGAACATCCATATCTGGCCTTACAACTGGAGCTGGGTACGAGAGAATACCCTCAAGACAAATCTCCCTCAGGCCATAGCCAATACCGATCAGTACATCGACGAGCATCTTGTCCTCGCTCAGAAGTATGGAAAGCCTGTCGTGCTCGAGGAATTCGGATTCCCTCGCGATGATTTCCAGTTTGCTCAGGGCACACCTACGACAGCGCGTGACGAATATTACAGACATGTGTTCGGACGCATCGTGGAGTCGGCAGGCGAGGACGGTCTGTTCGCCGGACTGAACTTCTGGGGCTGGGGAGGTCTTGCCGGCCAGTCGGAGACAAACCTGTACTGGCAGCCGGGAGACGATTACTGCGGCGATCCGGCTCAGGAGCAGCAGGGCTTGAATTCCGTATATGCATGTGATGCATCGACAATGGAGGTCATCAAGGAAGCCACCCAGGCCATCGAGAAGGCACTGAGACCGAAGGCGTCCATGCTTATCGACGACAACATGGGCATCTTTGAAGGCGATGGCCCGCATGTGCTGCAGGTCGGACTGAAGGCTCATGAAGATCAGTCGATAGATGTCGAGCTGGCATTGAGCAAGGATAGCGGAGAGCCGGTCGTAACATTTGTTAAGACTGCGGAAATCGTTGATGGTGAAGGTGTTTGCTCTTTCAAGCTTGATCTTGAACCGGGCTTCTATCATGTGGTTTTCAGCATGACAGACGATAAAGGGAAAGTAGAACTTACAAGCTCTAACATAGGAATAAATCCCGAATTGATCAGTTCGCCACAGGACAAGCAGCCGGATTTCGATACATTCTGGGAGCAGACTCTTGCGGAGCTCGCTGCTGTCGAGCCGGAATACACCCTGACCCTTCTTGAGGAACATTCGAACGATGTGCGACGTACATATCGCGTCGACATGAAGTCCTTCGGCGGGGAAAGCATCAGCGGAGTATATGTAGAGCCGGTCAAGCCGGGCAAATACAGCACGACAATCTATTACATGGGCTATAATTCGGACCTGTATTACCAGCATCCGTCAAGCAATCCTGAGATGGTGGAATTCACGCTGTGCGTACGTGGACAGGCTCTTAACGAGCCGGAGGGAGAGCGTGTGAAGTGGGTTGCGGAAGGCCTGGAAAGCAAGGAGTCATATTATTACAGAGGCGCTTTCGCCGATGTCGTGAGGGCGATCGACTTCGTATGTTCGCGTGAAAAGGTCGATCAGGAGCGCCTGGTGGCCGAAGGTGAAAGCCAGGGCGGAGCCTTCTCTTTCATAAGCGCATCGCTTGACCACAGGATCAAGGCAATCGCTCCGGCGGTGCCTTTCCTGGGTGACTACCCGGACTATTTCAAGGTCGCATCATGGCCGGGAAATGAGATCCTTCAGAAGCAGAAGGAGCTGGGCATCAGTGATGAAGACCTATACAGGACGCTGAGCTATTTCGATGTCAAGAATTTCACAGACAAGATAGAGTGTCCTGTCTACATGTCGGTCGGCCTCCAGGATCCTGTATGTCCTCCACATACCAATTTCGCATCATACAACCATGTGAAATCGGAAAAGAAATGGATATGCTATCCTCATTGCGACCATGCAATGTGGGAGGTGGACGAATGGCGCGAGATAAAGAAGGAATTCTTCAGCAGATTCAGATAACATCACATAATTATTAACCACAAAATTCAGTAACATGAAAAGTAAATTATTTACTTGCTTGGCGATGCTCTTATTGAGCTTCTCGCTCATGGCGCAGAACAGACAGGTCAGCGGTACAGTCGTTGACAAGGTCGGTCCTGTCGCAGGTGCGAGCGTCATTGAAAAGGGTACCCAGAACGGTGCCGTTACAGATCTGGATGGAAAATGGACATTGAACGTCCGTCAGGGCGCGACAATCGTCGTTTCATCGATCGGTTACAAGGATGTGGAGATAGTTGTGGGCAGTCAGAATGTCTACAATGCGTCTCTGCAGGAAGACAGACAGCTTCTCGACGAAGTCGTGGTCGTCGGTTACGGTACGATGAAGAGAAGCGACCTTTCAGGTTCATCGGTTTCGATGACAGAGGAATCCATCAAGGGTTCTATCGTTTCATCACTTGACCAGACTCTCCAGGGCCGTGCAGCCGGTGTGACTGCAGTGCAGACTTCGGGAGCTCCAGGTTCATCATCATCGATCCGTGTCCGCGGACAGGCCACCATCAATGCAAACGCAGAGCCTCTCTACGTTATCGACGGTGTGATCGTTCAGGGCAACGGTGCTTCAGGAGCATCTTTCGGTCTTGGTGATGCACTCGGAAACGGTTCGGTATCAACAATTTCCCCTCTTTCTACAATCAACCCTGCGGATATCGTGAGCATGGAGATCCTCAAGGATGCCTCTGCGACAGCGATCTATGGCGCGCAGGGTGCGAACGGTGTCGTCCTCATCACTACCAAGCGTGGTAAGGCAGGTGAAGCTAAGTTCACATATGACGGAATGTTCGCTGTTTCGCAGCAGAATGTACGCGTGGACATGATGAACCTTCGCGAGTATGCAGAGTTCTACAATGAGCTCGTCTCTATCGGCGAGATCTATGAGCCGAACGCATATTATGCAGATCCTTCTGTCCTTGGTGTCGGTACAAACTGGCAGGACGCTATCTTCCAGACAGCTCTCCAGCACCAGCATCAGGTATCAGCTTCCGGCGGTACAGAGAAGGTTCAGTACTATGTGTCAGGATCTTACATGGATCAGGAAGGTACCATCATCGGTTCTAACTTCGAGCGTTTCAGCGTACGTACAAACCTCGACGCACAGCTCAAGAAGTGGCTCAAGTTCGGTGTGAACGCTACTTACTCGAATACAGTGGATGACCTCAAGCTTGCCGACGGTGAGGCAGGTATCGTGTTCTCATCACTTAACTCTCTTCCTGACATTCCTATCTACGATGTGGACGGAAACTTCACATCAGAGGTACGCGAGGGTCTCGGCGCACGCGTCAACCCTATCGCTATGGCAATGCTCGACGACATCATCCTCAAGCGTCAGAAGCTCACAGGTAATATCTTCGCCGACATCAACCCTATCAGAAACCTTACATGGCATACTGAACTCGGTTTTGATATAAGTCATAGCAAGTCAGAGACTTATGAGCCTATGGTGGATCTCGGAAACTGGCAGCGTGGCAACAATGAGACAAGATGGCAGAACAACGCCAATACTTACTGGTCTTTGAAGAACTATCTCACATACGCCAACCAGTGGGGCAAGCACAATGTGACCGCAATGGCCGGACAGGAAATGTGGGAGTCAACATGGGAATTCCAGAGCATTTACAACACCAAGCTTCCTTCGGATGAGGTTCACAATCCATCCCTCGGAGCAGGTACTCCTACCATCAGCTCAGGATTCGGAAGCTCGTCTATGGCTTCGTTCTTCACTCGTGAGACATATAACTACGATGAGAGATATTATCTCACATATACATTCCGCTATGACGGTTCATCTAACTTCGGACCTGAGAACCGTTGGGCTCCGTTCCATTCGTTGGCAGGTTCATGGCGCTTCACAAACGAGAAGTGGATGAAGGATATCGAGTGGTGGAGCAACGGTAAGATCCGCTTCGGCTGGGGACAGACCGGTAACTCGAACATCGGAGGTTATGCATGGGGATCTTCAATCAGCCCTATGGACTCGGCTCTCGGAGCAGGTTACCGTCCTGCAAACATCGCCAACACTGCAGTTCAGTGGGAGACACAGGAGCAGTGGAACTTAGGTTTCGACCTCGGATTCTTCCAGGACAGACTGAACCTGACAGTCGATCTTTACAAGAAGGTTTCAGAGGACATGCTCATGACCATGCAGCTTCCTTCTTATATGGGTACCCAGGGTAACGGATCATCGGTTCTTTCAGCTCCAAAGGGTAACTTCGGAAGCATCGAGAACAAGGGTCTTGAGATCACCCTCGACGCTCATCCTTTCACAGGCGACTTCCAGTGGGACAGCAACTTCCAGGTTTCGTTCAACCGCAACACCCTCAAGGCTCTCAGCGGAACTACAGCAGCCAGCATCGTAGGTTACGGCCAGTGGAGCGACGTTGTCTGCGTGTCTGAGATCGGAAAGCCTCTCTACAACTTCTACGGTTATGTAGTCGATGGCGTATACGAGTCTCTTGAGGATATCGAGAACTCTCCAAAGACAGCAAAGCATCCTGAAAACGGCGTATACAACCGTTCGAACACAGTATGGGTCGGTGACCTCAAGTACAAGGATATCAACCAGGACGGCGTGATCAACGACCAGGACCGTACAGACATCGGAAGCCCTCTTCCATTGTTCACATTCGGATGGAACAACACATTCCGCTACAAGGGATTTGACCTCAATATCTTCCTCAACGGATCATACGGCAACAAGGTTCTCAACTACAGCCTCATGAACGGTCCTTCAGGCGGTCTCGCTTCAATGAGATCTGCATGGGTGAACCAGAATGCTTCTGCAGTAAAGGACAGAGCTCAGCTCGTGCCAATCGATCCTGACAAGGTTTACGAGAGCGGCAGCTGGTTTGACGACATCACCAACGTAAAGGTCGAGAATTCAGGAACAAAGACTCCACGTCCTACCCTCAGCGACCCTAACGACAACGACCGTCTCAGCACACGTTACATCGAGGATGGCTCGTACCTCCGTATCAAGAACATCACTCTCGGTTACACATTCCCTAAGAAGTGGATGCAGAAGGCGCATTTCGACAACATCCGCGTTTACTGCAACATCCAGAACCTCTATACTTTCACAAAGTATTCTGGATATGACCCTGAGGTCGGCGCTTCAACACAGGACTCATCAGGATATGCATACGGTGTGGATAACGGACGTTACCCGTCTCCGACTACATATTCATTCGGTGTAAGCCTTTCATTCTAATCCTTAAAGAAAGAAGAATATGAAACTAAAGAATATATTCAAAGGTGCGATGGTAGGTGTCCTTGCCTTGAGCATGGCTTCTTGCGAGGATTTTCTCAATCGTCCTACTGAAGACAACTATAACGTAGATAATTTCTACCAGAATGATGCTCAGGTCGAGCAGGGAGTGAACTTCCTCTACAACTCTCCTTGGTACGACTTCCAGCGTGCCTTCATCAAGATCGGTGAGGTAATGTCAGGAAACATGTACTGGGGTTCATCTCCATACCTTACTTTCACAACTAACGGAACAGACACTGACCTTGTGAACATGTCCTATTCGCTTTGGGCTGTAAACGGTCATGCAAACACAGTCATTACCAACATCCTCAACTCTGAAGGCCCTTCGCAGGCGGCAAAGGACAAGGCTATCGGCGAGGCTCTCACATGGAAGGCAATGGCTTATTTCTATATGGTCAGGACTTTCGGTGAAGTTCCGATCGTACATGACAACAACGCGATCCTTACTTCAGGCACATACAACGACCTCTACAAGGCAGACCGCGCGAGTGTCTATGAGTATATAATCATGACTCTTGAGAAGGCCATCGAGCTTCTTCCAAAGCAGACTTCAGGCTGGAACGGCCGTATCGACTATTATGCAGCAGAGGCTCTTCTTTCAAAGGTATATCTTACCCGCGCAGGTCTTTCGGGTTCTCTCGACACCGAGGATCTCAAGAAGGCTGCCGCATTGGCAGAGGACGTGATCGTCAACTCAGGACGTACTCTTACTCCTAAGTATTCTGACATTTTCCGTCTCTCTCCTGCGGTTCACAATGCTACAGGCGAGCATCTCATTTCATGGCAGTGGGAAAGCGCTTCTGGCCGCTGGACAGCTCAGAACACTCTTCAGTCAGACCTTATCTTCGAAGGCTTCAGTGAGTTCGGTGACATGTGGGGCGGCTGGGGCGGTCCTTCATACGACCTTGCTCTTGCATTCGGTGTGGATCCTGTAGCAGGCCCTGCAGCTCTTGCAAACGAGAAGGATACACGTCGTAAGGCTACGCTGATGATGGCCGGTGATGTTTATGAATATTTCTGGACAACCAAGTCGACAAAGACAGGAAAGAAGGGATTCGATTACCTCTATTTCCTTTACAGCGGCGATGCTGACTATGCTTCATACGGTGTTCCTGCACAGTTCGAAGGTCCGTGCGGATCTCAGAACGTGAAGCAT
The DNA here is from genome assembly GCA_017556765.1 of Bacteroidales bacterium. Classification (GTDB taxonomy): domain Bacteria; phylum Bacteroidota; class Bacteroidia; order Bacteroidales; family UBA932; genus Cryptobacteroides. Next base: position 12,271 of record JAFYME010000072.1, read on the forward strand.
CTCTTCGGAGACGGCGCAGACCATGAGGCTGCTCTCGGAATTTCTGCTGCGAGAATGTCTTATCAGCTTCCTACCCCTCTCCTCCGTCTTGGTGATGTATACCTTATCTGCGCAGAGGCCAACCTGCTTGGTGGAGATGCCGGTAAGGCTCTGGAATATGTGAATGCGATCCGCAATCGTGCAGGCGCTGATGCTCTTGCTTCGGTTACATTCGATGACATCTGGAAGGAGCGTCGTCTCGAGCTTGCAGGCGAAGGTGACCGCTGGTATGATTATGTACGTCTTGCTTACTATGACAAGCAGGCTGCAATGGATGACCTCAAGTCACAGAAGATGAACTCGGTCTACAACTATGACGAGGCCTGCAAGCACTACTGGTATACAGGCTGCGGCGGAACTCTCGAGGATGTTCCTGAGGATCTTACAGCGTTCGACGCATCAAAGGCTGAGTGGAAGACCGACTTCGCGAATGAGGTTAAGTACAATGAGGATGATCCAGCCCGTTCTACATATGTGAACGAGAACATCTTCACCCTTCCTCTTCCATCGGAGGACGTGGTGTTCAACCCTCATCTTCTCGAACCGGCTGTACCGGTTGATGTCCGTACAGAGTATGTTTACAACTTCTAATGAATGACAGGATATGAAAAGATATATTAAAAACATAATGCTTTTGGCGGCTGCTGCATTGGGCTTCGCTTCTTGTGAGGATTATCCTGATGCATTCGAGCTTGCTGACGGTGTGCCTACTATCGATTATATAAGGTATGCAGACCGTGATGTGCTCATCGAGCAGGCATATATGGGTGAGGTAGTCTGCTTCGTGGGTGAAAACCTTTGCAGCGTACGCGAACTGTTCTTCAACGATCAGAAGGCGGTCCTCAATACCAGCTTTATGACTGAAAATACTCTTGTGGCAGCAGTTCCCGGTAATCTTCCGAAGGAAACCACCAACAAGGTATATATGATTACAAAGTCAAAGGACACTGTTTCTGTGGATTTCAAGGTAATGCTTCCGGCTCCTCAGATCAAGGCTATGTCATGCGAGTTCCAGCAGCCTGGTACAGATGTGACTATATATGGTAACTACTTCGTAGAGCCTATGACTCTCACATTTGAGGATGGTAATGGCGCGACTGTAACATCATTCAAGAGCGTATCTATGACTGAGATCACTTTCACTATTCCTGAGGACGCTAAGCCAGGTAAGGTAAGAGTGGAGACTGAGTCAGGACTTGCACGCTCACCATTCTCATATTATGACTTCTGCGGTGGTCTCATCACAGACTTCGACGGTCCGAACAACTCAAGCAGCACCCACGGCGTAGTGCCTCAGGGATGGAACTTCAGCGGTACATACAGCTCTGAAGGCGGTATCATGGGCAACTATGTAGAGCTCAAGAGTGCCAACCCTATGGGCGCTGACGGAGCATGGAACGAGGACTTCAAGATTGACTTCTGGTGCGGTAGATGGGACGGTAACCCAATGGGCATCACATCCGGTGCAGGTGTTCCTCTTTGCAACATCATCGATTTCAGCAACTGGCAGAACATGGCCCTCAAGTTCGAGCTTTACATCCCTTCAAGCAACCCTTGGATGGCTGGTGCAATGCAGCTCATCTTCGCTAGCGCTGACAAGGCTGCGAACGACTCATGGCAGAACAATACATTCGTTCATACTTCAGCTACAGACGGTGGTCTTGACCTCTGCCGCGGACTCTATCGTCCTTGGGAGGCTACAGGATCGTTCGATACAGGTGACAAGTGGATCACAGTGACTGTTCCGTTCTCAGAGTTCACATACAATGCTGACGGTACTTCAGGTGCAGTTCCTCTTGCAAAGCCTGAGGATTTCGCTTCATTCGTCATCTGGCCTTGGTCAGGTGGTGTGATCGGTACTGAGTGTACTCCTGTATTCAGAATCGATAACCTTCGTGCAGTTCCTGCTAAATAATTTTAAATGGGAAAGATCATGAAAAACATATTCAGATATTCAATACTTCTTGCCCTCTGCTCTCTTGTGGGACTTGTCTCATGTACTCATGAAGAACTTTCTACAGACCAGTTCTCGGATGATGCAGTTGTGTTTGGCGCATTTGCTCCAAACCCGGTAGTCCGCGGTGCGGAACTCCGTATCATGGGTAGTAATCTCGACAGGATAGTCGAGGTGCAGATTCCTGGTTCTGAGCCAATTACTGATATTGAGGTCGTGGCATCAGGAAGGGTCAGCGAGATTCGTGTCGTAACCCCTGCAGCAGGTGCTGAGGATGTTTCTGTCACAGGTCCTGTAGTGATCGTCGACAAAGACGGAAATGTATATAAGAGCAAGGCAGACATCGAATTCACAGAGGGTATCGTCCTCGACTCATTCTCTCCAGCATCAGCAATGCCTGGTGACGTTGTGACCGTGAAGGGTGATTACCTCTACAATGTACAGCAGATCGTCCTCGGTGGCGGAGTATATGTCACAGGTGAGCAGATCACAGAGAAGAGCCGTCGTGAGCTCAAGTTCATCGTTCCTTCTAACGCCATCACAGGTCCTGTGACCATCGGTGACGTGGACGAGAACAACAATCCTGACGGACTCATTCCTAACAATGTTCCTTCAAAGGAGGATCTCGTCATCGGTGATCCTACAGTAAAGAGCGCTGACAGAGGCATGCTCAAGGCAGGTGCTGAGATCACAGTACAGGGTACATACCTTGACATGATAGCAAAGGCTGCATTCAGAGTTACAACTCCTGCAGCCGAGGAAGGCGCTGAGCCTGCAGTTGCAGATACAGAGGTTGACTTTGCTCTTGCAGAGGATAACAAGTCTGTCAAGGTCGCTCTTCCTGCAACAGTCGTTGAGGGAGAGATCGTCCTCACTTCATTCGCAGGCAAGGATTTCACTGCCGGCGCTTATACTACAGTAGTTCCTACCGAAATCGCAATCGCAGCCGAGACACGCTACAAGGCAGGTCTCAACGCTGTGGTTACAGGTAAGGACCTTGACCTTGTGACTGGCGCTGACCTTGCCGGAACAGCCCTTGAGTTCGGCTATGCGGATAGCAAGCTTACATTCGCTATCCCTGCGGCAGCTGTTGACGGAGTTGTCACTCTCGCTCTTGCAAACGGCAAGACTGTCGCTACAGAGGCTGTAGAGCTTGTAAAGCCTGTAATCACTTCGGTTTCTCCTCTCGAGCTTTATGCCGGTGACGAGAACATCGTAGTGAACGGTGAGGATCTCGACCTCGTGACTGGAGCAACTCTCGGCGGACGTGCCGCTGAGTTCGAGTATGCTGACGGCGCAATCACAGTAAAGACCGAGCTCACATCGGTTTCAGGTAAGGTTGCCTTCACTCTTGACAATGGCGTTACAGTAGAGTCTGCTGACGAGGTTACAGTGAAGTACCACTCTAAGGTCATCGTTACCGAGATGCCTGCAATGCAGCACATCGGTCAGGAAGTTGTCCTCAAGGGTTCTAACTTCAGCCTTGTGGAGAACATCTTCATCGGTGACGTAAAGGTGACTCAGTACAGCATCCGTACAGATGAGGAGGTACGCTTCCTCATGCCTTGGAACAAGGCCGGCATGTACAGCCTCAGCTTCCACCTCTTCGATGGCGACGTCGAGACTGTAGCTACCCAGATCGAGGTAGGTCTCGAGCTTGACATCAAGACAATCTGGACAGGTAACGAGCATCTCGTATGGAGCGGAATGCAGACACTTGCATGGGGCGGATATGACTGGTCTACAGTCAAGCCGGGTACAATCCTGACTGCTTACTTCACTCTTGACGAGGCTGCTGACTACTGGCAGGTACGTTTCGCGAACGGAAGCTGGTCATCTCTCCCTTCAGGCCTTGAGGCAGCTCCGGGAGAAGGAAACATTCCGATGACTCCGGGAACCACATATTATTCTATCAAGCTTACTGCAGCCGATGTTGACATGCTCGTAAACCAGGGCGGTCTCGTGATGACTGGAGCGAACTATACTCTTACAGAAATCACGCTCACAACCGAGATTTCTCAGGAGGTTACTCTCTGGGAAGGCGAGCTTGTAGCTGACGACTGGGCAAATCAGCCATACGCGCTCTCAGACGCAGGACTCGAGCTTCAGAATGCAGGCGCTACAGCAGGACAGGTAGTTAACTTCTACCTCGATCCTATCGAGCCGGCTTGGAAGCTTGAGATCGTCGAAGGCCACTGGGGTCCTACATACTGCAGCTTCTGCTCAGTAGGTAACGACACTGAAGGCGGCAAGTTCACAGAGTATGATCTTGATGCCAATGGCGGAAAGATCAAGGTCACATTGACTCAGGCAATGCTCGACGCTGCATTCACACAGCAGTGGTGGGGAGGTACATTCGTCCTGAACGGTGACAACGTAAAGGTTACAAAGATTACTCTTCTGTAATCCCTATATTTTCCAGCGGGGGCCTGACCGCCCCCTCTGGAGCCAGAAAAACCACATAAGATGAAAAGATTGACATTATTATTCTTTTCCATGTGCCTGCTGCTGGCGGGCTGTTCAGAGAACCCTCCGGTTGTAGAGAAGCCTCTTGCCGGGCCTGAAGTCATCTCTGTCAGTCCTGAGAACGGTGTTGAAGGTGTGACGGGAAAGGAATTGACCGTGACAGTAATCTTCGATCAGAATGTGAAGTGCCCGACTGCGCAGCAGAAGAATGTCACCGTCGACAATGGCGCTACGGTCGCCAAGGTGAATGCATTCAATGAGAAGGTTACGGTCAATATAGCCTCATTGGAGGAAAACGGAAAGACTTATACCCTGGTGATTCCCAAGGGTACGATATCCGGCTTCAAGGAGCATCAGGACGCAGCTGACGAGATCCGATTCTCCTTCACGATGAAGCTTGTCGAGCCATATGTGCCTTCGGAGCTGGATCCCGTCAAGTCTCTCGTGAACCCGAATGCTTCGCAGCAGGCGAAGAATGTCTACAATTTCCTTCTGGAGCAGAGCGGAAAGAAGACCCTCAGCGGTGTGCAGTCGAGCCATTCGCACAAGAATGATTTCGTGGATGCGGTCTATAAGCATACCGGAAAGCATCCTGCCCTGGCCGGCTATGATTTCCTTTTCCTGCAGTTTTCTCCTACTCCTGACAACTGGAGCTGGGTGCAGAATTACAATGACATTTCAGCTCCAAAGGAGCAGTGGGCTGCCGGTGGCCTTGTAAACTACATGTGGCATTGGAATGTTCCGAACAGCAAAGCTGATTGGGACAATGGCGTCAATAACTATAATTTCGACGGCTATGCATTCTATTGTGACCAGACATCCTTCGATATCAGGGAGGCCTTGAAGCCCGGTACATGGCAGAATGACTTCATAATGAAGGATATAGAGGAGGTTGCCGGTTATCTTCAATTGCTTGAAGATGAGGGTATTCCGGTGATCTGGCGTCCTCTTCACGAAGCGGCAGGAAACTATGACCTCTATGGCCCGAACGGAGCCTGGTTCTGGTGGGGCCGTCATGGAGCGGAGCCTTGCAAGCAGCTTTGGAGACTTCTTTATGACCAGCTCGTGAATGTATACGGCCTGGACAATCTCATCTGGGTATGGACAGTGGATGTGACCAAGGGTGCGGAGGATCAGTACATGGACTGGTATCCTGGAAATGAATATGTCGACATCCTCGGTGTGGATATATATGAGACAAATACAGACGCCAAGACCCGTCAGTATCAGGCTCTTGTGGATCTGACCAAGGGAAAGAAGCTTGTGACTGTCAGCGAATGCGGCAATATCCCGGATCCTGCCAAAAATATGGATGCAGGCAACAAATGGTCGTGGTTCATGGTATGGTGCAACTCCGATTCCAACGGAAATATTGTCCTGACCCCTTCCGACGCCAATTTCAAACTCAATACTTCAGACTATTGGAAGAAGGTCATTTCCAGTCCATACGTGATGAATCGCGAGGACATGCCGGATTTGTCATTCTGACCCCTTTAATGTCATTCTGAACCCTTTAATTTCATTTTGAACCCTTTCAATGTTATTCTGAACCCTTTCAATGTCATTCTGAACGAAGTGAAGAATCTCTTTAGACTATGAAACAGATATTATACATACTCACAGCATTGTTCATGATCGCAAGCTGCGGTCCTGACGATCCACAGGTAGAAACCGTCAGGCTTTCTGTCGACAAGACCTCATTGGAATTCACAGCGGAAGGAGGCGACCAGACATTTACGGTCACAGCTTCCGAGCAGGTGTACATTGTGCCCGGAGAGAACTGGCTCAAGTTCAAGAAAGGAGCGACCGGCAGTGACTATAAGGCAGTCGTGACCATTACTGCTGAACCAAATCCGGCCACAGAGCCGCGTCAGACCAGGATTTCAGTCGTGGCCGGTGAGGAAAAGCAATATGTGGATGTCGTGCAGGCTGCAGCAGAGAAAACCGAACCGGGCCCGGGTCCGGATGATCCGATAGTACCGGAAAATGACGGCAATCTGGCATGGAAGATGGCGGAGAGACTTGGAATAGGATGGAACCTCGGAAACCAGTTTGACGCTCACAACAACGGAGTTTCAGGAGAAACCGTTTGGGGAAATCCTAAGGCTTCCCCTCAGACCTTCACAAAGGTCAAGGCGGCTGGTTTCAGTACCGTGCGCATCCCTGTCACATGGATGGGACATTTCGGCGAAGCCCCTGAATACAAGATAGAAGAGGCATGGCTCGACCGTATAGCGGAGGTCGTGGGATATGCTGAGGAGGCCGGTCTGAATGTGATCATCAATATGCACCATGACGGAGCCGACAGCAATTACTGGCTTGACATCAAGTCGGCTGCAGCCAATACGGCGATTCAGGCAAGGATCCTCGAGCAGATAACAGCATTATGGACACAGATTGCTGTCAAGTTCCAGGACAAGGGCAGCTTCCTCATCTTCGAGGCCTTCAACGAGATCCATGACGGCGGATGGGGCTGGGGAGCCAACCGCGGTGACGGAGGAAAGCAGTATAAGTGTCTGAACGAGTGGAATCAGGCCTTTGTCGATGCCGTACGAGCTGCCGGCGGTGAGAATGAGAACCGCTTCCTCGGTATCCCGGCATATTGCACGAATGTAGACATCGCTATCGAATCAATGGTTCTTCCGAAGGATAAGGTGTTGGGAAAACAGATGGTGTCGGTTCACTGCTATGATCCTTTTGATTACACTCTGTCTGCAAAATATTCAGAATGGGGCCATACTGCAGCTGCTTCGAAGAAGGTGCCGGGCGATAACGAGGACGACCTGAAGAAGGTGTTTGAGAAGCTTTATGTCCATTTCGTTTCACAGGGCACCCCTGTTTATCTCGGTGAGTTCGGCTGCGTGAACCGTTCTACCGAACGCGAGCAGGCATTCCAGCAGTATTATCTCAAGTTCTTTGCAAAGCTTTCCAAGACATACGGAGTTCCGTGCCTTTTGTGGGACAATGGCGCCAAGGGATATGGAGAGGAGTCCAGCGCATTCATAAATCACGGAAATGGAGAATATTCTTCTCCGGAGGCTAAAGCAGCCATGCAGGCTCTTGTCGGCTCCTATGTCAACTCCTTGACTCTCAGTGATGTATATCGTAATGCCCCAAAGTAACAGTATGAAAATGAAGTCTTTAGCTATAATTGCCGCGACTATGGCAATCATGTCATGCGCGGGACCGCAGGGACCTGCTCAGACTCCTGCAGACGCCCTCATGGACCGTCTCGCCGGATTGGTTGAGGAAGGAAAGATAATGTACGGCCACCAGGACGACCTTATGTACGGTCATTCATGGAAGCTCGAGGATGATGCTTCAGAGTTCGTGCAGTCGGATGTGTATGCTGCCTGCGGAAAATATCCGGCAGTGTACGGAATGGATCTGGGTGGCATCGAGCTGGGCTGGACTCACAATCTGGACAAGAACGATTTCGATAACATGCGTGCCGCAGCTGTCGCTCATCACGAAAGAGGAGGAGTCGTGACTTTCTCATGGCACCCGCGTAATCCTCTTACAGGGGGAGATTCATGGGATGTCACATCAGATCAGGTCGTGGCTTCGATTCTTCCGGGAGGAGAGAAACATGAATATTTCATGACATGGCTTTCGAATGCCGCCGATTTCATGGAGTCTATAAAGACTGCTGACGGACAGGCGGTTCCTCTTGTCTGGAGACCATGGCACGAGCATACCGGAAGCTGGTTCTGGTGGGGACAGAACCTCTGCACCACAGAGCAGTACAAGGCTCTCTGGCAGATGACCTACGATTACATGGTCAAGGACCGTGCCCTTACGAATCTTGTATGGGCGTATTCGCCTGGCGCCGGAGGACTCGACGCCGCTCTCTTCGAGGAGAGGTATCCCGGTGATGAGATAGTGGACATGGTCGGCTTCGACTGCTACCAGTATGGCGACAATGCTTCATATGTTTCTGACATGAAGGCAGCTCTCGATATTACCGGAAAGTTCGCGAAGGACCATGGCAAGCTTATGGCTGTGACAGAGACCGGATATGAGGGTGTCAAGGATGCAAAGTGGTGGACTTCAGTGCTTTATGAAGCGGTGAAGGACTATCCTGTCTCATATGTGCTTACATGGAGAAACGCCTGCGACCAGCCGACGCATTTCTATGCTCCTTATCCGGGACATGAATCGGCGGAAGATTTCAAGGCTTTTGCAGCGCTTGAAGATATAATGTTCCTGTAATCCCGTCATTCTCGACTTGTAATTTCGTCATCCCTGACCTGTAATTTCGTCATCCCTGACCTGTAATTTCGTCATCCCCGACCTGATCGGGGATCAAATACCAAATATATCATGACATTCAATGAAAGACTGGAGTGGCTGAAGGCCCGCCACGAGGCCCTGATCACGCAGAAAAACGAACCGATAGAAGGAAACGGCGTCTATGAACGCTACATGAATCCTATCATCACAGCAGACCATGCCCCTCTCTTCTGGCGCTACGATCTGAACAAGGAGACCAATCCATACCTGATGGAACGCTTCGGAATCCATGCGACGTTCAATGCCGGTGCAATCAAGTGGAACGGAAAATATGTGCTTGTCGTGCGCGTTGAGGGTGCCGACCGCAAGTCGTTCTTTGCGGTGGCCGAGAGCCCGAACGGTGTGGACAATTTCAGGTTCTGGGACCGTCCGATCACCATGCCGGAGTACGGAGAGCCTGCGACAAATGTCTATGACATGCGACTGACCGCCCATGAGGACGGATGGATCTACGGCATCTTCTGTGTCGAGCGAAAGGATCCTGATGCAGCTCCCGGAGACCTTTCTTCCGCTGTTGCGGCTGCAGGGGTGGCGCGTACGAAGGACCTTGTCAACTGGGAGCGTCTTCCGGACATGGAGTCCTCTTCGCAGCAGCGCAATGTTGTGCTTCATCCGGAGTTCGTGGACGGGAAATATGCCCTATACACACGTCCGCAGGACGGTTTCATTGATGCCGGAAGCGGCGGAGGCATCGGATGGGCCCTTGTCGAGAGCATGGAGCATGTGGTCATAACCGAGGAAAAGATCATCAACCACCGTTACTATCATACGATCAAGGAAAGCAAGAACGGAGAGGGCCCTCACCCTATCAAGACTCCGCAGGGATGGCTTCATCTTGCTCATGGAGTCCGCGGCTGCGCGTCGGGTCTTCGCTATGTGCTTTACATGTACATGACCGCTCTGGATGATCCTTCAAGGGTGATTGCCGAACCGGCTGGATTCTTCATGGCTCCGGAAGGAGGGGAGTACATCGGCGATGTGATGAATGTGCTCTTTTCAAACGGATGGATTGCGGACGAAGACGGAAAGGTATTCATCTATTATGCTTCGAGCGACACCCGCATGCATGTGGCGACATCTACAGTAGACCGTCTTGTCGACTACTGCCTGCATACAGAGCCTGATGCCTTCACGACAGGAGAATCGGTAAAGAGGCTCAACAGACTGATTGACAGGAATAACATGTAAAGATTATAATTTTATCTGACCACATATGACACTGAAAGAAAAAATAGGTTACGGCTTCGGCGACATGTCCTCGTCGATGTTCTGGAAGCTCTTCTCATACTTCCTTCCGTTCTTTTATTCGAATGTATTCGGCCTGAGCCTTGCTGACGCCGGCGTACTCATGCTCGTGACCCGTATCTGGGACGCTGTGTCCGATCCTATGATGGGCATCATCGCGGACCGTACGAAGACCCGCTGGGGCAAGTACCGTCCGTATCTGCTTTTCTTCGCCCTTCCGTTCGCGGCATGCGGCATTCTGCTCTTCACGACTCCTGAAAACGGAAAGACCTTGTGGGCATATGTGACGTACATCCTCATGATGACCGTATATACCGGCATCAATGTGCCTTACGGCTCGCTGATGAACGTGATGACAGCAGATTCAGACGAGAAGTCTGTGCTTTCTTCATACAGGATGTTCTTTGCATACGGCGGTAGCTTCATAGCCCTCTTCGCGTGGGAGCCTCTCTGCAACATGTTCGATAAGGGACGTGCGGCAGTCGAGGGAGCGGGCGCTCTTGCATCTGTATCTACAAGTCCGGATGCATGGCAGAAGGCCATGATCCTCATCGCTGCGTTCTGCTTCATCCTCTTCATCCTCAGCTTCCTCATGACCAAGGAACATGTGAAGAGTGAGTCTACGGTTTCCGTAGGAAAGGACCTTTTCCTTCTTGTCCGCAACAAGCCATGGTGGCTGCTCATCGGTGCCGCCCTCGCTTCCAACCTCTTCAATACGGTACGAGGCACTACAACCGCATATTTCTTCGCAGACTATATCCAGAAGACAGTCGACATGGGCCCTCAGTGGGCATTCCTCGTGTCTGCAAGCATCTTCCTCTCGATGGGTGAGATCGCCAACATGGTCGGTGTGGTCCTCGCGGTACCTATGTCAAAGCACTTCGGAAAGAAATCTACATACATCATCTCAATGGCCGCTCTGATTGTTCTGAGCATCCTTTTCTTCTTCCTTCCTGCAACTACAGGCGGATACTGGGCAATGCTCTTCTTCCAGATCGTCATCTCAGTCTTCACAGGTGTGATTTCTCCTCTCGTATGGAGCATGTATGCCGATGTAGCTGACTATTCTGAGCTCAAGGACGGCACAGCATCTACCGGCCTCATCTTCTCTTCAGCATCGATGGCCCAGAAGTTCGGCGGCGCATTCGGTGGCTCGGCCGTGATGTGGATGCTCGCAGCCTTCGGATACAACACCGTAGCCGGCGCAGTCCAGACCGAGACCGCCATCCTCGGCCTGCGCATCCTCATGAGCTGGATCCCTGCCCTGGTCGCAGCACTTTCGATCCTCGTGGTATGGTTCTACCCTCTGACAAAGCAGAAGATGGAAGGCGTCCAGACCGCCCTCGCCGCAAAACGCTCCGAAAAGATGGGCAGCAACTAGCTGACTCCCAGTCTGTTACCCACTCTCCGTGCCGGTAAAAGGTAGGCACGGATTTTTTGAAAGTTGTTGATTGATAATGATTTATGCCCCATCAATATGAAGAAGATATTTTTAACTGTTGTTTTGATTTGCGCTGCTCTGGCGGCTATGGCTCAGGTGCGTGTCGCTACGCCGAATATCGAGCTGATCCTGAATGCGGAGCCGGGACAGGAACTGCAGATCGCATATTTCGGAGGCAGGCTTGCTGACGGAGACCTTGCAAATCTCCAGGCGGCGGGAGCTCCGAACCATAACGCTTATCCTCCATACGGATTCAACTGCCCTTCGGAGGCGTCGCTTGCCGTGACCCATATGGACGGAAACATGTCGACAGTCCTCAAGGTGGAAAGCGTGGCGCAGACTGATGAACCTTCGGCAAAGGTGACGCGCATCCGCTTGAAGGATACAGTTTATCCATTTTATGTGACTGTATGCTACCGTGCATATCAGGACGTGGACATGATCGAGACATGGACAGAGATCGAGAATCTCGAGAAGAAGCCGGTTACATTGACACGCTTCGATTCGGGATATCTGCCGATACGCGTTGGAGACGTATGGGTGAGTCATCTTTACGGTACATGGGCAAACGAGGGCCGTCTGGCACAGGAGCCGCTTGAGCGCGGAATGATGACCATAAAGAACAAGGACGGAGTCCGCAATGCTCATACTGACCATGCTGAGGTGATGTTTTCATTGGACGGAAAGCCTCAGGAGAATGCCGGACGCGTCATAGGCGCCGCCCTCTGCTACAGCGGAAACTACGAGCTTCGCATTGACACCCGTGATACAGATTATCACCAGTTCTTTGCCGGAATCAATCCTGACAATTCATCATACAGCCTTGCATCCAAGGAGGTCTTCAAGACTCCGGAGCTGGCTCTCACCTATTCGGAAGAAGGATTGAGCGGTGCCAGCCGCAACTTCCACAGATGGGCCCGAAACTATAAGATCGCCCATGGAAACAAGCCGCGCAAGATCCTTCTGAACAGCTGGGAAGGCGTTTATTTCGACATTAACGAGCCGGGAATGGACCAGATGATGGCCGATATCGCGTACATGGGAGGCGAACTCTTCGTGATGGATGACGGATGGTTCGGCGAGAAATATCCGCGTCTGACCGACAACTGCGCGCTTGGAGACTGGAAGGTCGACAGGAACAAGCTTCCGAACGGAATCGGCTGGCTGGTGGAGCGTGCAGATGCTCATGGAATCAGCTTCGGAATATGGATAGAACCAGAGATGACCAACAGCGTCAGCGAGCTTTACGACAAGCATCCGGACTGGGTGATCAAGGCTCCGGAAAGAGACGTCGTGACCGGCCGTGGAGGTACTCAGCTGGTGCTTGACCTCTCGAATCCTGAAGTCCAGGACTACATCTTCAAGATCGTGGACGACCTCATGACCGAAAACCCTCGCATCGATTACATCAAGTGGGATGCGAACATGTCCATTGTCAACCATGGATCGCAGTACTTGCCGAAAGACAGGCAGAGCCATCTTTACATCGAATATCATCGCGGTTTCGCGGCAGTATGTGACAGGATCCGAGCAAAGTATCCGGATCTGACCATCCAGGCCTGCGCTTCGGGCGGCGGTCGCGCGAACTACGGTGTCCTCCCTTGGTTCGACGAATTCTGGGTGAGCGACAATACCGATGCCCTCCAGCGTATCCACATGCAGTGGGGTACATCATACTTCTTCCCTGCGATAGCTATGGCTTCGCACATCAGCGCGACTCCGAACCATACTGTATTCCGCACCACATCCCTGAAGTACCGCATAGATGTGGCCATGAGCGGCCGTCTGGGCATGGAGATCCAGCCTCGAAACATGACGCAGGAGGAGAGGGACCTGTGCCGCAAGGCGATTGCTGAATACAAGGAAATCCGCTCTGTGGTGCAGCTCGGCGACATTTACCGTCTGGTTTCGCCATACGACGGACATAACATGGCTTCGCTCATGTATGTGTCTCCTCAGAAGTCCGAGGCCGTGTTCTATTGGTGGAAGACCGAGACATTCTATGATGACCATCTCCCTCGAGTGAGGATGGCCGGTCTCGACCCTTCAAAGACATACAAGGTGCGTGAGCTCAACCGCATCGACAATAAGCCGCTTCCATATGAAGGCCTTTCATTCAGCGGAAAGTTCCTCATGGAAAACGGCCTTGAGATGCCTCTGAAGCATAATGTGGATTATCATAAGCAGGACGACTGGAGCAGCCGCGTGCTCTATCTGGTGGCAGAATAATAAGGTCGAAACAGTCATTCCCGGTCTGACCGGGAATCAAACTTTAAAGAAAATGAAGCAGACATTCGGATATTTTGACGATGCTCGTCGTGAATATGTGATTACTGATCCCGTTACTCCGTGGCCATGGATCAATTATCTTGGCAATGAAGATTTCTTTTCATTGATCTCGAATACAGCCGGCGGATACTCGTTCTACAAGGACGCGAAGTTCCGCAGGATCACCCGCTACCGCTACAACGGCGTCCCTATGGACAACGGCGGAAGGTATTTCTACATCAACGACAACGGAACCGTATGGTCTCCGGGCTGGAAGCCATGCAAGACTCCGCTGGATTTCTATGAATGTCGCCACGGAATGAGCTATACCCGCATCACAGGCGCGAAGGATGGCATCGAAGCAAGCGTGCTTTTCTTTGTTCCGCTTCATACATGGGCCGAGGTGCAGAAGCTCACCCTTCGCAACACTTCGTCGCAGACCCGACGCTTCAAGCTGTATTCATTTGCGGAGTGGTGTCTCTGGAACGCTGCTACGGACATGGAGAATTTCCAGCGAAACTTCTCTACCGGAGAGGTTGAGGTCGACGGCTCGGTGATATATCACAAGACCGAGTACAAGGAGCGTCGCGACCACTATGCGTTCTACAGCGTGAATGCCCCTGTGGACGGATTCGATACAGACAGGGAGACCTTCATAGGACTCTATAACGAGTTCCGCGACCCTCAGAATGTGGTCGCAGGCGTGGCTTCTGACAGCATCGCGCATGGCTGGAGCCCTATTGCATCGCATTACATAGAAGTAGAGCTGGCTCCGGGGGAGAGCAAGGACTATGTCTTCCTTCTGGGATATGTGGAAAATGCTCAGAATGAGAAGTTTGTGCTAGATGCGGACGGCGCGTTGGTTTCAGATGTGCCGGGTCTTCTCCATAGCGGAAGCTCTCCGATAATCAACAAAACAAAGGCTCAGGCTCTGATAGCCTCATTCGATACTGCAGCGAAAGTGGATGCGGCCTTCTCGGAACTCAATGCATACTGGGACGGCCTGCTTGACATATATTCGGTCAAGAGCCCGGAGGAGAAGCTAGACAGGATGGTCAACATATGGAACCAGTACCAGTGTATGGTGACATTCAACATGTCCCGTTCGGCTTCGTTCTTCGAGAGTGGAATCGGCCGCGGTATGGGCTTCCGTGACTCCAACCAGGACCTCGTGGGCTTCGTTCATCAGATTCCGGAGCGTGCCCGTGAGCGTATCATCGACATCGCTTCGACCCAGTTCCCGGACGGAGGATGCTACCACCAGTACCAGCCGCTTACAAAACGTGGAAACAACGATATCGGCGGCGGTTTCAACGACGACCCTATGTGGCTTATCTTCGGTACGGTTGCATATATCAAGGAGACCGGAGATTTCAGCATCCTTGACGAGCCTGTTCCGTTTGACAATGAGCCGGGATCGGAGGTTTCATTGATGGAACATCTTCGCATTTCGTTCGATCATGTGGTAAACAATCTCGGACCGCACATGCTACCTCTCATCGGTCGTGCAGACTGGAACGATTGTCTCAACCTCAACTGCTTCTCTTGGGATCCGAACGAGTCATTCCAGACTACTGAGAATAAGACGGAAGGTTCTAAGGCTGAATCACTTATGATTGCCGGACTTTTCGTTGTCTGCGGACGAGATTATGTCGAGCTCTGCAACGAACTCGGACTTTTCACCGAAGCGGAAAGGGCTCAGAAATTCATCGACGATATGGTCGAGGCCGTGAAGAAGCATGGCTGGGACGGAGAATGGTACCTTCGTGCGTATGATTATTACGGACGCAAGGTCGGCTCACATGAAAATGAGGAAGGACAGATATTCATCGAGTCTCAGGGCTGGTGTACCATGGCCGGGATCGGACTCGAGGAAGGCATGGTTCAGAAGGCTCTCGACTCTGTCAAGGAGCGACTTGACTGCGAGCATGGCATAGTCCTGAACAACCCTGCATTCACCAGATATTATGTTGAATATGGTGAAATATCCTCATACCCGGCAGGTTATAAAGAGAATGCGGGCATATTCTGCCATAACAATCCATGGGTGATCATCGGTGAGACGGTCCTCGGCCGTGGTGACTATGCATGGGATTATTTCCGCAAGATATGTCCTTCATATACCGAAGCGAACAGCGCACTGCACAAGGTCGAGCCATATGTATACTCACAGATGATAGCCGGCAAGGACGCTGCCCGTCCTGGCGAGGGCAAGAACAGCTGGCTCACAGGTACTGCAGCGTGGAACTGGTATGCAATCACCCAGTACATCCTCGGCATTAAGCCTTCGTACAATGGTCTGGAGATCGATCCATGCATCTGCTCTTCATGGAAGGAATATACGGTAAGACGCCGCTTCCGTGGCTCTGTTTACGAAATCACTGTCAAGAACCCTGACGGCGTATGCAAGGGAGTCCGCGAAATCATCATGGATGGT
Source organism: Bacteroidales bacterium (assembly GCA_017556765.1). Classification (GTDB taxonomy): domain Bacteria; phylum Bacteroidota; class Bacteroidia; order Bacteroidales; family UBA932; genus Cryptobacteroides. Next base: position 28,414 of record JAFYME010000072.1, read on the forward strand.
CAGCCTGTTGCAGGAAATGTCATTCCTTGCACTCCAGGCGAGCATAATGTTACCGTCACTTTGGGTTAGCTCCGGCCTGCCCTCTAACCCTCAGTCAATCAGTATATTACAAAAACCGCGTGCCGCCAAAAGGGAGCACGCGGTTTTTATAATACACTGTATGTCAAGCAGTTGTCGGTCAGAGAAATTACAGCCCGATCTCTTCGATGATGCGGGTCATGCCGGCGTAGCGGTCGAGGGTCCAGAGGATGAAGCGGATGTCGACGCAGACGCACTTGTTGTAGCCGTCCTGACACCATAAGTCGCTCGAGAGGGACTCCTTGTTGCCGTCGAATGCGAGTCCGATGAGCTCGCCGCGGGAGTTGAGGACAGGACTGCCGGAGTTACCTCCAGTGATGTCGTTGTCGGTCAGGAAGTTCACATACATCTGTGATCCATCCTTGCCGAAGCCCCATCTGCCCCAGTCGCCTCTGCGGTAAAGCAGGTACTGGCGGTCGCTCAATGTGAAATCATAATCCGTAGGATCATACTTCTCGAGGATTCCTGCAGGGGTTGTCTTCCAGTCGCATACGACTCCGTCATAAGGTTCATATCCTCCGACGGTACCATAGGTGATACGCATGGTCGAATTGGCGTCAGGATACTGCACGATGCCCTTTTCAAGCCTCATCTGGTAGAGGGCATGAGTGAATTCCTTGTTCAGGGCAGTGCGGTTCGGAGTTCCTTCCGCAGCGGTTGTAGCCTCATTGAAGCTGGTGATCTTCAGCTCCTGAAGGAAATGGAACAACGGATCGCCGAGGTACTCCGCCAATGTATGCTCTTCCGAGAGGAATGTGTCAAGACGTTTCTCGTCTGTAAAGAAGCTGTTGTTCCAGATATGGTCGGCGATCTTGTCATAATCTACCTTGTATCCTCCGGCAAGACCGGTGAGATAGTATGAATGCTCATTGTAGAGACTCATCTGATACTCTCCGATCAAAGAATGGTCTACATTGCCGTAGAACTGCTCCAGAGCGAATCTGAACAGATCCTTTTCGACCCTGAGGTCTATTCCCTCATACTCCTTCAGAATGGCGTCGATCTGCTTCTTGTAATCCTTGCCGCGGAACCTGAATGTATTGCTGAATTCTGTCTCAACCGGATCAGGACCATTGACAAGCTCGATGTTCTTCTTAGGTGTGAGGCCTTGGCTGGTCATCACTGTGGTACGGAAAGAATTGAGCTTTGTACATGCCCTCGAAATACGCGTTCCACGCACGAGAGTCTCGCGGTAGTAGTTGATGTTGGTCTCTGGCTCGACTACCGCCAGGTATTTGGCTTTCAGGTCGTTAAGAAGATTTCCCCATTTCGCCTTGCGCTCTGGGTCTGCATCGATCCATGCCTGAAGCTCCTTTTCGATTGCTTCCTTCTTCTCCACTACATCAAATCTTCCAAGACATGCGACCTCGCCGCTGTAAAGCTCCTGCACATTGCTCAAGGAGAAATAATAATCCGAGTACTTGAGCCTTATCTCAGGATCCTTGTCCATCCATCCCTTGATGATCTCCATCTGCTTTCCACGGAGCTCATTGCAGATCGGATGTCTCAAAGTCTCATAGAAATTGGTCTCGTATGAATTGCTGTAACGGTTGGTGCTTCCCGGATAACCGAGGATCATCGTATAGTCTCCGGCCTTGTATCCGTCAAGGGAAATCTTAAGCTTCGCCTTCGGCTTCATAGGTACATTAGCCTTCGAATACTCAGCAGGAGAACCGTCCGGAGCTGTATAAACACGGTACATGGCAAAGTCACACTTGTGCTGAGGCCATTCCCAGTTGTCGATGTCACCACCGAATGCAGCAGATGAAACCGGTGGAGCCGCTACAAGACGCACGTCGCTATATACCTCATACAGAGCCATATAGTACTTCGAACCATCCCACATGGAAGCAAGCCATGCGTCAAGTCCTGTCTCTTTCTTATACTTGGTCTCAAGCAGGTAACTAAGCTTCCTCATGCCCATAGGCCTGCTCTCCACGTCGCTTTCCCTCTTCATAGCCTCGACCTCTTCGGTCACGTCAAGGACCCTCTTGAGGAAGTATACGCTCTTTCCGGCGATGTTCACCTCCTCGTCGGAATGCATGGCCCAGAAGCCCTCCTCAAGATAGTTGTGCTCCGGTGTGCTCAGGCCGTGGACGTCGCTGTATGCGCAGTGGTGGTTGGTTATGAGAAGTCCGTTGTCCGAAATTATGCTTCCTGTACATCCGAACGCCATCGAAACGACGGCATCAGCGACAGTCGAGCCGGGAGCGTCGGCGTTGTAGATCTCTCCCGCCGACAGCTCCAGTCCTCTTTCCTGCATCTTCTTCTCAAGGGCCGAATCTATCGCATGGATCATCCACATGCCCTCGTCAGCCATAGCGCTATAGCTGCCCATAATTGCAGCTATACCTATCAATGTCAGTTTCTTAAAATTAATCACTTATCTAAAATTCAGACAGTTGTTGATAACTTGTCATCTTGAGCTTCAGCGAAAGATCTTTATTCTAAAGATTCTTCACTTCGTTCAGAATGACATTTCTAGTATTCGTATGACGTTCCCTGCGCCTTGAAGCTCAGCTTTGCAGGCTCCTCGCGTACATCATCGGCCTTGTATGTGATGGTCCATGTCTCCATGGTCATGAGCTCCCAGAGCTTCGCCTCGGTCATAGGGTCGGCATATCTGATCTGGATCGATGGCTCGAGATCCTTGTTCAGGTCGAGATATACTCCGATCACACCCTCATGCCTTGAAAGGTGGTTGCTCAGGAAAGGCATGTTGCGCAGGATGATAGGCTTCTCGTAGTTCTTGTCCACGATCTCATATACATACTGCTGCTTGCCCTCTGCCGCCTCGATACGGCTCTTCCACTGCACTCTGAACGGAGAGAACATGTTCCTGATGAACTGTTCTGTGCTGATGCGTCCTGTCTCACCTTCGTAATCCTCGAACTTGTATCCGAGCTCGATCTCATTCACTCCGCCGCCATGGACAGGCATCTGGAGAGTCTCCATCTCCACGATATCCTCGAACCAGTCCTCGTCAAGATCCTCTGCCGGATCCATGTAGACGCGTACGATGAGCGGACATGCGAACTCAGTCTCGAGACCGTATATCCTCTTTCCGGTAAGGCGCATCTGCATTCCGAGATAATTGATGTCCATCTTGTCATACATGCCTTCGGTCCTGATAGTAACGATCTTAAGCTCAGGGACTTCCTTGTGGTCAGGAGTTGCAACCCTGAACTTCGAAGGTACGAATACTGCCTCCTGGATCTTGTCAGCGTCAGTCTTTGCAGGATCGTAAAGGATGTCAGCAGAATGTCTCTTCACATATGTCTTCACTCCGTGTACTCCCGGAATCTTCTCGAGCTTAGCCTTGAAAGTCATTGAGCTTCCGTAGCACTTCACTGAGCGCAGACCTTCCATGGACATTGTCTGAAGTGTGCTTTCGTCCACGAGCTTTGTGACTGTTCCGTCTTCAGCGACGTTTTCGATTCCCCACTTCATGTCGATTGTAGGAAGCTCGAACTTGCCTCCTGCCCACATTCCGAATGCGATAAGGACCACAGTAAGCACGGCTGGAACAAACTTCCATACCTTGCTCTTTGACGGCTTGCAGAGTCCTATGTTGAGGGCTCCTGTAGAACATGCAGCCACACACTCTCCGCAGAGGGTGCAGTCGACATGGTTCACCTTGCCTGCATGGAACGATTTGATGTCGATATGGTACGGACATTTCTTCGCGCAGAGGCCGCAGTTGTTGCAGGCGTTGTCGTCCTTTGTAACATGCAGGATCTGGAACTTCGGCTTCGAATTGGTGATCTCAAGGACATATCCTACGATGCAGAATGCGCCCAGAAGGACAGCCCATGGGATGTTCGCTCCGACTGCATTTGCGGCATAGTAGACTCCGAAGAGCACGCCGATCCATACCCAGAACTTGAGCGAATTTGAGATCGCTCCGAGCGGACAGAGATAGCGGCACCAGAACATGTCGATGACAAAGCTGCCGATCACTACCACGCTGATGGATACGATTGACATCCAGAGTGTTATCTCGCCCTTGAATCCTGTTGCAACAGCATAGTAAGGGTCAAGGTTCTTGCAGAAGAGCTCGCTTGCGTTGACTGTCATGTAGAAGATCCAGAACACGAGAGCGTACTTCACGATGCGGAGCACCTTGTCTGCAACAGAACCGTTGCGTACCTTCAGGCTCTTTATCTTCATGGCGTTGCGAGCCTTCACGATAAGGTCCTGCACGGTGCCCAGCGGGCAGATGTATGCGCAGAAAAGCTTGCTGAAAAGTACCACAGCCGCTACCAGAGCGATACCCATCATCACCTGAAGCGATGACATGCTGCAAGGCAGGCTGTTGTTTGCAAGATATGTAGCAAGAGCCTGAAGGCCGCCCATAGGACAGTAAGCCTCAGGATCCACGGCAGTCTCTGACGGAATGATTCCTGTCAGGAACACGATGATGGCTCCCAGCACTCCCCACTGAAGGAGGTACTTCGGCCAGTTTTTCAGTATTGTCGATCGTTTAGCCATATATCTCTATTTTTAATATGTTGGTTTTCAATGTTTTGTGCAGAAGTACCAGGCTTTATTTATTCTTCACGCAACGTACTGAAACGCCTGAGAGGTAGTTGCCGTATGCAACAGAGAGTTTCTCGTTAGAGGCATTGTACAGCGGCATGAAGTAGTAGTACTGGACATTCTTGATGCTTCCGTCATCGTTGGTCTGCACCTGATACATGCTGGATCCCATTACATAAGACATCACGCCGTAGATGCCGTTGTAATTTGTGACCATATATGAGCCGTTTGCTGCTGTGTTGCCTTTGTTGCGTGCGCTGGCGAACTGCCATGCCCATCCTGCCTCAGCGAGGGCTGCAAGGCTTGCTCCCTTGATTGTAGCGTCATAGTAAGCAGCTTCTGTATTGGTGAGGGCGCTGTTCGAGCACTGTCCTACGAGTCCTGTCATTTCTGATGCAGTAGGAATGTGCCAGCCTGTAGGGCAGATACCCTGCACGCCTTCGAATGAACCTGCATTCTCGACAGTGATCTCTGCTCCGAATGCTGTAGCTGCGTCATAAAGAAGTCCGAGGCTCTCTACGAGCGCAGGGTCAGCAACCTTCTCTGCATTTGCTGCAGGATACCAGATGCCGGCATCCTCTGCAGGATCGCTAGATACTGTCTTTCCGCGTGGGATGAAGCGGAGGTTCTCGGCCATCCATGTGTTTCCGTCAGCGAGAGTGACTGTCTTGTACTCTACTCCGTCATAAACGAAATATCCATCATGTTCTTCGAACTCTACAGGGATATCTTCTGTCGAGCCTTCGCCTTCGAATTCTATCTCTCCCTCGTCAGTCCAGTTCTCGATCTCGCCTGATGCGCTTACGATCATGTTGTCCTGAAGGAGACGTGCATTGATTGTGTACTGTCCGCCTGACTTGAGGGTCATCTCTGCGAGAGGCTGGCTGATCTTCTTGCCGTTGGAGAGGTTTACGATGAGCTGGAGCTTCGTAGTAGCCGGGATGATGATGGCCTTCCATACCTTGCCGGCAGTAGCTTCATATGCTTTGATTGGGTCAGGCTCCTCATCAGGAAGCGGGTCGCTGTAAGGGGATATGGCCATTTCAGCGATGTCGATGTCTGCTGCGACCGGGCTTCCTGCGATCTCGACTCCTTCTACTGATGCTCCTGACTGATTGTCAATATTGACTACAATCTTGGTCATCAAGTGCTTGAATACCATTGTGATTGCGTTAGGAGTAGGGAGGACGCCCTTCTTCGATGCAGCCATAAGATCTCCCTTTGCTATACCGTCAGTCTGGTCTCCCTTTGCAAAATAAGATGTAGGAGTGCCTGACTCAGAGTATGGATAATATGCATATACATCTGCATCCGAATATGCGTCAGCATACCACATCAGGTCGCCGGAAAATACTCCGCCGCCGAATGTGAGGCATTCATTGGAAGCGTATGCCTCTGCGTCATTCACTTTGGTCATTGTGAATCCGATACGGTCACCGTCCTCGAAGTTCACTTCTGTTGCGCGGGTGATGACCGGTTCTACCTGAACCTTTCCGGGAGCCATTTCAGGCTGAACCGGCTGCTGGCAAGCTGCGATTGCGAGCGCTGCGAGCATGTAGAAATAACGTTTCATAGTTTTATTTATTTAAAAATTATATCCTAATTTCAATGTTGCACCGTAGCGGTCCGGGCTGGAGATGTACTGGAGGTCAAAGCCGTGGAGCCATGAGCATTCCGCTTCGGCGTAGAGACCTTTCCAGAAGTTCCATCTCAACGACAGACCGAGGCTCATGCGCCGGGCTGTCTCATATTCCATCTGCCTGTCATACCATTCCTGGAGCCTGTACGGCGATGTCTGTACTCCCGAATCCTCAGATGTAATCCAATCCTCTTCGGAAACTTTTCCGCCCGCATATCCAGCCTTGACGGCAAGGTCGAACGGACCCATATATGTCATCACGCGCACATCAGCGCCATATTTCATCAGCGACTGAGCCGATACGTACGGGTACATCTGAGATGCCGTTTCCATGTGGTTCTCCACATTAGCCGAAGCCAGCACCTCCACCTTCTCCGATACATATTCATATTCAGGTTTGAGCGACCATCCGCTATGGGTCTGTATCCTGTTCTGTCCATGGCCGATGACCGTAGTCACGCCTCCGACAGTCACCTTCTCCAGCACGGTCTCGTCCAATGCGCCCGCCTTCCATCCGAAGTCAAGACGTGCGAAATGACCTTGGTGCTTATATCCCAATCGTACATCAACCGAATTGCCAGGGAAAAGGAACCAGACGAACTCCTTCTCACCGATGGTTCCGCTTGTGTGCAGATACTCCACCTCGGCAAACAGTCCCTTATACTGTGCCTGCAGCGCTGCACCATGACTGAGGTCCTTTACAGGGAATCCCTTTACGCCGTCCTCCTCAATATGTAGCCCGCTGCCGGTCCATATAGAATAGATTCCGTACATGAGACCCTTGTCAAGGAATGCGTTGTATGACGACTCGGCGATGCCGACCTGCTTGGCCTCCACGCTCTCGCTGGTCTTCCTTAATATATAGTTCGCTCCTATAGCGAAATCACCCCTGTGGTACATGAAGCCAGGCGAAACAGTCATGTCAAGCCTCCAGTTTGAGTGCCTCAGGTCCTTCCTCTTGGCCATGTTAGCAGATTCGAAATCCATCATCGCACCTATGCGCCAACCATCTGCGACATCGTATGATATGCCTCCGTCAAAGGCGTATGTCTGCAAAGTCTTTCGTCCTGGGGTGAACTCCAGGATGTCCACAGGGTAATATCCCGGCTTTATGAACATGGATCCGCACATGTCGTATCCTTCCGTCTGGGTGAACGCGAATGATCCCTTCAGCGACATCTTCTCCAGGTTCTGTATGCTGGCGGTAGAAGCTCCTGTGCTCCAGCCGCGAGGCGCCTGCCATGTGTCCCTGAATCCGCCGCCCTCATAGCTTCCCGAAAGCTCGGCGTATGAGCGCGAGACAGTGTCCTGGCGTATGCCGGTGACATTGCCTGAAGTATTCCAGAAGTTGCCCCGCAACATCTGTTCGTATGTTTGAGCTGAGACCGCTGCCATGCCGCACAGGAGCAGGCCCAGAACTGATATGAGCCTAATCCTATTCATGCAGTGACTGTTTTTCGGTTTCATAAAAATCGTTCAGCGAGTTATTTGTGTCTGCCAGTATCTCGTAACCTGCAAGAGCCGTAGCCTCTTCGTCCACACGCCTCATGAGGGTATGTCCGAGGAATGTGTCCGAAAGGGATACATAACCTGCATCAGCCGAGGCCGCCAGGCGCTTCTGGTTGTTTGCTGACCTGCCGTCGAATACTTCCATGGCGTCAAGCACCCATTCGTAAGGCACCTTTACGACATTGTCTACGGCGTTGCCCGGAACCGGTGTCACATTCTCCGGAATGAGCACATAGTCCTGGATAGTTATGCCTTCTGCGCGGAATATCACAACGGCAGGTGACGACAGTGACATGGTGTAGGCATTCGCCTTTCCTGTCTTGATGACCACGTCAAGATATCTGTCCTGTGATATCAGATTA
>JAFYME010000073.1 GCA_017556765.1 Bacteroidales bacterium
GCCTGACGCTGTGAGTCAGAGAAGTATGCAGGAACTGTGATGACAGCCTCTGTAACCTCCTGTCCGAGGTACTCCTCTGCAGTCTTCTTCATCTTCTGGAGAATCATTGCAGAGATCTCCTGTGGAGAATAGAGACGTCCGTCGATGTCTACACGCGGAGTGTCGTTGTCACCCTTAACCACCTTGTAAGGCACGCGGTTAATGTCACCTGTCACCTGGCTGTACTTCTCACCCATGAATCTCTTGATAGAGAAGATTGTCTTGTGAGGGTTTGTGATCGCCTGACGCTTTGCAGGGTTACCGATCTTTCTCTCGCCGCCGTCAGTGAATGCCACTACTGAAGGAGTTGTTCTCTGTCCCTCGTTGTTGATGATGACTGTAGGCTCATTACCTTCCATCACTGCCACACATGAGTTGGTGGTTCCAAGGTCAATTCCAATGATTTTTCCCATAATTCTTATCTTTTTAAATTTATTATTCAATTTTGTTGACGCTGGGATAATATCGAAACTTGTGCCAATGCCAAGAACGAAGAAATATATGTCAATTTGTCAGTTTTTATGTGACATCCTGCCCGAGATAATGACATATTTGCTATTTTTGCCGGACAAATGTCATCCCGACCTTCTCATGTCATCCTGAACGAAGTGAAGGATCTTTAAAAGATAATGTATGATCTATAGAAATCTTTCAGCCGAGGAATTCAACGACCTCGCATCAAGAATACTTTATGAAGACAACCATCTTCTTGTCGTGAACAAGAAGGTAGGGGAGATTGTTCAGGGTGACAAGACATCTGATGAACCTCTTACGGAGACATTCAAGGCGTTCATAGCGCAGCGCGACGCCAAGCCGGGTCAGGTCTTCATGGGCCTGCCGCACCGTCTGGACCGCCCTGTGAGCGGAATCGTCGTGCTTGCAAAGACCTCCAAGGCCCTAGAAAGACTCAATACGATGTTCCGCAATTCGGATGTACATAAGATATACTGGGCGCTGGTGTGCCGTGAACCGCAGCCTGCCGAAGGCCGTCTGGAGGACATGATGTGGCGCAATGAAAAGCAGAACAAGTCATATGTATGCCGTCCGGGAGCCGCACGAAAGGATGCCAAGCTGGCCAAGCTCAATTACCGCCAGATAGGCAAGACCGACCGCTACTGGCTTGTCGAGGTAGAACTTCTGACGGGCCGCCACCACCAGATTCGTTGCCAGCTTTCAAACCTCGGATGCCCTATAAAGGGCGACCTGAAGTACGGAGCACCACGCTCGAATCCTGACGGAGGCATATCCCTCCATGCCCGCAGCATAACATTCATTCATCCGGTAAAGAAGGAAGAAATGACCGTCAAAGCCCCTGTCCCATCTTCATGGAAGGGCGTTCCGCAGGAATAAGGATACATAAAAAGCAGGACTGGTGTAGTCCTGCTTTTTGTTTCTAGTCGAATATCTCGTTCAGAACATATGCCAGGCGGTAGCCGGCGTTCAGAAGCTGTTCTTCCAGGAGAGGTGTGAAGTCATATACGAACTGGTATGAAAGCGATGGGACGATTTCACCCGTGCTCTCGACGTAGTCGTAAAGCTTGGCTGCTTCCTCGACGGTCTTCATGAACCAATCTTCATAATCTCCTTTTACTATCTCCTTTCTGTATTTCCTGCTCTTTCTGTCGAGCTGCTCACACCATTCCGAATAGCTCCACTGGCGTGCCGAATCGATCATCTTGCTGTCCCATACGGAGTGCAGGCTCGTCTCGTTTCTGAACCACATCACTCTGGTGTTGTTACCTCCTCGGTCTGAAAGTCTTCCCGCATGCATCGGGCAGTGGAGGTCTCCGACCATATGTACGATCATCTTGAGATAATCGACCTTCATACTGTCTGTCAGCTCCTTGTAGTTTTCGGTCATTTCCTTTGTCAGCATCTCGAGGCCATTGACGACGTCTCCGTTCTCGTTCTTCGGCATGGTCTCATATGTCAGACCCTTGTCGACGTTTGCATAATGCCATGTCTTTGTCTTGTTGTAGCCGTACTCCCAGTATGGAGAGTTCTGGATGTTGTCCATCCATGAAGAATAGTAAACGATTGATTTGCCTTCAAGAAGCTTGTTTATCTTTCTCTTGGCCTTCGGAGTGAGGTGCTGCTCTGCGATGGCCGCTACCACATCGTGGCCCTTAGGGCCCCAGGCGTATGCTGAAGTGAAGTCCATGAGCATGATGATGCTCATGAGTGTGATTGCTAATCTTTTCATATTTATACCCTTTAAAATCATTTGTAATCCTACAAAAATAGTTAATTTATTGTTAATTCGTATGTTATGCGTTAAAAAAGTGTGGACCCCTGAAGACTGATAATCTGTAATCTAAAGCGCTTGATTTTGTGTAAATTGTAAGCGGAGACAGTGAGGCAGCAAAAATCGCTAATCAATCAATTAGATATTAACTCATTGTGTTAAAAATAGTTATAAAATTTATTGATTATCTTTGCCCCGCAAAAGAAATTAATGTATAAAGATTAATGACTATGGAAATCAACAACATTGGAAACAACGCAGGCGTTATCTGGAATGTACTTAACGCAAACGGTAAGATGACTGAGTCTAAGCTCAAGAAGGAGTCAGGTCTCGGCAGCGCAGAGTTCTATTCAGCTCTCGGTTGGCTCGCTCGTGAGGGCAAGCTCAACAATGAGGTTGAGGTCAAGGGCTCAAAGACTTGCGAGTACTACTCACTCAACGCCTAATCAAGATATTTCTTGATGGAAACGTCAAGGGTGGCCGTCAGACGGCTGCCCTTATTTTTTGCAATTTCCCCGAATATGCGTATCTTGCGTGTCCGGAAATATGAAAAAGACAGTAATCATATCATTTTTTGCGGCAGCATTGATGTTGGCAGCGTCGTGTGGCGAGGATACAATTGACCCCGTTCCACAGCCTCCGGTGAAGGAGGAATTCAAGATGAGCGAGGCTCCGGGGCATGTCCCGGTCATGGAGATCATGACGGACAGACAGGCAGACATTGTCAGCAAAGACGAATATCTTCGCGCGCGTATCACGATAAAGGAAAACGATAAGGTTACGCTTCAGACATTTGGAAATGCCCGCGGAAGGGGAAACTATACATGGGACGGATATCCGAAGAAACCATACAAGATCAAGCTAGACGAAAAACATCCAGTCTGCGGAATGCCGGCAAACAAGGACTGGGTACTACTCTCGGACTATTGTGACAAATCCCTTCTGAGGACCGCGTACATGTGCGATATTTCAGAGGCCCTGCAGGTCGATTACCCCGTACGCTACCGCCATGTCCACCTTTACCTGAACGGAGAATACAAAGGGGTATATCTTCTGACCGACCAGATTGAAAAGAAGAAGCACCGCGTCGACATAGCTGATGACGGCTTCCTCTTTGAAAATGACAATTATGCATGGGCGGAGCCGCTCCGCTTCGTGACAGCTAAGAAAGGCTATCAGTTCTCATTCAAATATCCTGATCCGGAAGATGGCGAGATCGTCGAAGGAGATGACAACTACTATTATATCCTCAGATACATGAATTCCTTCGAGGAAGCATTGTACGGGGATAATTTCAAGGATCCGGCTACTGGTTATAGAAAGTACATAGACGTCGAATCATTCGCAAAATGGTACATTGTAGCCGAACTGACGGCAAATCACGATCCGAACATGTACTATGTCATGCCTCATAGGGGAGCGAAGCTCAAGAAAGGCCCGCTTTGGGATTCGGAATGGAGTCTCGGCACGTCATACAGAGGCGGCCCGACGGATGCATGGGCGGTCCCTCCGCGTAAGCCCGACCCCCATCAGGTCATCTGGGGCAACTGGAAATATTTCGGAAGGCTTTTCCAGGACCCGTATTTCAAGGAAGTCGTGAAGAAGGAGTGGGAGGAGTTCAAGCCACGTATCCCTATGGTCAAGGAGAAGCTCGAGGACGTTGCCGCATGCATAAATGAAGCCCAGGCAATGAATTTCGCTCGTTGGCCTGTAATAGGTACATACCTTGGAGCTTCACTCATATGCCTGGGTTCATGGGAAGAGGAAGTTCAGTACAATTCCGATTTCCTTGACGAAAGAGTCAGGTGGATGGACGACTTCCTTCTTTAGTTATGATGCTTCATGTCGAGCTTGATCTTCTTGAGTTCTTCAAGAGGTCTTTCCGGCTGAGCCACGTCTGACGGAACCGGCATTTCCGAGAACTCCATGAAGTACTGCACACATGCGTCGCGCCACCAGCGTGCGTCGCTTTCCTGAATCTCAAGCTTTGCACGTACGGCTTCCCAACGCTCTGCGTCTACGTATGGCTTCATTTCATTCCAGAGATCGACATATCCCTGTACGGTCTTGATACCTCTGTCATACCTGTGGCAGATTTCGTCCCAGAGAGTACGTCCGCTGGACATCTTGTGATCCCATGGAACGTGATGGAACCACAGGAGAAGCTCTTCAGGACAAGTCTCGATCGAGTTGTAGAGGCTTGCGAGAGGCTCGTGGTACTGATCTACGTTTCCGCTGCCGAAACGTGTCCTGTCGAACCCTACGCCCTCAGAATCTGCCTTGTGGTAGTACTTAGGCAGCCAGTCGACGCGTGCTCCGGGGATTTCGCACCATGGCTCCGGTCCATAATGGTGTGTCCATGCGAAGATATGGTGGAATCCAAGAGGCATCATGTAGTCTACTGCAGCCTCGCGTGATGTCATCATCATGTCAAGGACAGGCTCGACAAACTCAGGCTCAGATGTGAATGTCTGCTCGATCCATTCCTGTGCAATCTCCTCTGACGTCAGGTTTACATCCCATGCCATACGGCCGAAACCATACCATGAAGACTGCGCGAAATGGTGTCCGCACCAGTTTTCGTCGCGTCCGATGTTTGCTACACCCGCAACAGCTGTAGTCTTGTACACTGACGGATATGTCTTTCCTGTAGTGATGTCGGCGATTGTCGAACCAGGACCTTCGCAGTATGTGTCGCTGTCAAGACATTCCTTGAAGAGAGGGATCAGGTATACGAGGTGGTTCGAGAATCCGAGATACTCCTGTGTGATCTGGAACTCGGCCATGAGCTGTGTCTGCGGCATGAGGCCGAAAAGCGGGCTGAATGGCTCGCGTGGCTGGAAATCCACAGGGCCGTTCTTGATCTGGACAAGCACATTGTCGCGGAACTGTCCGTCAAGCGGCTGGAATTCCTCTGCTGCCTGGTTCGCTCTGTCTGAGCTCTTTGGAGAATACACGAATGCACGCCACATTACGATGCCGTCATAAGGCTTCAGGGCGTCTGCAAGCATGTTCGCTCCGTCTGCATGAGTCCTTCCGAAGTCCTGAGGACCAGGAAGTCCCTCTGAGTTAGCCTTTACAAGGAAGCCTCCGAAGTCAGGGATCAATGAGTAGATCTCCGCAACCTTGTCTGCCCACCACTGGCGTACTTCTGGCGCGAGCGGGTCTGATGTCTCAAGACCGCCAAGTTCTGCCGGAGACGAGAAGTTTACGGAAAGATATACATGGATTCCGTACGGACGCATGATGTCTGCGATTTCTGCTACTCTTTCGAGTTTTTCCCTGCTGAGCATCTCAGGAGTTGCATTCACGTTGTTGAGGACACTGCCGTTGATGCCGATAGAGGCGTTCAGGCGTGAATATTCCTTGATGAGCTCTACTGGAACAGGCTCGCCCCAGTGCCATATTGACCATCCTGCATAGCCTCTTTCAACAGTGTTGTCAAGGTTATCCCAGTGGTTGAGGATACGACGCTCATATGACGGTTCTTCCCTGATGTCGAGAGTACCGCCCGCCTTTCCTGTCCTCTCAAGACGCTGGAGGGCGTATGTTCCGTAAAGTGCACCGATTTCGGTCTTGGCCATGATCTTTCTTCCCTCAGGGGTGTCCTTTATCATGTAGCCGTCATTTATAAGGTCGAGGGTTTCATCTACCACGACCTCCGCATTTACCTGCGGATCTCCCTCAGGCAGCCATAAAGCATTACCATTATCCACTGGCTTGCTACAGCAGCAGATAATGGTAAGCAATGCGGTTATGAGAAACGCACAATTCTTATTCATCAAGTCCTTCGATTGTCTGAATTATGCCGTTTTCATCATATGTAAGTTCGCATACCTTGAGGCTTCTGAGCCATGTCTTTCCGCCTGAAGGAACGCTGTCGTGGTGGAAGAGCCACCATTTGCCGTTGTACTCGACGATAGAGTGGTGAGTTGTCCAACCTACAACCGGAGTCATGATGACGCCCGCGTATGTGAAAGGTCCGTATGGGCTGTCACCGATAGCGTGGCAGAGATAGTGGGTGTCACCAGTAGAGTATGAAAGGTAGTACTTTCCATTGTACTTGTGCATCCATGAAGCCTCGAAGAATCTGTATGGATTGTCTGCTGTAAGAGGGTTTCCGTCCTTGTCAAGAATTACTACTGGCTTTGGCTCCTCTGCAAATCCGAGCATGTCCTCGCTCAAGCGTACGACGCGGCTTGGAAGAGCAGGTTCCTTGCCTTCTGGAAGATAAGCGCTCTCAAGAGCCTTGTTGTCCTGGTAACGCTGGAGCTGGCCGCCCCAAAGACCTCCGAAGTACATATAATACTCTCCGTTCTCTTCGAAGACAGCATAGTCGATACTGTAGCTGCCTCTTACAGGATCTGGCTGCGGAATGAAAGGTCCTTCCGGCTTGTCGCTGATTGCAACACCGAGACGGAAGATGTCGTTTCTGTCCTTGAGCGGGAAGTACATGTAGTACTTGCCGTCCTTTCTTGCAACCTCGCAGTCCCAAAGCTGGCGACCTGCCCATGGAATGTCTGCAACGTCCAGAACCTTTCCGTGGTCTACCACCTCAGCTGTCATCGGGTCGCCCTCAAGGCTCAATACATGATAGTCCTTCATGTTGAAGTGGTCACCGTTGTCATTCTCTACGAAATCTGCTGGCTCCCAGTCATGAGAAGGATAAATATAAAGTCTGCCGTCCCATACGTGAACTGATGGGTCTGCCATATAGTCCCATGGACAAAGATAACGTTTTGGTGTTTTCATATCTTATTTGTGGTTAAACCCCGGCCGGGGCCGGGGGATGTTAATATTGATTATGCGTTTTTAGCTCTTGCCTCGATCTCCATGTTGATCTTGTCGATCACGTCATCCTCGAGCTCATACTTCGAGATGATGAACATGGCAAGGAAGAGGAGAACTGCAGGGATCACGCATACGAGCCAGAGGATACCCTGCTCTGCAAGCGCTGTCTGCTGAGGAAGATTTGCGTCAAAGCCTACGATTGCAAGCACGAGACCCGGAACTACGCCGCCGAGAGCCATACCTGCCTTGAAGAAAATACCTGTAAGCGCGTTCACGATACCTGCGATACGTCTGCCTGAAGTGTACTCACCATAAGATACTACTTCTGGAACGAGAGCCCACATGTAACCTGTAGCCACGATGATACCTGTGCTCTTCACGAACTGAGCTACGCAGAGGAGCCAGAACTGCTTGAGGGCCTCGACCTGAACGAATACATACATCATCGCCATACCGATAACGGCTGTTCCGAGGAAGAGGTAGAACATGCCCTTCTTGCCGATCTTCTTCTTGATCGCAGGAACGAGAGGCATGAAGATGAATGCAGGGATTGTACCGAGCCACATGAATGCGGTTGTCATCATCGGAGTTGCGCCTACATTATATGTCATGAAATATGCGTCTGCTGCGTTTCCTACACTCATCATGGCGAATGCTGTGATGAAGAAGAATGCGAGGACTCTCAAAGGACGGTTGCGGAGGAACTCCATCCAAAGGTCGCTCACCTTCACGTTTTCAGACTCCTTGGCGTCCATCACGACCTTTTCCTTACACTGCGAGAAGCAGAAGATGAGGAGGGCGAGACCTGCGATTCCGAAGATTGTCATTGTGATGAACCATGCTGGAGCAGCCTCTGGCTTGTCTGTGATCGCTGTTCCGTCAGCTGCAAGAGGAGCGAAGATGGCGATCACCATAGGGAGGGACTTCACGATGAGCGCTCCGAGGTTGGCCATGAACATACGTGTCGAAGTAAGGATGGTGATCTCCTCTGTGTCACGTGTGAGCGATGAGTTGAGCGCTCCGTAAGGTACGTTCACCAATGTGTAGCACATGCTCATGCCGACGTATGTGATGTATGCATAAAGGAGCGATCCGTTGAACTGGTTCCAGAAGCAGAGGATTGCGAGACCTGCGAGAGGAATACCTCCGAGGATGAGCCATGAACGGTATTTACCCCACTTCGGGTTGCCCTTGTCGACAAATGCTCCTACGATAGGGTCCCAAAGTACGTCCACGAGGCGGACGATGAGGAACATCAGAGCGGCTGCTCCCGGAGCAAGGCCGTAAACGTTGGTGTAGAAGAAGAGCAGCCAGATGCTGACTGTCTGATAGATGAGGTTCTGGGCCATATCGCCGGCACCGAAGCCGATGCGCTGGAGCCACGATAATTTGTAAAAGCCTTTGGCTTCATTTGGGTTCTGTGACATAATGTTGGTATTAGTTGTTAATATTATTGGCAATTTCTACAAAGTTATAAACTTTGATGACAAAATCATTCGAATTGGGTTCCAACCGCTTTAATTTTCGGAACAAATGTGTGGAAACAATGTTATTTGCTGTCAAATTTGATACATTTTGTCATGTTACGCGGGCTGGTTCTTGAAATACAGGTGTTTGTTGAGGAATGCTGCCTGAGGTACTGCATGGAAGCGGTTTAAGAAAAAAGTCTTCAAATATTTCCGAACGTAAGAGAAAAATACTATATTTATGCGATTTTTGCGTGTAATGCGCTCGACAGACAATTATAACCATATTATTTAATAATTATGAACGACGTAAAAGTAATGAATCTTGCTGCGGATAACATCCGTATCCTTGCAGCTTCAATGGTTGAAAAGGCTAAATCTGGTCACCCAGGCGGTGCGATGGGAGGTGCTGACTTCATCAACGTACTCTACTCTGAGTATCTTCAGTATGACCCTGCAAATCCGAAGTGGGAAGGCCGTGACCGTTTCTTCCTCGACCCAGGCCACATGGCTCCGATGCTTTATTCTCAGCTTGCTCTCGCAGGCAAGTTCTCTCTTGAGGAGCTCCAGCAGCTCCGCCAGTGGGAGTCACCTACTCCAGGTCACCCTGAGGTAGACCTCGCACGCGGAATCGAGAACACATCAGGTCCTCTCGGACAGGGTCACGTATTTGCAGTAGGTGCTGCAATCGCTGCAAAGTTCCTTGCTGCACGTACGGCAAACCCTACATTCGCAAAGGAGACTATCTACGCATACATTTCTGACGGTGGTGTACAGGAGGAGATCTCACAGGGAGCTGGCCGTATCGCCGGTCACCTCGGTCTCGACAACCTCATCATGTTCTATGACTCAAATGACATCCAGCTCTCTACAGAGTGCGCTGACGTAATGACAGAGAACACAGAGATGAAGTACCGTTCATGGGGATGGCATGTCATCACAATCAACGGTAACGACTGCGAGCAGATCCGCAAGGCTCTCGACGAGGCTAAGGAAGTGAAGGGACAGCCAACCCTCATCATCGGTAAGTGCGTGATGGGTAAGGGTGCTCTCAAGGCTGACGGTTCTTCTTACGAGCGCAACTGCAAGACTCACGGCGCGCCTCTCGGCGGCGACGCATTCAAGAATACAGTCGCAAACCTCGGTGGTGATCCTGAGAACCCATTCGTGATCTTTGACGAGGTCAAGGCTCTCTACGCTAAGCGTGAGGAGGAGCTCAAGGCTATCGTTGCTGCACGTCACGAGGAGGAGGCTGCATGGGCAGCTGCAAATCCTGAGAAGGCTGCCGCACAGGCAGAGTGGTTCAGCGGCGCTGCTCCTAAGGTAGACTGGTCCCTCGTTCAGCAGAAGGCCGGCGATGCTACAAGAAACGCATCTGCAGCAGTTCTCAGCCAGCTCGCTCAGCAGGTTCCTAACATGATCTGCTCTTCAGCTGACCTTTCTAACTCAGACAAGACTGACGGATTCCTTAACAAGACTACTTCAATGACTAAGGATGACTTCAGCGGCGCATTCTTCCAGGCAGGTGTTGCAGAGCTTACAATGGCTTGCTGCTGCATCGGTATGGCGCTTCACGGTGGTGTGATCGCTGCTTGCGGTACATTCTTCGTATTCTCAGACTATATGAAGCCAGCTGTACGTATGGCTGCTCTCATGGAGCTCCCTGTCAAATTCATCTGGACACATGACGCATTCCGCGTAGGTGAGGACGGCCCTACTCACGAGCCTGTTGAGCAGGAGGCACAGATCCGCCTTATGGAGAAGCTCAAGAACCACCACGGAAAGAACTCTGTACTCGTTCTCCGTCCTGCAGACTCTATCGAGACTACACAGTGCTGGA